>NZ_NRQV01000034.1:0-38917 GCF_004119505.1 Flavobacterium sp. YO64 | reverse complement strand
AGTAACTTCAGTTATTGTAGTTAGCCAGCCGACAATCGATGCAGTAGCAGAAACGACAGCTTCGATCAATGGTTACACAGGAGGAACAACTCCAGCCTTAACGTTAAATGATAAATTAAACGGAGCTGCAGTAGTAGTGGGTACTAACCCAGGGGAGGTAAAAGTTACCCCAGTAACTGTGCCATCAGGATTAACTCTGAATGCAGACGGAACAGTAACAGTTGCAGCAAATACAGCTGCAGGAAATTATGATGTAACGTACAAAATCTGCGAAGTAACCAATCCAACAAATTGTGATGAAGTAACTTCAACTATAGTAGTAGGTAAATCAATTATCACTGCATTGACGGAGACTACAGATGCAATCAATGGAAGAGTTGGTGGAACGACATATTCATTAGTTAAAAATGATCTTTTAAACGGAGTTGCAGTTGTTATTAAAAATAGTAACGGAGGAGTAATCTTGACAAGTATAAATGTACCAGCAGGATTAACTTTAAATGCAGACGGAACTGTGAAAGTAGATGCGGGAACGCCAGTAGGACTTTATGAGGTTGAATATACAATTTGCGAATTTTTAAATCCAACGACAAATTGTGCAAGTGTCAAAAGTTATGTTCTTGTTACAGGTTCAGCTCCTAGTGCAGGGTTATTAAAAGCAAATGATGACAATGGAGGAACTATAGATACTAATAAAGGAGAAAAACCAAACGTAAATGTCTTTAAAAATGACACTTATAATGGTTTGCCATTAGATCCTTCAACTGTTATTTTAACAACAGTAGTTTCAAATCCTAATTTAATTCTAAAAGCGGATGGATCAATAGAAGTAAAAGATGGAACTCCAGTTGGGGATTACGAATTGACATACCAAATTTGTGAAGTCTTAAGTACAGATAATTGCAGTCAGGCAAAAGTGAAAGTTTCAGTAGAAAACAGTGTTGATCCTGAACCGCCAGTTTCAGAAATTGTTTTAGGTAATGATACTGCTGTTGCCGATGGAATAAATGGTTCACTTGAATTTATAAATGTTTTAGATAATGATTTCTTAAATGAGAAGCCAATTAACTCTCTAGATATTATAATTACTAACATATCAAAAAGTCCATATTTTGAATTTAATTCAGATGGAACCGTAAATGTGAAACCAAATACGCCGGGAGGAAATTATACAATTGCATATCAAGTTTGCGAAAAAGCAGATTCATCTAATTGCAGTACCGGAATGTTAAATGTTTTTGTTGAAGTTCCAGAAATTGCACTTGTTAAAACAGCTGTATTCAATGATGAAAATGGTAATGGAGTTGCAAATGCTGGAGAAACAATTACATACAGATTTGTGGTAACAAATACAGGAAATGTTCCATTAAAAGGAGTTATGATTACAGATCCTTTAGTTGGTGTTAAAGTCTTTGGGCAAGCAATTGACCTAGATGTAAACGAATCTAATGATACCAATTTTACTGCAGAATATAAGATAACACAAAGTGACATTAATCACGGAAGTGTAAGTAATCAAGCAAGTGTAAAAGGAAGCAGTGCAAGAGGAGTTGTAGTTGAAGATATTTCTGATGATGCAAGTATTACAGATGATAAACCAACTGTTTTAGGTCTAACCGGATGTGTAATAAAAGTCTTTAATGCTTTCTCTCCAAATGGAGATGCTAAGAATTCAAGATTCTACATTCAAGGATTAGAATGTTATCCAAAAAATACAGTAGAGATCTACAATCGTTGGGGAGTATTAGTTTTTGATATTGACCGTTACAATAATGAAGATCGAGTGTTTACAGGATTTTCACAAGGGCGTACAACTATTAGTGAAACTGCTGGATTACCTGTAGGAACCTATTTTTATATTATTAAATATGTAGATAGCGATTCTAACCCTCACGAACTTTCAGGTTATTTATATCTAAATAAATAAAAATTACAAACGGCTTAGTATTAAGCTAAGCCGTTTTTTTAAATTCTTTTAAATGAAAAAATTAAGCTTAATTTTTATATTCTTTTCCATTGTAGGCTTTGCGCAGCAAGATGCTCAGTATACACAATACATGTACAATACTATAAATGTAAATCCCGCATATGCTGGTTCACGAGGAGTAATGAGTGTTTTCGGATTGTATCGTACCCAATGGATAGGGCTTGACGGCGCACCAAAAACCAGCAGTTTTTCATTAAACACACCAATAAATAACAGCGATATCGGAATAGGTATTTCGCTTGTAAATGATAAAATCGGACCTACAAATGAAAATACCTTATCAACAGATATATCGTATTCAATACCAACATCCGAAACCTTCAAACTTTCGTTTGGAATTAAAGCAACAGCCAATTTATTCAATTTAGACATAAACAAACTTAATCCCGAAGATCAGGGAGATCCACAGTTTCAGGACTTAAATAATAAGTTCTCACCAAATATTGGAGCAGGAGTTTATTGGCACTCAGACAAAGCCTATGTTGGTTTTTCCATTCCAAATTTCATAGAAACAAATAGATATGATGACAATGATGTCGCAATTTTTAAAGATAAAATCAACTATTACTTAATGGCAGGTTATGTATTTGATCTTAATTATTATCTCAAATTTAAACCAGCTGTTCTAACAAAAATGGTTCAAGGAGCCCCTTTACAAGTTGATTTATCTGGAAATTTTATGTTTAATGAAAAGTTTGTCGTGGGATTGGCTTACAGATGGAGTGCTTCATTAAGTGCAATGGCAGGTTTTCAAGTCTCAGAAGGAATGTATATAGGTTACGCTTATGATCGTGAAACTACTAAGCTAAATAACTATAATTCAGGTTCTCACGAGATATTCCTTCGTTTCGAGTTTTTTAATAATTATAATAAAATGATATCTCCAAGATTCTTCTAATATATGCCATAATGAAAATTAAAAAAATAGGTTATTCAGTTCTATTACTATGCTTCTTTTTCCAAATAAATGCGCAGACAAAACTTATAAGTAAAGAAAATAAAACTAAAAGCAGCAAGGAGGTTAAACTTGCAAAAAAAGAAGAGAAGGCAAAAAAAGCATATGCAAAACGAGTAAGTAAAGCGGATAAAAAATATGACAATTATGAATATGTAGACGCTATAAAGGCCTACAGAAAAGTAATGGAAAAAGGAGATTTTGACGAAAAACTGCTTCAAAGACTTGGAAACTCTTATTATTTTACAGCCGATTTAAGAAATGCAGAAAAATGGTACGGAGAACTTTACAGAATCAATAAAAATCAATTACCAGAATATTTATACAGGTATGCGCAATCCTTAAAATCAGTAGGACATTATCAAAGAGCAGATCAAATCTTAGAAATATTTAACACCAGAGCTGCGTCAGAAAATAGAGCTGCTTTAGTTAGAAACGAGAAAAATTATTTAGACGAAATTAAATCCAATTCGGGACGATTTGTAATCGCCGATGCTGGAGTTAATTCTGAATTTTCAGATTACGGAGGAGTAATTTATGATAACAAGATTATTTTTACTTCAGCAAGAGATACCGGCGGAATAGCCAGAAAAAACTTTAAATGGACAAATAAATCCTTTTCTACTTTTTTTACAGCAGATTTATTACCAGATGGAAGTGTTGGAAAAGTGAAACTTTTCTATAAAAAAGACCATGGAAACTTTAATGAATCTTCTCCAGTGTTTACAAAAGATGGACGCACAATGTATTTTACCCGAAATAATTTTATTGATGGTAAAAGAGGAGAAAATAATAAGAATGTAACGCTTCTTAAACTTTATAAAGCAGAATTGGTTGATGATAAATGGGATAATATAAAGGAGCTGCCTTTCACAAGTGATCAATACAGTACTGCACACCCTGCTCTAAGCATAGACGAAAAAACGTTGTATTTTGCTTCAGACATGCCTGGAACTCTTGGAGAATCTGATTTGTACAAAGTAACCATAAATACAGATGGAACTTTTGGAACTCCTGAAAATTTAGGAGCACGTGTAAATACAGAAGGTAGAGAAACATTCCCGTTTGTCTCAGGTGATAATGAATTGTATTTTTCTTCAGACGGACGTCCAGGTCTAGGAGGCCTTGATGTGTTTGTTGTAAAAATGAATGAAGACGGAACGCTGGACGAAGTTCAAAATGTTGGACAGCCAGTAAACAGTAAACAAGATGATTTTGCTTTTATAATCGACAGTAGAAAGAGAAATGGATTCTTTTCGTCAAACCGCGAAAACATGCATGATTCAGATAATATCTATCGATTTACAGAAATAAAAAAATTGGTATGCGAACAAGCGCTGTCAGGAATAATTACAGATGCTGAATCAAATGAAATTTTAGCAAATGCTTCTCTTATTTTGTTTGATGAAAACTTCAATACGCTGCAAAATGTTGAATCTGATGAAAAAGGCAATTATGCTTTTGAAAATGTAAAATGTGGAAAGAAGTATTCTATAAGAGTTGTTAAAGACGGTTTTAACAGAAAAGATGTTTCAATTGTTTTAAAGAAAGAAAATGGTAAAACTGAATTACCAATTGGGTTGCATAAAAATGTGCAGCCTGCCGAAATTAAGAAAATAGCGGTAAATAAATTAGCTATTAAACCTTTGAAAATAGGGACTATTAACGTCGGATCAGATTTGGTAAAATTACTTCACATTCCGATGAACTTTTTTGATTTAGGAAAAGCTACAATTAAAAAATCATCCGAAGCTTCGCTAATTAAAGTTGTACAAGCCTTAAATCAGTATCCGAATTTAAAATTAGATATTCGATCACATACAGACAGCCGATCTTCATCTGAAAGTAATCAAATTTTATCTGATAAAAGAGCCCAGTCAACAAGAGATTGGTTAATAAGTAAAGGAGTTGATGCCAGTAGATTAACGGCAAAAGGATATGGTGAAACACAGTTAGTTAATAAATGTGCAGACGGTGTAAAATGTACCGAACAACAGCACCAGTTAAACAGACGCAGCGAATTTATTGTAGTTGCAATGTAAAAAATAAGTTTCTTTAAAATCTAATAAGCCCTTTTCTAAATCTAGAAAAGGGCTTTTTTCTTGAGAACTCTTTAAAAGTTAAAAAAGCTGATTTTTGGCAAAAAAGAGCCGTAAATGTTTTTGTTCTTTAGTATATAGTTTTAAAAAGTTAAAAAACAATGTATAATGTTTAAAATGAATGTGTTGTGTTTTTAAAAGATAGAGTTAGAAGTAAATAGTGTGCAATTTTTTTTTAACTTTATAAATCTAAAATTTTTCAGATATGACTGTAGATCAAATACTAAACGCAAAAGGTAAAAATGTTTATTCGGTACATTCAACAACAACAGTTTATGAGGCTTTGAAAGTAATGGGCGAAAAAAACATAGGAGCAATCCTTGTTATTGACGGAAATGACTTAAAAGGAATTTTATCTGAAAGGGATTATGCTCGAAAAATTGTTTTAAAAGATAAGTCTTCCAAAGAAACCCTTGTGCATGAAATCATGGAAAGCAATGTTTTTTCGGTTAAATTATCCAATAATATCGAGGATTGTATGGAGTTGATGAGTTCAAAGAGAATCAGACATCTTCCAGTTTTAGAAAACGAAATTGTAGTAGGAATAATTTCGATCAGCGATGTGGTAAAAGCTGTTATCGAAATTCAAAAAGACACCATTAACCACTTAAATTCCTATATCTCACAGTAAATAAATTTTATGAAATATAACTTTTTAAATAGTCCATTATGTCATGGGCTATTTTTTTGACGTTATTAATTTAACATTTTAACAAAAGAAAGTAGTAAAAACATACCTTTTTAAGCTAAGACTTATATCTTTGTAAGCTAGAATAAAAGCTAAAAATAATGAACAAAGAGAGTAAAAAAAGAGAGGCATTACTGTACCACGCAGAGCCAACTCCAGGAAAAATTCAAGTAGTTCCAACAAAAAAATATGCAACCCAAAGAGACTTATCACTGGCTTATTCGCCGGGAGTTGCTGAACCATGTTTAGAAATTGCAGCAAACAAAGAAGACGTTTATAAATACACAGCAAAAGGAAATTTAGTAGCTGTAATTTCAAATGGTACAGCTGTTTTAGGTCTTGGAAATATAGGTCCAGAGGCAGGAAAGCCAGTAATGGAAGGGAAAGGTTTACTGTTTAAAATCTTCTCAGACATTGATGTTTTTGATATAGAAATTGATACCGAAAATGTTGAAGAATTTATTCAAACGGTAAAAAATATTGCCCCAACTTTTGGAGGTATCAATCTTGAAGATATTAAAGCACCAGAATCTTTCGAAATTGAAAGAAGATTAATAGAAGAATTAGACATTCCGGTAATGCATGATGATCAGCACGGAACTGCGATTATTTCTTCTGCAGCTTTAATCAATGCACTTGAATTAGCAGGCAAAAAAGCCGAAGAAGTAAAAGTTGTTGTTTCAGGAGCAGGATCTGCTGCAATTGCTTGTACTGACCTATATGTTTTATTAGGAGTAAAAGTCGAAAATATTTTAATGTACAATAGTAAAGGACTTTTAACAAAAGACAATCCTTCACTTTCAGAATTACAATTAAAGTACGCGGTTAACGGTCCTAAAATTGATTTAGCAGATGCAGTAAATGGAGCAGATGTTTTCATCGGATTATCATCAGGAGATATTCTGTCACCTGAAATGTTATTGACAATGAAAGAAAATCCGATTGTGTTTGCAATGGCAAATCCAAATCCGGAAATCGATTATAATTTAGCTGTTCAAACGCGAAAAGACGTTATTATGGCTACAGGACGTTCAGATTTTCCTAACCAAGTAAATAATGTTTTAGGTTTTCCATATATTTTTAGAGGAGCGTTAGATGTACGTGCTACTAAAATTAATGAAGAAATGAAAATGGCGGCTGTAAAAGCTTTAGCTATTTTAGCAAAAGAACCAGTTCCAGAACAAGTTAACGTAGCTTATGGTGCAACAAAATTAGGTTTTGGTCAAGAATATATCATTCCTAAACCTTTTGATCCTCGATTAATTACTATTGTAGCACCTGCAGTTGCTAAGGCAGCAATGGAATCTGGAGTAGCAAAAAAACCTATTACAGATTGGGCAGCTTATGAAGATGTGCTTCGTGAGCGTATGGGTAACGATAACAAGATGGTGCGTTTAATTACCAATCGTGCTAAATTAAATCCTAAGCGAGTTGTTTTTGCAGAAGCAGATCATTTAAATGTTTTAAAAGCGGCTCAAATTGTTTATGAAGATGGTATTGGTTCGCCAGTATTATTAGGAAATAGAGAATTAATTTTAGAATTAAAAGCCGAATTAGGTTTTGATGCTGATCTTGAAATTATTGATCCTAAAACTAATGAAGAAGAAGCAAGACGAAATCGATTTGCAAATTCTTATTGGGAAACCAGAGAACGTAGAGGAGTTTCATTGCTTGATGCTCAGAAGTTTATGCGCGAAAGAAATTATTTTGCAGCAATGATGGTTAATGAAGGAGAAGCTGATGCTGTAGTTACAGGTTATTCAAGAAGTTATCCAAGTGTTGTAAAACCAATGCTTCAGCTAATCGAAAAAGCGCAAGGAGCATCTCTTGTTGCAACTGCAAACATGATGCTTACCTCTCGTGGACCAATGTTCCTTTCAGATACAGCAATTAATATCAATCCAAGTTCAGAAGATCTAGTAAACATAGCTATTATGACGGCAAAAACAGCAAAAATGTTTGGTGTTGAGCCTGTTATAGCGATGGTTTCTTATTCAAACTTTGGATCATCAACAAGTCAAAGTGCTTCAAAAGTAAGAGAAGCAGTTGCTTACTTACATAAAAATCATCCAGACATGATTGTTGATGGTGAAATTCAAGCAGATTTTGCTTTAAATCCAGATATGCTTAAAGAAAAATTTCCTTTTTCTAAATTAGCAGGTAAAAAAGTTAATACATTAATCTTTCCTAATTTAGAGTCGGCAAATATTACATACAAATTGTTGAAAGAGTTATATAAAGTTAACTCTATTGGGCCAATTATGATGGGAATGGGTAAACCAGTTCACATTTTTCAATTAGGAGCAAGTGTTGAAGAAATGGTCAACATGGCAGCAATTGCGGTAATTGACGCGCAGCAAAAAGAAAGTAAAAAAAACAAATTAGCAGAGTAGTACAATAAAGTAAGGATCAAATAATATTGTCTTAATTTTATTGCATTTTTGTTATATTTGATACTTATAAATAATACTATGATAGCACATTTGCAAGGGAAATTAGTTGAAAAAAATCCCACAGAAGTCGTAATTGATTGTGGTGGAGTGGGATACCATGTAAACATATCGTTGCATACCTTTTCATTAATTCCTAACGCTGATTTTATAAAATTGTATACGCATCTTCAAATCAAAGAAGATGCGCATACTTTATTTGGTTTTGTCGAAAAATCAGAGCGAGAAATATTTAGAATGCTTTTGTCTGTTTCAGGAATTGGAGCCAATATTGCAAGAACAATGCTGTCTTCTATTGAACCTAGACAAATTATCAATGCCATAGCATCGGGAGATGTCGGTGTTATTCAATCTATAAAAGGAATTGGAAACAAAACAGCACAGCGAGTAATACTTGATTTAAAAGAAAAAGTGTTAAAGTTGTACGATTTAGATGAAGTTTCCGTAGTTCAAAACAATACAAATAGAGATGAAGCGTTATCTGCTTTGGAAGTTTTAGGATTTGTTAGAAAAACTTCAGAAAAAGTAGTCGAAAAGATTGTAAAAGAAGATCCGGAAGCTACCGTAGAAACGATTATTAAAAAAGCATTAAAAAGCTTGTAAACCCAATCTTGATAAACGAATTGTATGCGTAAAATTTGTATTTTTTTGCTGGTTTTATTATGTGGTAACGTTTTGCGATCACAAGTAAATCCGGCGGCTCAAGATACAACCAAAACTCAGTTTTCTGTTGGAAAATTGGAGTTAGAAAATCCGCCTAGTATACTCTCAGCTTATCGATATGATCCAATTACAGATCGTTACATTTATACAAAATCAGTCGATGGTTTTTCTATTGATTATCCCCTTATTTTAACACCCAAAGAATACGAAGATTTAGTTTTAAAAGAATCCAGAAGAGATTATTTTAGAAAGAAATCCGATGCAATCGATGGTAAGAAAGCAAACAGTGAAGCTGCCAAAAAAGATTTACTGCCACGCTACTATATTAATTCAAGTCTTTTTGAAAGTGTATTTGGAAGTAATACTATCGACGTAAAACCTACCGGATCTGTTGAGATGGATTTAGGTATGCGTTATACAAAACAAGACAACCCTTCATTCTCACCTCGTAATAGATCAAGTCTTACCTTTGATTTCGATCAGCGAATCAGTATGAGTTTAATGGGTAAAGTAGGAACAAGATTAGAGGTAAATGCAAATTACGATACACAATCAACATTTGCTTTTCAGAACTTATTTAAACTGGCCTATACACCATCAGAAGATGATATCATCCAAAAAGTAGAAGTTGGTAATGTCAGCATGCCGCTTAATAGTACCTTAATTCGTGGAGCTCAGAGTTTGTTTGGGGTTAAAACACAGTTGCAATTTGGAAAAACAACGATTACAGGTGTTTTTTCAGAACAAAAATCACAAACAAAAAGCGTCGTTGCCGAAAACGGAGGAACAGTTCAAAACTTTGATTTGTATGCTTTAGATTATGATAACGATCGACACTTTTTCTTATCTCAGTATTTTAGAAATAAGTATGACGCATCTCTAAGGAATTATCCAATTATTGATAGTCGTGTACAGATAACGAGATTAGAAGTTTGGGTAACCAACAAACAAAATCGTATAAGCACAAACAATAATAACTTAAGAAACATTATAGCGCTTCAGGATTTAGGTGAAGGCCAGATTAGTGGTATTCCAGATAATGAAGTTGTTGTAATAAGTTCTAGCACTGGATTTTTTAATAATCCTGTAGATACACCAACAAATAATACCAATAATAAATATGATCCAGCGACCATTGGTCAAGCAGGAGCATATTTAAATTCTAATATTAGAGAAATTGTAACTGCAAAATCAGGATTTAATAATACCAATGTAAGCGAAGCCACTGATTATTCGGTATTAGAAAATGCTCGAAAATTAACAGCTGCAGAGTATACATTTAATCCTCAATTAGGATATTTATCGTTACAGCAGCGTTTAGCAAACGACGAAATTTTAGCAGTAGCTTTTGAATATACAGTGGGTGGAAAAGTGTACCAAGTAGGAGAATTTGGAAGTGATGGTATTGACGGAACAGTAGTTACTGGAAATAATAATAGCAATCAGGCAATTATAACACAGAGCTTAGTTTTAAAAATGCTGAAAAGTAATTTGACAAACGTTAAAAATCCAGTTTGGAATTTGATGATGAAAAACGTTTATCAGATTCCACAGGCCTATCAAATTAAGCAAGACGACTTTAGGTTAAATATCCTTTATACAGATCCATCGCCTATAAACTACATTACACCAGTTCAAGGAACTACTTTTCCTCCAAATCCAGCGCCAGATAGTAAAGTGGAACAAACGCCATTATTAAACGTTTTCAACTTAGATCGCTTAAACTATAATAATGATCCGCAAACAGGTGGAGATGGATTTTTTGATTACATTCCTGGAATAACAGTCGATGTTCAGAACGGGCGTGTAATTTTTACAACAAAAGAACCTTTTGGGGAGCTTATCTTTAAAAAATTACAAAACAGCGCAGGAGAAACATATAACGATCCAACAACTTACAATGCCAATCAGCAAAAGTATGTTTTTAGAAATATGTATAAAAACACTCAGGCAGGAGCATTGCAAGACAGCGATAAAAATAAATTCTTATTAAGAGGAAAATACAAATCATCAGGAAGCAACGGAATACCTATTGGAGCATTTAATGTACCTCAAGGATCTGTTGTGGTTACTGCAGCCGGACGAAGACTAGTTGAAGGTATCGATTATAGTGTCGATTACCAACTAGGAAGAGTGCAAATTTTAGATCCTTCACTTCAGGCATCAAATACCCCAATAGAAGTTTCATTAGAGAATAATTCAATCTTCGGGCAGCAGACTAGAAGATTTATGGGATTCAATGTCGAGCATAAAATTTCAGATAAATTTGTTGTTGGAGGAACTTATTTAAAAATGACCGAAAGACCATTTACTCAAAAATCAAGTTATGGTCAAGAGTCAGTAAATAATACCATTTTTGGTTTTAATGGAAATTACTCGACAGAAGTTCCGTTTTTGACAAGATTAGCAAACAAATTGCCTAATATTGATACCGATGTACCTTCAAACTTATCTATTCGCGGAGAAGTCGCATTTTTAAGACCAGATGCACCAAAAGCAAGTGATTTTGAAGGAGAAGCAACCATTTATGTTGATGATTTTGAAGGTTCACAGACTACAATTGATATGCGATCTGCTTATGCATGGAGTTTAGCATCAACACCATTTGTGAATTCTATAAACGATAATACATTTAATGCCAATTCAAACACTTTAGAATACGGTTATAAAAGAGCAAAACTATCTTGGTATACCATTGATCCAATTTTTTATTCCTCAAAACCATCTGGAATTTCAAATGATGATTTGTCTTTAAATACAACAAGAAGAATTTACAGCCGAGAATTATATCCAAATACCGATATTGCTCAAGGACAGATTCAGGTAGTCAATACGCTTGATTTAACCTACTATCCATCAGATAGAGGACCTTATAATAATAATCCAAATTTTAGTTCAAGCAATCCATCGTCAAATTTTGGTGGAATCATGCGAGCTTTAAACTCAACAAATTTTGAACAAGGAAATGTAGAGTATATTCAGTTTTGGGTGCTGGATCCTTATGTTGGAAATGGAGAAACACCAGGAACTAATACAGGTAAAATATATTTCAACTTAGGAGAAATTTCCGAAGACGTTTTAAAAGACGGAAGAAAACAATATGAAAACGGATTAGGGCCAGATCAAATTATGGTTAACCCGCAGCCGCTTTGGGGAGATGTCCCTGCATCACAATCTTTAATTTATGCTTTTGACACCAATCCAGAGAACCGAAAAAATCAAGATGTTGGTTTAGACGGTCTGCCAAGTTCAAAAGAAGGGGCAATTTATACAAATTATGCAGGAGAAGCTGACCCTGCCGCAGACGATTATACCTATTACTTAAATACTGACGGTGGGGTTCTTGAACGTTATAAAAACTATAACGGAGTTGAAGGAAACTCAGCAGTAAGTATTAATGATCCAAATCGTGGTTCAACAACTCTTCCAGATGTTGAAGATATTAATCGTGATAATACGATGAGTACCATCAATGCTTATTACGAATATAGTATTGATGTAAAGCCGGGAATGCAGGTAGGACAAAATTATGTTACAGATATTAGAGAAGTAAGTAATGTCGAACTGCCAAACGGAGGAACAACTACAGCAAGATGGATTCAGTTTAAAATTCCAGTTTCTCAGCCACAAAACACAATTGGTAATATTACAGATTTTAGATCTATTCGTTTCATGCGTATGTTCATGACAGGATTTAATAATCAGACTACCGTAAGATTTGGAGCCTTAGATTTAGTAAGAGGAGAATGGAGAAGATATACAGGAACCCTTGATGCAAATGATCCAAATCCAGACGATGATGGAGTAGAGTTTGATGTAGCGGCAGTAAACATTCAAGAAAATGGAACAAAGTGTCCGGTAAATTATGTAATTCCACCGGGAGTTCGAAGAGAGCAGTTGTATAATAACAATACTGTTATCAATCAAAACGAGCAATCTTTAGCGGTGCGAATTGGTGGTGTAGGTTTGCAGTATCAAGATTCAAGAGCGGTTTTTAAAAACGTAAGTGTTGATATGCGTCAATACAAAAAACTTAAAATGTTTTTACATGCCGAATCTCTGCCAAATGAAAATACACTTGAAGATGATGAAATGGTTGGTTTTATTCGTTTCGGAAATGACTTTACACAAAACTTCTATCAAGTAGAAATTCCATTAAAAGTTACCAGAACCGGAGGTTCTTGTACGATAAGTCCAGACTTAGTGTGGATGGAAGAGAATAATATAGATTTAGCTCTTGATTTGTTGACCAGAATGAAAATTAAAGCCATGTCTATTGATATCAATTCAGATAAGCGCGATATTAATGGAATTTATTATCCAGATGATGATTTATCAAGCGGAGGAGATGGTGACGGCAGATTAAAATTAGGTATAAAAGGAAATCCTAATTTTGGTTTAGTGCGAAACTTAATGGTGGGAGTAAAAAGCAGGGCCGATCATAAAGATATAAAAGGAGAAGTTTGGTTTAACGAACTTCGATTAGCTGATTTAGAGAATAAAGGCGGAATGGCAGCAATATTAAATGTTGATACTAATATGGCCGATTTTGCAACTGTTTCTGCAACTGGTAGAAAAAGTACTATTGGTTTTGGATCTTTGGAACAGGGTGCAAACGAGCGAAGCCGTGAAGATATACAGCAATACAACATTGTTACCAATTTAAATTTAGGAAAATTACTGCCTCCAAAGTGGGGAATCAACCTGCCGTTTAATTATGCAATAGGTGAAGAAGTGATTACGCCAGAATATGACCCTTTTAATCAAGATATTAAGTTAGATCAGTTAATAAGAGAAACAACAAATGAGGCCGAAAAAGACAATATCAGAACTCGTGCTGTAGATTATACGAAACGTAAAAGTATCAACTTTATTGGTGTTAGAAAAGACAGAGCTCCAGAGCAGAAACCTCATGTTTATGATGTGGAGAATTTTACATTTTCACAATCATACAATCAAGTCGAAAGACATGATTATGAAGTTGAAAGTTATGAAGACGAGCAGTCTAGTACAGCAGTAAATTATGCCTATACATTTCAACCCAAAGAAGTAGTTCCGTTCAAGACTACAAAGTTTATGAAGAAAAGTGATTATTGGAAAATGTTAAGCGACATCAATTTTAATTATCTGCCGTCAAACATATCTTTTAATACTAATATTTTAAGACAAAGCAATCGTCAGCAGTATAGAATAGTTGAAGTCGAAGGTATTGGACTTGATCCTCTTTATAGAAGAAATTTTGCCTTTAATTATCAATATGGTTTTGGTTTTAACTTAACTAAATCATTAAAGCTAAATTACTCAGCAGCATCAAATAATATCGTTCGAAATTTCTTAAACGATGATAATTCTCCAAAAGAAGATTTTAATATTTGGGATGATTATTGGGATATTGGTACGCCAAACCAGCACGTTCAGCAGTTAATATTGAACTATGATATTCCAATCAATAAAATTCCAATCTTTAGTTTTGTAAAAGCGAGTTATTCTTATACGGCTGATTACAGTTGGAATCGTGCTTCAACAGCATTTACTCAATACGAAGACACCAGTGGTAATATATACGATTTAGGAAATACAATCCAAAACGCAAATTCTAATACACTTACTACAACCTTAAACATGAATATGTTGTATAAGTACTTAGGATTAACGCCGGGTGCAAAATCTCCTGCAAAACCTAAAACAGCAGCTCCGCCAAAACCAGGTGAGAAAATTGTTAATACAGCCAAACCAGTTGTAAGCAGCAGTCCTTTTTATGATGGTTTAATCGGTGTGTTGACCAGTGTGAAAAATGTTCAAATTAATTACACCAAAAACAGCGGTACCGTTTTACCTGGATATACGCCAAGTATTGGTTTCTTAGGAACATCAAAACCAAGTTTAGGATTTGTATTTGGAAGCCAAGATGATGTTCGTTACGAAGCTGCTAAAAATGGATGGCTGACAACTTACCAAGATTTCAATCAAAGTTTTACACAAGTTTCAAATAAGCTTTTAAAAGTTACAGCAAACATTGATTTGCTTCCCGACTTAAAAATTGATTTGGCAATGGATCGCGCCTATTCTGAAAACTCATCAGAACAGTTTAGTGTTGATCCAGCAACGAGAGAATATTTGCCGTTGTCGCCTTATACTTATGGAATGTTTTCTATTTCGACAGTTTTGATTAAAACAGCTTTTTCAACTAGTAATGAAACACAGTCTGCAGCATTTGATGATTTTAGAAATAATCGCTTAATAATTGCAAACCGTTTGGCAGAAGAACATTATGGCGCAGGAGTGGAAATTCCTAGATATGGAGATGCAAATAATCCAATTCCAGCAGAAACAGATCCTAATTATAAAATATATGTTTCCAATCAAGGGTATCCTATTGGATATACAAAAAGTAATCAAGCTGTTTTGTTACCATCATTCTTGGCGGCATATACAGGCGCTGATGCTTCTGGTTCATCTACTGATATTTTTAGAAGCTTTCCAATTCCAAACTGGAGTATTAAATATAATGGATTAATGCGCTATAAGTATTTTAAAGATAAGTTTAAGCGTTTCTCATTACAGCATAATTATAGAGCATCTTATACTGTGAATCAGTTTAGATCTAACTTTGATTTTAATGATCCTGCTAAGACGCAAGACGTTAATACTAATTTTTATAATCAAATTATTATGTCTAACGTTAACTTAGTTGAGCAGTTTAGTCCATTAATTCGAATGGATTTTGAATTGAAGAGTTCTTTACGAGTGCTTTCTGAGATTAAAAAAGACAGAGCATTATCAATGAGTTTTGATAATAATTTATTGACAGAAGTTAGAGGAGTAGAATATATAGTTGGATTAGGATATCGTTTTAAAGACGTTATTTTTTCGTCAAGATTAGCAGATTCTCCAACAGGAATTATTAAGAGTGATATAAATATTAAGGCCGATTTCTCATTTAGAAATAATGAAACATTAGTGCGATATTTAGATTACGATAATAATCAACTTGCGGCAGGACAAAATATCTGGTCATTAAAATTAACAGCTGATTATTCTTTTAGTAAAAACTTGACAGCAATATTTTATTACGATCATTCATTTTCAAAAGCTGTTATTTCAACATCATTTCCTTTAACGAATATTAGATCCGGGTTCACACTTCGATATAATTTCGGAAATTAAATTTGAGTTTCTAAACAGGAATTTATTAGAAGATTATTACATTTGTTGCAGAATTATTAAATTATCAATTTTCAAACACACAATTATGAGCATACCAGCAAATTTAAAGTACACAAAAGATCACGAATGGGTTAGCATCGAAGGAGATGTTGCAACAGTAGGAATTACTCATTTCGCACAGAAAGAGTTAGGAGACATTGTGTATGTTGAAGTAGAAACTTTAGATCAAACACTTGATAAAGACGAGGTTTTTGGAACAGTTGAAGCTGTAAAAACAGTTTCAGATTTGTTTTTGCCTTTAACAGGAGAAATTATTGCTTTTAATGATAGTTTAGAAAGCGCTCCAGAAACAGTAAACTCTGATCCTTACGGAGCAGGATGGATGATTAAGATAAAAATTGCAGATGCTTCAGAAATAGAATCATTATTGTCTGATGAAGCATACAAACAATTAATAGGTGCCTAAACAAATCCTTTTAATCTGGGCGATTATTTGCTCGGGAATCATTGCATACCTTTGTTTGATAGATTCAAGTAAAATACCAGCAGTCAATTTTCCGAGTATAGATAAAATCGTGCACTTTTGTTTTCATTTTGGATTTACAATTTCTTGGATTTGTTTTTTTAAAAAAGAACTCAAAGGAAAAGAAGCAGATGATTACAAAGCCTATTTGATTTCGTTTATATTCTCCGTTTTTTTCGGAATTACAATCGAAATTTTGCAAAATATTGCAACAGTTACAAGAGCTTCAGATGTAACAGATATTTTAGCAAATGCATTAGGCGCAATTGTAGCAGTTTTTTCTGCTATAGCTTTCAAAAAACAGATTGACAAAATATAAGAATAGGATAACCCACTTCGGTGGGTTTTTTTATGGTTTAAAAATAAAGATTTCTAAAAATTTATTTTGTCAGAATTTTAATGTATTTTTGTAGAATTCGATCTAATTTCAAAATTATGAATGTTAACCAATATTTAGATTCAACATATTTAAAAACAGCTTCTCAAGCCGGACTTACAGAAGAAGAGAATACTATTGTCGTAAAAAAAGCAATTGAAGAAGCAATTCAGGAAAAGTTTAAATTAATTATGATCAGGCCAAATTTTGTGACTATGGCCAAAGAAATGATTGTAAAAGCAAATTCAGCTTTACTTGTTGGTACCGTAATAGATTTTCCAGAAGGAAAATCAAGTTTAGAAATTAAGATAAAAGAAGCCAATGAAGCAATTGAAAATGGAGCCGATGATTTGGATTTTGTTTGCAATTATGAAGCTTTCAAAAATGGTAATACTGAATTAGTGAAACAAGAAGTTCTAATAGGAACTCAGATTGGGCTGGCAAACAATAAAACCGTAAAATGGATTATAGAAGTCGCAGCTTTGAATGAAAAAGAAATTATTCAGCTTTCGTCACTTATAAAAAATGTAGTTGTATCCAATTTTAATGAAGAAGATTACGCATCAGTTTTTGTGAAATCTTCAACAGGATTTTATAAAACCGAAAATGATCTGCCAAACGGTGCAACAATTCCTGCTGTCATTATAATGTTAGAAAATGCATCTCCTTTGTCTGTAAAAGCTGCAGGCGGCGTTCGTTCGTATGAAGATGCAGTAGAAATGATTCGTTTAGGAGTTAAACGTATTGGAACTTCAGCAGCAAAAGTAATTTCAGACGGTGGCAATACTACAAATCAGTATTAATTATAAGTCTAAATTTACGTGAACAAGATTTTTTTACTTGTTGTAGCTCTTTTATATCCTTATTTTCTCTTTTCACAAGAAACAAAAATAAAGCTCGGTTTTTCCACAGAGCAATTTCCAGTTTTTTCAAATTGTGAAAATCTTCAATCTAAAAATCTTGAAAACTGCTTTTATAAAGAAGTTCAGGATTTTGTATTTAATAATTTTAAAGTTCCCGAAAATCTTCAGCACAACAATTATAAAGGAGAAGTTAAAGTGCTTTTTGAAGTTGATGCCAATGGGAGTTTTAAAGTAATTTATGTAAATGCAGCAAATGATTTATTGTCTGATGAAGTCAAACGAGTTTTTAGTAAATTTCCTAAAATAAAACCTTCTACTTACAGCGGAAAACCAACTTACTCTCAATATACCATCTCCATTGACATACCTTTAAAAAATGCAGATCAAATAGCCCAAGAAGCTTTGACTGCCGCCGCGATTTTAAGGCCAGTCGAAAAACCTATGACAGAATTAGACAGTATAGTCTATAAAAAGTACAAAATGCCTGAATTTGAAAGTCATTTAAATGTACCTTTTTCACACAGTTACTATGCGCAGTTTGACGGCGCGCTCAATCAAATTGGAAGTAATAATCATACAGCTTCAAAACCTTATACTTATACAGAAGTGTCTAGATATTATAATCTGAGAGCAGTAAATCAATCACTTCAAAAAAACGTTTCGACTTGGTTAGGAAGAAAATTTTGGAATGAAAATATGGTTCAGATTCAAGGAGAGGATTATTGGCTGGCATTAAATCCAATTGTCGATTTACAAATAGGAAAAGCCTCAGATATTGATGCTTCGTATACTTATGTAAATACTCGCGCGTTGAATTTTAGAGGAGGATTAGGAAAACAAATTAATTTCACTACAACAGTTTTTGAAAGTCAAGGTCGTTTTGCAGGTTATTTTAATGATTATGCCGAATCGATAAAACCATCTGGAGGAAATCCTGCAATTATCCCGGGAGTTGGAATTGCCAAGCGATTTAAAACTGATGCTTATGATTTTCCTTTAGCAGAAGCTGATATAACTTTCACACCAAGTAAAGTTTTCGATTTTCAGTTGGGTTATGGAAGAAATTTTATTGGAGACGGCTATCGTTCTTTACTTGAAAGTGATGGAGCCGGTCCATATCCTTATTTTAAAATTAATACCACTTTTTGGAAGATAAAATACACCAATACTTATATGTGGCTTAAGGATGTTCGTCCAGATGTGACAATCGAGAAAACATATGCATCAAAGTTTATGGCAAATCATTACTTAAGCTGGAATGTTTCAAACAAATTAAACTTTGGCTTTTTTGAATCTGTAGTTTGGACAGATTCTAATAATAGAGGATTTGATGTTAATTTTGTAAACCCAATTATTTTTTATCGCACAGTTGAATTTACATCTTCCTCAAAAAGCGGAAATGCGCTTTTAGGGATAACGTCAAAGTACAAATGGAATAATCAGATCAATTTATATGGGCAGTTTTTAATAGATGAATTTTCTGTATCAGATGTAAAAGCAGCAAATAAAAGCTGGAAGAATAAATTTGGAAGTCAAATTGGAGCCAAATATTATAATGCGTTTCAAGTAAAAGATCTGTTTTTGCAGTTAGAATACAATCATGTTCGACCTTATGTGTACTCGCACAGCGCTGTAATTACAAATTACGGACACAATAATCAAAGTATTGGGCATCAGTGGGGAGGTAATTTTGAAGAACTAGCGGCAATCGCACGTTATCATAAAGGGCGTATTTTTGCAGATGCCAAAATTACAACCGGTACAAGAGGATTAGATTTTGACACTGCAGAAGACAATTACAATTATGGTGGAAATATTTATAAAGGTTATGATGAAAAAAGACCTTATAATACCGGTGTAAAAGTAGGGCAGGGAAATAAAACAAGTATTTTTATTGGCGATATTCAAGGTGGTTATCTGATAAACCCAATTACTAATTTAAAACTTTTTGGGAATTTTATTTATAGAAATTTTGATCCAACAAAAGAAACCGCGTCAACTTTTAAGCAAAATACCACATGGTTTACGGTAGGATTACGCTCTGATATTTTTAATTGGTACTTCGATTATTAAAATTTTTAATAAGATTTTTCGAAGTAATTGTGTTAAAGAATTGAAACTTCTCGATTTGGGACAGTTTTATTGAAAAAAATCTAAATTTATAGTTCTAAATTCTACAATCAAATTTGTACATTTGCACCACTCAAAAAAAATACAAACACTACGGTATTGAACGCTTCAAAAAAAACATTTTCAATAAAAGCAATATTTCAGGATTTCAAAGAGATTACTAAAGCAGGTTTAGCTATTAGTGTTTTGTTTTCTTCAATTGCTGGATATTTATTAGGTGTAAATGATGAGCATCCTTTTAAATGGAGTGTTTTGGCGGTTTTGGCAGTTGGAGGTTATTGTATGGTTGGAGCATCAAATGCTTTTAACCAAGTAATCGAAAAAGACATCGATTCATTAATGGATCGCACAAAAAATCGTCCAGTTTCTTCAGGACGTATGTCGCCAACAGCAGCGTTAATTGTAGCTAGTTTACTTACCATTATTGGTATTTCATTGCTTTATACGATTAATGCTAAGTCAGCAATGTTTGCTGCAATTTCAATATTCCTATACACAAGTATTTATACACCATTAAAAACAGTAACTTCATTGTCTGTATTTGTAGGTGCATTTCCTGGAGCAATTCCTTTTATGTTAGGCTGGGTTGCTGCAACAGGAGAATTTGGTATAGAAGCAGGTACATTATTTTTAATTCAGTTTTTCTGGCAGTTTCCTCATTTTTGGGCAATTGGCTGGTTTTTATATGAAGATTACGAAAAAGCAGGAATCTTTATGCTTCCAACCGGAAAAAAAGATAAAGGGACAGCTCTGCAGGTTATTTTATATACAGTTTGGCTTATTATTGCTTCATTACTGCCAGTTTTGGGGTATACAGGACAATTGTTTATTTCGCCAATTGCTGCAGTTCTAGTGTTTTTATTAGGCTTATGGATGTTATTTTTTGCTGTTCGTTTGTATCAGCTTCGAACTGCAAAAGCAGCAAGAACATTAATGTTAGTTAGTGTTTCTTATATTTCGCTGTTGCAGATAGTATATATAGTAGATAAATTTTTAAGATAGTTATTTATGGAAATGACAATGACAAAAAGTGAAGAGCAAGTAAGGAAATCAAAATCAGCTAAGTTGATTTTGTTGTTCGCAATGGTTAGTATGACCATGATGTTTGCTGGACTTACAAGTGCATTTGTGGTGAGTAAGTCAAGAGCTGACTGGTTGAAGAATTTTGAATTGCCAACAGCGTTTTATTATAGTACAGCAGTTATTATTGGGTGCAGTGTTACTTTTTATTTGGCTAAAAAAGCCATTCAAAAAGGAAATAGAAGCGCTACAACTGCTTTTTTATTAGGAACATTAGCCTTAGGAATCTTGTTTGTTGTACTGCAGTTTGCTGGTTTTGGACAAATCGTTCAAAGCGGGTATTATTTTACTGGAGAAGGTAGCTCAATTACTACAACTTTCTTATATGTAGTAACCGTTACGCACTTATTGCACTTGGCTGGAGGGTTAATTTCACTTTTAATTATAATTTATAATCATTTTAAACAAAAATACAATTCGACTCAAACTCTTGGAATAGAACTAGGTGCGATGTATTGGCACTTTTTGGATTTATTATGGTTATATTTATTTTTATTTTTATATTTCTTTAAATAAGAAAAAAACGTAAATTTGGGAACTTTTTAACGAATATCTTTTATGGGAGCGACAGTTACTACTGCAAACAACGACGAAAAAACTTGGGGAGGCGGTCATGAGATTCAGCCACTAGGAGCAAGTTATGGTAAAATGATGATGTGGTTTTTTATCGTATCAGATGCCTTGACTTTTTCTGGATTTTTAGGAGCCTATGGTTTTTCTAGATTTAAATTTATTGAAACTTGGCCATTGGCTGATGATGTGTTTACACACTTTCCTTTTATGCATGGTGTTTCGGCTCCTATGTATTATGTAGCCTTAATGACTTTTATTTTGATTTTTTCATCTGTAACAATGGTTTTGGCTGTTGATGCAGGGCATCAATTAAAGAAAACAAAAGTTGCAATTTACATGTTCTTAACAATTATTGGAGGTTTAATCTTCGTGGGCTCACAAGCTTGGGAGTGGAAAAACTTCATTAAAGGTGAGTACGGTGCAGTTGAAACAGTAGGTGGTAGTTTGTTACAATTTGTTGACAAAGACGGTAAAAGAGTTGCTCTTGCAGATTTTGCTGTAAAATTACCAGAACAAAGAGAAGCTTTGACAAGAAATAAAACAACTTGGTTCATGGAAGATGCTCATGCATTGCCATCTTACACAGTTGCCGAAGTTCAAGCAGGATTTAAAGCACACCCTGAATTATTGATCAGAACAGAAAAGCTTACTGAGAAAAAGAAGAAAACTGTTCTTGATAGAGCAGAATCTGAAGCTCATTTAGCAACTGCAAAATATGTAGTAGAAGGTGCAAACTTGATTAGAAATGAGTACGGAAACAAATTGTTCGCTGATTTCTTCTTCTTTATTACAGGTTTCCACGGATTCCACGTATTTTCTGGAGTAATTATTAATATCATTATTTTCTTTAATGTGTTATTAGGAACTTACGAGAAAAGAAAAAGCTACGAAATGGTAGAGAAAGTTGGTTTATACTGGCACTTTGTAGATTTAGTTTGGGTATTTGTATTTACAGTTTTCTACTTAGTTTAATTTTAGATTTTAATTATTATGTCACACGAGCACGTATCAAATACAAAAAGAATCTGGTTTGTTTTCGCTTTACTATCAGTAGTAACTACAGTAGAAGTTATTTTAGGTATTCTTAAACCAGAATCATTAGAACTTACTCATTTTGTTGGTTTGAATTTATTAAACTGGATATTTTATATCTTAACTATTTTCAAAGCATATTATATAGTATGGGCATTTATGCACATGGAAGGTGAAAAAAAGCAACCTTAGATGGTCTGTTGTATCACCTGTTATATTCCTAGTTTTATATTTATTGTTTATTCTATTGACAGAAGGACATTATATTTATGGGGTTTTTAAAGATTCTACTATTAAATGGAATTTTTAACATGATATTAATTCGAAAAGAAGCTCCGTTTTGCGGAGCTTTTTTTATTTTTGTACCTCAATAACTTCTGTTAATACAATGAAAAAAAATATAGTTCTTTTTGTACTTTTTGTTTTGCCAATTGTAGCCTATTTGTTTTTTGCTTCAGGCGTAAATAGTTTTACAACACTTCCGGTAATTACACCAAAGATTGCTGATTTTGGAGATTGGAAATCTTTAGATGGAAAAAAAGTTTCTCTCGATAAAAAAATTACGGTTTTAGGATTTTCGGGTTCTGATATTTTAAGTAACAGAGGAAATTATTTTAATCTCAACGAAAAAATATACAAACGTTATTATGGTTTTGAAGATCTTCAATTCGTAGTAGTCTGTCCAGAAGGTACAGAAGAAGAAGCTCAAAAAGTACTTGACGCACTTAAGCCTTTTACAGATGTTAAAGGATGGAATTTTATTTTTGCTCCACCTGCTGAAATTGAAGCTTTTTACAATCAATTGCATTTAAAAGGAAAACTAGATAAAAACCTTGGAACTCCAAATGTTTATATCATAGATAAAGAAAGAAACTTAAGAGGTCGTAAAGGCGGAGACAAAGATAAAAAGGACGAGTACAAAGAAGGGTATAATACTTTTCATCCTTCAGAATTGAGTAATGAAATGCTTGATGATTTTAAAATTATTTTGTATGAATACCGTGCAGCATTAAAAAAGAATCATAACGCTACTAAACAACTTTAAACTCACATATAATGTTCAAAAACAAATCATACATAGGAATTTCATTTATTATTCTAATTTTTGGAATTTATGCAGTACCTAAAATAGTAGATAGAATAAAGAATGGTGAAGTTGTAAAAGGAAACCGTTTGGATAACGTAGGATTGAAAAATTCTAAAGCAGATGGAAAATTAATAACTATAGGTCCAGCTCCAAAATTCGAATTGACAAATCAAGACAACGTTAAAGTATCTAACGCTGATTACAAAGGGAAAGTTTATGTATTAGAATTTTTCTTTACTACTTGCCCGTCAATCTGTCCAAAAATGAATTTAAGCATGTTGGAGATTGAGAAAACGTTTTTTGGTAATCCAAACTTCGGAATTGTTTCTATTACGATTGATCCAGCTCACGATACACCGCAAGTATTAAAAGATCATGCAAAGCTATTGGGAGTGAAATCATCAACTTGGAACTTTTTAACTGGAGATAAAACTACAATTATGGATTTATCTAATAAAGGGTTTAATCTTTATGCAGGAGAAAATGAAAAAGTAAGTGGTGGTTTTGAGCACTCAGGTTTATTTGCTTTAATAGATAAAGACGGAAATATTCGCTGCAGAAAAGATGAGTATGGTAACCCAAGTATTTATTATGACGGTTTAGATAAAAAAGGAGTTAGAGAAATTCAACAAGATATTAAAATATTATTAGAAGAATAAAAATGGAAGATCAGTCTTTAGAAAAAAAGTTCAGCAAATTTATTATTGCCGTTTCGATTGTGATACCTGTGGTTGTTGCGATTTTATTCGGAATTAAACTAAAAGATTTTGGAATAAACGTAGAGCCGCTTTCTTTTTTGCCTCCTATATATGCTACCACAAATGGCATAACAGCAATTGTTTTAGTTTGGGCTGTTATTGCGGTTAAAAATGGAAAACGAAAGCTGCACGAAAGATTAATGACACTAGCAATTGGTTTGTCAGTAGCCTTTTTGGTAATGTATGTAGCTTATCATATGACGGCAGATTCTACTAAGTTTGGAGGTGAAGGGATTGTGCGTTATGTATACTTCTTTATTTTATTAACTCATATTTTGTTGTCAATTGCAATAATTCCTTTAGTATTAATTACGTATGTAAGAGCACTTGCAAAACGATTTGACAAACACAAAAAAATAGCTAAAATTACTTTTCCGCTTTGGTTGTATGTTGCGGTTACAGGTGTTGTAGTTTACTTAATGATTTCTCCGTATTATGCAAATTAAAAACAAAAATAAGTTTCAAGTTTCAAGTTTCAGGATGCAAAGAATGTCTTTTGTAATCTTGTTATTCTTTGTTGGAGTTATTGCAAATGCACAATGTGCAATGTGTAGAGCTGCACTTGGCGGCGATTCAAATGTAAAAAAAGCAGAAGCAGTAAATGACGGGATCGTTTATTTAATGGTTATTCCATATTTACTTGTAGGTATAATTGGGTATCTTATTTATAAGATGTACCAATCTAAAAAGAAAAAGGCAGAATAATTATTCTGCCTTTTTCTTTGTTTATTTCAATCCATTAACTGATACATTTACCGTTCCATTAATTTTTATAAAGGCAATGATCGCTTGATTCGTTAACTGTATTTTGTCAAACTGAATATCTTCCATTTTTCCATTTACAAAAACTCCTGGCATAGGCGAGTAATTTTTAAGATAAGCAGCCATGTTTTTTTTGCCTTCTTCTAAATTTGGCTGTATAGAATAACGACAGCTTTGTTCCATTTTTCGAATTACATATCCTTGTGCGAGCCAGCTTGCAGTTCTCATTAACTTGCTTTTGGTGTCTAGAACGTAATCAAGTTTGTCGAAATAGATTTCTTTAGTCTGTGGATTGTATTGTGGAAATCCGTTTAAATAAAGCGTTCCATTTATAGAACCTAAAACATCTAGAGCAATTACCATTTTTCCATCTTTATGCCAAATAGTAACATTTTTAACCGTTATTTTTTTGCTTCCAGAACCAAACTCTTGTCCAGCAAAATTCTTAGTCATAATTTTTGAAGCATCTACATAACTCGAAATTGCAGCAATATTTGCTGAAATCTGATTCGGAATTTTTGTAACTGGTTTTAAAACAATTTTATTAGCATTAAATTTAGACTCGGGCTGTTTGCCTACAATAGTTTCCATATTGCATTTCATGCCCATATCCATTAAAAAGGAATCATTTTTAAGTTTTGCATTAGTCGAGTAAATTTCAACAGGAACAATTCTCAGCCAGCTTTCATAAGTGTCACTCATTTGAAATGGTGTACAGATTTTTTCTAAAGCAGATAAAACATTAGGTTTAAAATCCATAGACTTTTCAATTGCGTCATCTATTTTGCGCTCCAATTTAGATTTGAAAATGGAGATAGCAGGATTTATTAAATAAGTAATAGGCATATTTTTTCCAAAAACACTCATTGTAGGGCTTTCGTTCCAATCAAGCGATTTGAATTCCGTTTTGGTATTTAATTTCCAATTTGTTAAAGCAGCTTCACTGGATAAAGTAATTACGCCGTTTAAATTAAATTCGCGTATATCGTAAAGATCAACTCCTAGTTTCTTGGTTCCTATTCTGTATTTTATATTGGCTTTTAACGGCAGGATTGTTTTTATTTTTTTATCCGGATTGGCAGGGTCATTTTGAATTTTTATAGGAGCCTGTTTCCAAATTTTCATTTGAATGTCGTCATCTTCGATATCATTATCCTCATAAATTAATCCCGTTAATAAAGCGTTTGTCTGGCTTTCAATATCAGTGAGTTTCACTGTTATTGGGAGGTTTATGAAAGACGGGTTTGCATCATAAACTAAGGGACTTGCGTCATCTGGCTCCGGTTTTAGCGTGTCTAGTTTTTGAGTTGTTGAACAGCTGGTAATTACTGTAAATACTGCAAATAGTGATAACCTTAAAAGAAATTTCATTTGTATTAAATTTTTAAAGTGCAACAAAATTAAGAAAACAATTAAATTATCTTAAAAAAGTGTAACAATTGGTTAAGATCGCCGTCTTATTTAGATATGGAAACGAAATTATTAACGTTTTGTTATCATAAATTACTTATAAAAAATATTATTATTGTTTAAAAATTTAACAATACCATGATCGAGATCAAAGATTTACATAAATCCTATAAAATGGGAAGTTCGGAGTTACATGTGTTAAAAGGAATAAATTTTAATATAGCCGAAGGAGAATTAGTTGCGATTATGGGTTCGTCTGGATCTGGTAAATCTACGCTTCTTAATATTTTGGGAATTTTAGATGAGGCAGATTCGGGAAGTTATATTTTAGACAAAACCCCAATTAAGAAGTTAAATGAAACTTTAGCTTCAAAATATCGAAATAAGTTTTTGGGTTTTGTATTTCAATCCTTTAATTTGATAAACTACAAATCAGCTCTTGATAATGTTGCAATGCCTTTATACTACCAAGGAATAAAAAGAAAAGAGCGTTATGATATTGCTTTAAAGTATCTTGAAAAAGTAGGTTTGGGTTCGCATTCACATCATTTGCCTAATGAACTTTCAGGAGGACAAAAGCAACGTGTTGCGATTGCAAGAGCACTAGCATCAAATCCTAAAGTTTTATTGGCTGATGAACCAACAGGTGCATTGGATACTAAGACTTCATACGAAGTTATGGAACTTATTCAAGGAATTAACGACGAAGGAAAGACTATTTTGATCGTTACGCACGAACCAGATATTGCCGCAATGTGCAAAAGAAATGTTGTCCTGAAAGACGGATTAATTATCGATGATAAATTAGTAGAACAAGTTAGAGCTTCATCTTATGTTTAATATTGAGCGTTGGCAAGAAATATTTGAGGCAATTTCTAAGAATCGGCTGCGTACCTTCTTAACAGGCGTTTCCGTTGCTTCGGGAATTTTTATTTTGGTGATTTTACTAGGAGCTGGTAAAGGTCTTCAAAATGGTATTGAAAAACAATTTGAACGTGATGCTGCTGGTCTTATCGAGGTTTGGTCTGGTACAACAACAAAGGAGTATAAAGGGCTTAACCCAGGAAGACGAATTCAGTATCGTAACAGCGATTTTAATCAAGCAGTTCAAAAGTTTGAAGATAAATTAGATTTGAGAGCTTCAACACAGAATTATTGGGGAGCGCCTTTCGCATACGGAAAGGAATCAGGGAATTATCAGTACAGAGGAGTTGATCCAGATTATGGCGCTGTTGAAAACCTTACGATAGTTCAGGGACGATATGTAAATGCTAAAGATTTACAGAATAATGAAAAAGTTGCTGTTATCGGAATGAAATTAAAAACGGATTTGTTTAAAGACAAAGAAGCTCTTGGGAAAGAAATTTCAATTAATAAAATTAATTTTAAAGTAGTTGGAATTTTTAGTGATCCGGGAGGAGAAAGAGAAGAAACGAGAGCATATCTGCCATTGAGTACTGTACAAAGAACCTTTGGGGCCGGGGATAAAATCAGTAATTTGTTTTTTACTTTAAAAAAGACAAATGATTATGATGAAGCTTTGGCGCAATCTGAAAAATTTACTCAGGATCTTAAAGATTTATTGAAGAGTAAAAATATAGTTGCTCCAGATGATGATGGTGGAGTAGGAGTTTACAACTCGGTTAAAGATGCAAAGCAGTTTTATGATTTAAATTTATACATCAGATTGTTTTTTTGGTGGGTTGGTATCTGTACTATTATTGCTGGAGTTGTTGGTGTTAGTAATATTATGTTGATTATTGTAAAAGAAAGAACAAAAGAAATTGGAATTAGAAAAGCCTTAGGAGCATCTCCATTTTCTATTATTACGATGATTCTTCATGAGTCAATATTTATTACCACAATTGCTGGTTTTGTAGGTTTGCTTGCGAGTTTGTTATTGTTGGAATTTGTTGGACCGATGGTACAGAGCGAATATTTTCAGAATCCTGAGGTAGATTTCAGTGTGGCATTAACAACACTTGCGCTGCTTGTATTTGCGGGAGCGCTTGCTGGATTTTTTCCAGCATACAGAGCGGCTAAAATTAAACCTATTGTAGCACTTAGAGACGAATAATTATGTTTAAGAAAGATAATTGGGACGAGATTTTACAGGCCTTAACGGCGAATCCTTTCAGAACGATTCTGACGGCTTTTGGTGTTTTTTGGGGAATTTTTATTCTGGTAATTCTACTGGCGGCAGGTAACGGCTTGGAAAACGGAATTAAAAAAGGATTTGACGGAATTGCCACTAATACCATGTTTATGTGGAGTCAGACGACTTCAAAAGCATACAAAGGACTTCCGAAGATACGTCGTTACGATTTTAGAAATAGTGATGTGGCAGCCTTAAAAGCGGCATTACCAGACTTATTATATGTTTCGCCAAGGAATCAGTTAGGAGATTTTAACGGGACAAATAACGTGGTTCGTGGTACAAAAACATCTGCATTTACTGTATACGGAGATTATCCAGAGCTGATTAAACAGCAGCCGATGGATATTATAAAAGGTAGATTTGTAAATCAGCAGGATATTCAAGAAAGAAGAAAAGTTGCGGTAATTGGTAAGGGAGTTATCAGCGAACTTTATGGTAAGGAAGAGGAATGCATTGGAACCTATGTGAAAATTAACGGCATAAACTTTATGGTTGTTGGCGTTTACAATTCTAAACAGCAAGGAGGAAATGCAGAGCAGGAGCAAAAGAATATCTTTATTCCTTTTACCACTTTTCAGCAGGCTTTTAATTTTGGAGACAAAGTGGGCTGGATGGCTATTACTGCAAAAGATGAAACTTCGATTACGTCATTAAAACCAAAAATTCTAGAATTAATTAAAGCGCTTCATTCTGTAAATCCAACTGATGACAGAGCAGTGGGGAATTTTGATTTGTATGAGCAATTTAATAAAGTACAAAGCTTGTTTAATATTTTGAAAATCATTGCCTATTTTGTTGGAACTCTGGTTTTGATTTCTGGTGTTATCGGAATTTCAAATATTATGCTTATTGTGGTTAAAGAACGAACCAAAGAAATTGGAATTAGAAGAGCACTGGGCGCAACACCGGCTGCTATTCGTGGCCAAATTTTAGCCGAATCTATATTTTTAACTATCATTTCAGGTATGTTAGGAATAGCCGTTGCAACTGGAATTATTGCGATTTTAAATATGGTTTTAGATTCGATGCCCCCGGGCAGTAATACTATGTTTGCCAATCCAAGTGTAGATTTAGGAGTTGTATTTGTTGCCTTACTTATCCTAGTAGGATCCGGTTTGCTGGCAGGTTTTATTCCTGCACAAACTGCCATTAATGTTAAGCCGGTAGATGCTTTACGAACAGAATAAAATTATCAATCAAAAATAATCGATTAAACCAAAAACAAAATGAAAAAAGGATTTACTGTAACCATTTTAATTTTAATTGCCGTAGTTTTTTTTGGCGCACTTTACTATTTGTACGCAAAGAATCAAGAGCCGCCTATAGTATTTAAAACTGAGAAAGCAGAAATTAAAACAATTGTAAAAAATACAATTGCGACTGGGAATATTCAACCTGATGAAGAAGTCTTAATCAAACCAAACATTTCAGGTATTATTGAAGAAGTTTATATCAAAGCAGGAGAAAAAATCAAGGCAGGTGACATGATTGCAAAAATTAGAGTCGTTGCCAATGTATCTAATGTAAGCAGTACTCAAAATCAAGTGCAAACCGCAAAAATTGCTTTAGATAATCAAGAGAAAATTTATCAAAGACAAAAAACACTTTTTGATAAAGATGTAATTTCTGCTAATGATTTTGATGCAGCACAATTGGCTTATAAACAAGCGAAGCAAAATTATTTAGCTGCAAAACAAAGCTTAGATATTGTTAAAACAGGAACAACAACATCATTAGGAAACTATGCAAATACCTTAATTCGTTCAACTGTAAACGGAATGGTTTTAGCTGTTCCTGTAAAAGTAGGAAATCAAGTTATTGAAAGTAATAACTTTAACGAAGGTACTACTATTGCCAGCGTTGCCGATGTTGGTAGAATGATTTTTATTGGAAAAATTGATGAATCTGAAGTAGGTAAAATTAAAGAGAAAATGCCTATCGAAATTACAGTTGGAGCAATCGAAAACAAAAAATTTGAAGCCGTACTTACTGATATAGCACCAAAAGGAGTAACAGAAAATGGAGCAATTCAGTTTGAAATTAAAGCCAAATTAGAAAATAATGACGGTACTTTTATCCGAGCTGGTTTAAGTGCAAATGCATCTATTATTCTTGAAAAAGCTGATAAAGTAATGGCTATAAAAGAGTCATTGGTTCAGTTTGACAAAAAAACACAAAAACCATATGTTGAAGTCGAAACAGCTCCTAAGAAATTCGAAAGAAGAGATTTAGTTTTAGGAGTAAGTGATGGAATTTATGTTCAGGTTAAAAGCGGTATTAAAAACACCGATAATATTAAAATCTGGAACCAAGGTTTAATCAACGAAGGCGAGAAAAAATAGATTGAAATTATAAGAAGTTTTTTGGTTTTAAAAAATGTTAAATTTGTACAGCTTGGCCGCTGTACTTTCACTCAAAATATATGAAAATAAATAAATATAATAGTCTTGTTTTCGCCATGTTGTTTGGTTTAGGATTATCAGGGCAAGCTCAAACAAAACAATGGACACTAGAGGAATGTGTACGATATGCATTAGATAATAATATAACTATAAAGCAGACAGAACTAGATGTTAAAACAGCTGATATTGATAAAAAAGGAGCATTTGGTAATTACTTACCATCAGTAAGTGGAAATGCTTCGCATTCTTGGAATATTGGTTTGAATCAGGATGTTACAACAGGACTTTTGCGTAATCAAACTACGCAATATTCTTCTGTAGGACTTAATGCTGGTGTTGATATTTACAAAGGTCTGCAAAATCAAAACGCATATCGAAAAGCTAAATTATCGATTGTAGCTTCAAAATATCAATTGTTAAAAATGCAGGAAGATATTTCGCTGAATGTGGCAAATGCTTTTCTTCAAATTTTATCGAATAAAGAAGATTTGAAAATAAAAAAAGAGCAGCTTATTATTGATGAAAAACGTTTAAAACGTTCTGAAGAAATGGTAAATGCAGGAACAATTCCGCGTGGCGATTTGTACGATTTAAAAGCGACTGTTGCTACTGATCAGCAAAATATTACTGTTTCAGAGAATAATTTATTGATTTCAAAATTAAGTCTAGCGCAGCTTTTGCAGCTTAAAGAATTTACAGATTTTGATGTTGTTGATGACACGAATGCAAAAGATGAAAATAACATCATGGCGCAAAATCCTATTGATATTTACAATAAAGCAAAAGAGACTAGAACAGAGTTAAAATTGGCTCAGACTAATCTTGAAATTGCTGAGAAAAATGTAGCAATTGCAAAAGGAGCTTATCAGCCGACACTTACCGGTTTTTATGGTTTTAACACGAGAGCAAGTTACAGTGATCAGATTAAACTAGATGCAAATGATAAACCTTATACAGTTGGACCAGATCCTATTTTTGATCAGTTTAGTAAGAATAAAGGGCATAACTTTGGTTTTCAATTGAATGTCCCTATATTTAATGGTTTTGCTGCTAGAAATAATGTTGAAAGAAACAAAGTAACTTTAGAGAAATCTAAAATAGATTTAGAGCAAAAAAGTTTAGATTTGCAACGTAACGTTTATACTGCTTTTACAGATGCAAAAGGAGCTTTAAATACTTATGAGTCAACAGTAGTAACGTTAGAAGCGAGACAGCAGGCATATAATTATGCTAAAGAAAAGTATGATGTTGGTTTAATGAATTCATTCGATTTTACACAAGCACAAACTTTGTTGACAAATGCACAGTCAAATGTTATTAGATCGAAATATGATTATATGTTTAAGATTAAAATAATCGAATTCTATTTCGGAATTCCAATTGTTCCAATTATTTCAAAATAATTTATTATGTCAAAAAAAACAATTTACTTCTTACTCGGCGGAGCTGTAGTACTTATCTTCGCATTAGTTGGTCTTTCCAAAGCAGGAGTAATAGGAAGTAAAGACGAAGGAAAAGAAGTTGAAATTTCTAAAGTAGCATCATCAACAATTGTTGAAACAGTTTCAGCAACTGGTAAAATTCAGCCTGAAATAGAAGTAAAATTATCATCAATGGTTTCAGGTGAAATTATTGCTTTAAATGTAAAAGAAGGTCAAGTTGTAAAAAAAGGCGATTTATTAGTTAAGATAAATCCTGATTTATACACTTCTGGTTTAGAGCGTTCGGTTGCCAATTTATCTGGAACAAAAGCTGGTTTAACGCAATCTGAAGCAAGTTTCAAAGAAGCCAAAGCAAGTTACGAACGTAATAAAACGTTGTACGATAAAGGTGTAATTTCAAAATCAGATTGGGATAAAGCTATTTCAACCTATGAAGTTGCAAAAGCGACAAAGCAAAATGCCTATTATAATGTTCAAAGCGCATCAGCATCGGTAACAGAAGCACGCGATAATTTGGGACGTACAACAATTTATGCTCCTGCAGACGGAACAATTTCAGTTTTAAATGTTGAGTTAGGAGAACGTGTTTTAGGAACACAACAAATGGCTGGTACAGAGCTTTTGAGAGTGGCAAACCTAAACAATATGGAAGTTGAAGTTGATGTAAACGAAAATGATATTGTAAAAGTAAAAATTGGAGACGAAGCTAATGTTGAAGTAGATGCTTATTTGAAAAAGAAATTTAAAGGTATTGTAACCAGTATTTCAAACTCAGCAAGTACAACTTTGACGTCAGACCAAGTAACAAATTTTAAAGTTAAGGTTCGTATTTTAAAAGAATCTTACCAAGATTTATTAGAAGGAAAACCTAGTACATATTCTCCTTTTAGACCTGGAATGACTGCTACAGTTGATATTATTACAACAACTAAAACTAATGTTTTAGCAGTGCCAATTAGTTCTGTGGTTGTAAAATCAGATACTACTGCCGTAAAAGACTTTAAAGTTGAAGATCCAAATGAAGACAAAAAAACAGCTCCAAAAAGCGATAAAAAGTTTGAGTGTGTTTTTGTAAAAGTAGGAGATAAAGCAAAAATCAGAATCATTAAAACTGGAATTCAGGATGATACCAATATCGAAGTAATGTCTGGTTTAAAAGCAGGGGATGTTGTAATTACAGGTCCTTACACAACAGTATCTAAAGATTTAAATTCGGGAGATAAAGTGAAGCTTAAAAAAGCGGATGCTCCAAAGAAGTAAAACATTTATGAGATGATGATTGCACTGCACGGTGGTTTTTCTGAGGAAATGCTTTATGGATTAGGAGGGGCATTTATTGTTGCAGTTTTGTTTCTTATAATTATACACTTTAGAATCTATCAGAGTGCATACTATAATGAAGAATATGTGTATTTTTCATCTTTTAAAAAAATTGCTCTTTATTTGGGGTTTATCACTATTAATCTTATTGTAGCATACTTTTTGTTTTTTGTCTTTATGCTTTTAATTGGCGGAATTTCAAGCTATTTTATTAGAAAATTTTAATAACATTATAAAATTATACACATTGTCTTTTATTCTCAATATCGAAACAGCAACCAAAAATTGTTCAGTATCCATTGCAAAAAATGGGGAGACTATTTTATGTAAAGAGATCGCTGAAGAAGGATACTCACACGCTGAAAAACTGCACGTTTTCATTGAAGAGGTTATTGCTGAATCTGGAGTTTCAGTTCAAGATTTAAATGCAGTTGCAGTAAGTCAAGGGCCAGGATCTTATACGGGTTTAAGAATTGGAGTTTCGGCAGCAAAAGGATTGTGTTTTGCATTAAATATTCCGCTAATTGCTGTTGATACTTTGCAAACTTTAGCTTCGCAGGTTTCTATTTCTGAAGGAAAAATTATTCCAATGCTTGATGCTAGAAGAATGGAAGTCTACAGCGCTGTTTTTAATGCCAAAATTGAAATAGAAAGACCAATTCAAGCAGAGATTATAAACGAGGATTCTTTTGCTGAATATACAGATACTATTTATTTTGTTGGAGATTGTGCTGATAAATGCAAAACTGTTTTAACAAAAGAAAATTTTATCTTTTTAGAAGAAATTAAATATCCATCAGCTAGAGAAATGAGTAAAATCAGTTATGATAAATATCAAAAAAGCGACACTGTAGATGTCGCTTATTTTGAACCGTATTATCTAAAAGATTTTATGATGACACTGCCATCAAAAAAATAACACTTATTTTATTTTTGAATTGTGTATGGCTGGATAGAAATTCCTGCTTCATCTAGAGCTGTTTTGCAATTCTCTAATGTTTCAGAAAAAACAGTACCATAATTAGCATTTTTTGCCCACGGGCGCACTGCAAAATCAATAGAGCTGGCAGACAGATTTTTTACAAAAACTTCTGGTGCCGGCGCTTTAAGTACATTTGGATTTTTGTTTAAAACATCTAAAAGAATATCTTTTGCCTTTTTAATATCAGAATCATACGAAATTGAAAATGTCAAATCGGCTCTTCTTTCTCCCTGCATTGAGTAGTTAATAATTGTTCCGTTTGATAACGCTCCATTTGGAACAAAAACCGTTTGGTTATTTCCTGTAAGCATTTTGGTAACAAAAATTTGAATTTCTAAAACGGTTGCAATAACCCCTTGAGCTTCGATAGTATCGCCTACTTTAAAAGGTTTGAAAACAATAATCAGCATACCGCCTGCAAAATTAGAAAGAGATCCTTGCAACGATAAACCAACAGCAAGTCCCATTGCTCCTAAAATAGCAACAAATGAAGAAGTTTCAATTCCTAGTTTTGAAATAAAAGTAACGAATAATAAAATTCTAAGCGCCCACAACAAAATGTCGGCAAGAAATTTAGTTAAAGTAGGATCAAGATTTCTCTTAACCATTATTTTTCGAATTACTCTATTGATTAATCGGATTGCATATAAACCTACAAATAAGATTAAAAAGGCTGAGATTAGCTTTGGCGAATAATCGATTAGAATGTCAATAAATTTTGCTGCGTAATTACTCAGTTGTTCTGGACTCATGTTCATCTTTTTTTTTGAATAAAAAAACCTTCTCTCAGAGAAGGTGTATTAGTGGTGCAAATATAAAAATATTTCTTTTTATAGAAAGCGATGCATTCTTAATCTTTGTCCGTTTTATCCGAAATCTTGTCTATTTCTGCGGCACTGGCTTCGCTTGCGTCGGCAACGGTTTCTGATGCAATTGTTTTAGTATTGTTGGTAAATTCGTTCGTTTTTTCTTTTACAGATTCAACAACATTGTCTAATGCGTCAGATGCTTTATCAGCATATTCGCTTACAATGTCTTTTGCCTGATTCGCATAATCAGAGGCATTTGCGATTATAGGTTCAGAAGCTTCTTTGACTTTCGAAATAGTTTCATCGGCAAAGGTTTCTGCCTTATCGATATAAGGAGCAGCGGCTTCTTTAGCTTGTTCAAAAGTACTTTCGGCTTGGTCAGCCAGATCAACCACGGTTTCTTTGGCAGTGCCAAATAAATTTTTAAAGAATGAATTTAATCCCATAATTTTCTAATTGATTGGTTTATAATACAATATTAACGAATTTTTCGTGAAATAGTAATCTGATAACCTAATAATTTGTTGAAAAACAATGAGATATAAAAAAAGCGTCCGAGATTATCGAACGCTTTTCTTTATTTAAAGCAAAACTATTGTTATGCGTTTACTGCTTCAACTTTAATAGCTTCATCATTAAGCATGCTTTTCAGCATGTTTTCAATACCACTTTTTAAAGTAAAAGTAGATGATGGGCATCCGCTGCATGCTCCTTGCAAAATCACTTTTACCGTTTTATCATCTTCATTATAAGAATCAAAAGCGATATTTCCGCCATCTGCAGCAACTGCAGGTTTTACGTATTCTTCAAGAATATTAATAATCTGTTGAGATGTAACATCTAGTTTGTCAAATGCTTCATCTTTTGTAACGTCATTTTTAGTGGCTGTTTGAACTAAACTTTCATCTAAAACAGTTCCTCCATTCTCAATAAATTGTTTAATAAAAGTTCTTAATTCCAAAGTGATTTCTGCCCAGTCGTTGATTTCATATTTAGTAACTGAAATATAGTTCTCATCAATAAAAATTTCTTTTACGTAAGGAAACTTAAATAACTCTTGTGCTAACGGAGACGAAGCTGTTTGATCGATGTTTTTATACTCAATTGCATTTCTAGTCAGCATTCTGCTTACCACAAACTTTAAAGCTGCTGGGTTTGGAGTTGTTTCTCCGTAAACCGTAATAGGCTGTTTTTTTGTCTTAGTTTCATCGATTGTTATAATAACACCGCCTTTGTCTACAAATGCAGCAATTTGTTCTGCAACAGCATCTTTTACATCATCCCATTCAACAATACTGTATCTTTCGATAGCAATAAAATTTCCTGAGATATAAACCGTTTTTACAAATGGTAAATAAAATAATTGCTGTGCTAAAGGAGAAGCTTGTGCTTCGTCGATATTTTTGAACTCAAAGTTTTGATTTTGAGTAATAAAATCTTCAAATTCGAACTTTAATATAGTAGGATTTTGTGTTTCTTTTATAGTGATTTTTGTCATGGTAGTAATTTTTTGCAAATTTACTAAAGTTATTTTCTACTAATACCTATATTTGATTTTTTAATAAAATAATTATGACTCTTTTGAAGAAATTCGTACTTAATTATTAAGAGTATAAAATATTTGTAAACTCATCGGTTATTATGATGTTAAGAATCAGGTTTTTATTTGTTTTTTTAATCACGACTTTTTTTTCTTATTCTCAAGAAGGAATTCCAGTTTATTCAGATTATTTATCAGATAATTATTACTTGATTCATCCGTCGATGGCAGGAGCTGCAAATTGCGCAAAAATTAGATTGACAGCTAGAAAACAATGGTTTGGTCAGGAAGATGCGCCTTCGCTTCAAACTTTAAGTTTTAATGGCAGAGTAGGTGAGCGATCAGGAGCTGGTATTATTGTTTTTAATGATAAAAATGGGTATCATTCTCAAAAAGGCGTGAAAGTTACATATGCACATCATCTTATGTTTTCAAGAGATGAAATCGACTTAAATCAGCTTTCATTTGGTATCAGCGGTGGATTGATTCAAAGCCAGTTAGATGAAACTAAATTTGGAGGAACTTTTGATCCTATTGTTTTTGGTTCAATTCAAAAAGACTCTTATTTTAATGTAGATATAGGTGCTTCGTATAATTTTCTTGATTTTTATGCACACGCGACAATTCAAGGTCTGCTTGAAACACGACGAGAGTTATATACAGATTATGAAAGTAATAATTTGAGAAAGTTTCTTTTAAGTGCTGGATATGTATTTGGTAAAAGAGACAAGATTACTTGGGAGCCTTCAATTTTGTTTCAATTGTTTGATCAAACGAAAGAAAAATCAATCGATTTAAACATGAAAGCTTACAAAAACATGGATTTTGGAAGTCTATGGGCAGCTTTGTCTTATCGAAGAAGTTTCGATGGTGCACAATTTACTTCTGGAGGTGGTGTTTCATCTCAAAAACTGCAATATTTCACCCCTATTATAGGTATAAATTATAAAAATTTTATGTTTGCTTATACCTATTCTCAAGTTATGGGTGATGTAAAATTTGATACTGGAGGATATCATCAAATAACTTTAGGAATTAATTTATTTTGTAAAAAGGAGCGTTACGATTGTAACTGTCCGGCAATTAATTAAAAAAATATCATGCTTATTAAATCTGTAAATGGGAAATCGCCTTTGATTCCAGAAGATTGCTATGTTGCCGAAAATGCTACAATTGTTGGAGATGTTACATTTGGTGACTCTTGCAGTGTTTGGTTCAACGCGGTTATTAGAGGAGATGTTCATTTCATAAAAATTGGAAATAAAGTAAACATTCAAGATGGTGCAATAATTCACTGCACTTATCAAAAACATCCAACAATTATTGGAAATAATGTTTCGATTGGACATAATGCGATTGTTCACGGCTGCACTATACAGGATAATGTATTAATTGGAATGGGAGCTATTGTAATGGATAACTGTATTGTAGAAAGTAACTCGATTGTTGCTGCTGGAGCGGTTTTAACGCAGAATACAGTTGTTCCTTCGGGAACTATTTTTGCGGGTGTTCCTGCGAAGAAAGTAAAAGATATTGACCAGTCTGACTTTGCAGGTGAAATCGAACGTATTTCAAACAATTATGTAATGTATTCAGGATGGTTTAAAAACGAAGAACAAAAATAACAGAAAAATAAATCCCAATACTAAAAATCTACTACT
>NZ_NRQV01000033.1:0-39811 GCF_004119505.1 Flavobacterium sp. YO64 | reverse complement strand
TAGAGTCTTTTTTGTTTTATATATTGTCTGACTCAGATTAAGGATACTAAATCAGAGACATCTGCGCAGCTTTTCATAAAGAACTTTTCTATGAGCGGCAGTTGTTTGTGTATTTTATTTATTCAGCTCTTTTTCAATTTCTTTAATAAGTTCAATTGTTAGTGGTCTTGTGTTTTGATCATAAACCCTTATATTATTCTTACCTAATTTGACAAGAAATTCAACTGTCTTTTTAAATTTTGGGTCTGCATACATCTCTTGTTCTGATTTATCTGCATTTTCTATCATTTTATCAAAACACTTAAACAGAAAATCATTATAATATTTATCGACTTCGTTGATTGCCGGTACATATATTTGATAATAATTTAAGATTTTCTGTTTTAATTTTTCGTCTTCAATATACCCAATTTTACCACTAGACTTAAAACCTTCAAAATTACCAATATTCATTTTTGGTCCATGTGAATAAATTGGGAACTCAACTTTATTTTTAGACTTATAAATACTGTCAAGTTGATGAGGCGTTAATGCTAAAATTTTTTCATAATCTATGTTTGATTTTTTGTATGCTTCCTTTTCAATGTCGATGCTTTTTACATCATTTTGCAAATCATTCTTTAAATTTTCAAGAAATACCTTTACTTCTTCTTGTTGATGTTTGTGTTCGCTCCAACTGTGCAGCGATATTGAAAGTGTTACAGCAAAAACAATTATAAATATTTCTATAAGAATTTCTTTCACTTTATCTCCCAATGTGTGCTCTTTATTTTTTGCAGCTTTGTAAATTCTTTGAGTGTGTTTTTGTACTTCTTCTTGCATAATTTTTGGTTAAAATATTCTCTGATTAATTTGTTTCTGTGTTTGTTTTATAAAATAGTACAACTTATTATACATTTGGAAAATCATGCTTAGTCATCCAAATTTGGGCAAATATGCGTGATAAATATCTCACAATATTAATTCTCAAATATATAATTTTTCAATTATAAATCATCATATGGACTTTTATTTTACTGCTGTTTTTGATGCATAAAAAGAATCTGGACACGGAAATAAAAAAAGGTTTTCTCTCTATTCTACAAACAAATCATCGCGATGTTTTAAAATTAAGATGCTCATTCTGCTATACTATAACGATCCTCAATAATTTGAGTAGCTAATCAACTGTTTCTACTACTAAAAAAAGCTTCAGATTTCTCTAAAGCTTTTATATTTTAGCATGCTTACACTTTGAAATAACTTTGTATCCGCCAACGGGACACTCGCATCAGCAAAAGATTATTGTTCATTGGTAATTGCGCCATTTCTCTTTAAAATTTCTTTCACTCCTCCTTTTGTTAGAAATATTGAATTGTAAGCACCTGATTTATCAAGTATAAATTCTATCGTCCTATCATTATTATCCGCTCTAAAAAATTTCGTTTTTGACTCAGACAAAAGCTCCATATCTGAACTGTTATAAAATAGTTTTTCTCCAATTTTAATTATTTCGATTTCTCCATACTTGCCTGCGAATTTATCATACTGAGTACTATCTGCTTTCGTTTGATGATGTTTATAAGGAAGTTCAACCTCCATCTGTAATGCAATTGCCGAAAGACCGTAAGCTATGATCTGTGATGATGATTCGTTGTTTGAAAGTACTGTTACAAAAATTTTATCCTCTGTAAATCGATTAAAAGAAGTCATTGTACCAAAAAAACCTCCATCATGTCCAATTAACTGATGTCCATGATTATAAAATGGATTAATCATAAATCCATATCCAAAACCTTCATCACTATAGGAAGTAAACATAAGCTTTTTCATTTCAGCAGTTAATATCGTTGTTCCATAAAGTATATTATCCCATAATGCCAAATCTTCAATAGTAGAATAAATGCCGTCGTGCCCAACATTAAATCTCCAATTGATATAAGGATTCTGAACAAATCCCGTTTCGGATCTATAATAAACTCTTGCTTTTTTTGAAATTATGGAATCATTATTACTTACTCCTGTATTTTTCATTCCTGCTTTGTCAAATATATTTTTCTTCAAAAAAACAGCGTATTTTTCACCAGATGTTTTTTCAATAATCTTACCCAATAAATAATAGCCAATATTGCTATAAGCACTTTGCGTTCCCGGCGAAAACTCATAAGGTATTTTTTTTATTTCTTCGTACGCAACGTCACTAGAAACAGTAGTTAATGCCAATTCTTTAAAACCTAACGCCAGTCCTGAAGAATGACATAATAACATATGAATAGTAACACTATCTGCTTTTGGATAATCTGGAAAAAATTTACTTAACTTATCGGTAAGTGACAATTTTCCTTCTTGGACTAATAAAAGAATAGCAGCTGCCGTAAATTGCTTTGTAACAGATGCTAATTGAAATTTAGTATCAATTGTGTTTTTAATATTCCATTCATAATCTGCCAAACCATATGCTTTTTTTAGTAAAACCGAACCATTTTTTGTGACTATGACTGTGCCGCTAAAATTATTTACGTCAACCTGTGCCTGCATATATTTTGCCAGATTAACCTCTTCCTTTTTTTGTCCAAAAATTAGTATTGAGAAAAGAATGAATATCAAACTTGGCAGCAATTTATTAATTAGATATTTTTTTTTCATATTATTTTTTTTCACTTTGAGATTATTTTATTCTGTTTCCTTTCTAGTAATTCTATTTTATTGACACAAATATAATTGATATATCAATTATATTTGTGTGTTTTATTTAATTATTTTAAAAAAAGTTTCTTTTAGATCAGATTTCTAATTTATATTTTAGTTAATCATTTCTTAATCCCTTCAGAAAATCATTTGCATTAACCTAAATTCGTTCTGCAATTTAGTCTGAAATAAGCTATGTTTTAAAAAACAACTAAATACTATTATTCCCCAAAACAAATCTTAAAAATAACTTTTACTTTAGAAAATTGATTTATACCACAATTTTAAATATTGCGATTTTTCAAGGAGTAATCTTGGGCATCATTATTCTAAAATCTTCCTTATTCAATAGTAATTCAAATAGATATCTAGCCTACTTGCTATTTACACTTTCCATCGTTTTACTAAACTATGTTTTTGAACTTGAAAATGTGTTTAAATCCTATCCTTTAATACGTTTTACAGACGCTGTCGATTGGATATTTCTATTACCAGTTTTCACTTTTCAGTTTATTATAAACCGCATTGACGATACCGTAAAAAACAAACAAAAAACGTATTTGTATTACATTCCATTTGTCTTTAACAGCATTCTTAATGTTGCAGTTTGTCTTGACATTATAGCAGGAGTTTATAAAATTCCTGAGGCATACATACCTGTAATCAATATACTCAGGATTATTCAGCTTTTAATGGCCGTTATCATTGTCCTGTTTCTGCCTCTCTATTCTTATTTTATGATAAGGCATTTAAAAGACCCTCAGGAGAAAAAATGGGTCATTACCATATTAACCTTCATGCATTTGCTGCTGGTTACCTGGCTGACTACCTATTTTGCTGGTTATTTTTTTCAATTAGATATTTCTGCTGCCATGAGCTGGCTGGCTATATGTGCTACATTTATAATTCATTGGACAGCTTATGCAGGTATTTACAAATACAAACTTGCCAAGAACAAAGATGCTATCTATCATTTTCTAAACAATGGTTTAGCTGTTTCGTCTGCCGGCTTACAAATTATAGAAAGCAGCCTGACAGAAGAAAACAATACCTCGGAAGAATACCGAGAATCTATCACGGCAGATAATCTTTATTTTCAAAAACTAGAACTTCTTTGCAAAGAGCAGCACATTTATACTGACAGCACATTAAACAGAGAAAAAGTTGCTGAACAACTAGGCATAAGTGCAGGATATGTTTCACTAATTATAAATACGATTACTGGAGATAACTTTGCCAATTATATAAATAACTATCGAGTTGAAGCGGTCAAGAAAATGATTTCAAATTCTGACTATGAAAACTACAATTTACTGGCAATGGGATTAGAATCTGGGTTTACTTCAAAAACCACTTTTTATAAGGCGTTTAAAAAAGTAACCGGCCAAACACCCAATGAATACAAAAACACAATTAAATAAGTACCGATTTGTACAGATTTAAGCTTTTGAAACCTTTTCTACTTTTTAAAAAATCAATTTTGTATTCAAATAATTCAAATCACTTTTTATGAAAAAACTATTATTACTAGCTGTTCTTACAGTTTTAGGTTTTGCAAATGTTAATGCCCAAGAAATTAAATTTGGAGCCAAAGGAGGTTTAAACTTCGCAACTGTCAGCGGAGATAACACCAAAGGCATTGATTATGTAACAGCATTTAACTTAGGTGTTTTATCAGAAATTCCTATTTCAGATAAATTTTCTTTTCAGCCTGAATTAATGTATTCTGGTCAAGGATACAGTTTCAATGATAATACAATTGCTTTAAGTTACCTGAACCTACCTTTAATGGGAAAATATTACCTAACTAAAGGATTTAGTGTTGAAGCCGGACCGCAAATAGGCTTTTTGCTTGATGCTAAAAATGAAAAAATAAACGTAAAAGATTCGTTTAATACTTTTGATTTTGGCGTTAATTTTGGTTTAGGCTATAAACTTGAAAACGGACTTAATTTTGGCGTAAGATATAATCTAGGATTAACTGACATTAATAATGTAGATAATTCTTCTAGCAAAAATAAAAACGGACTGTTTCAAGTATCTGTTGGTTATTTCTTTTTCTAAAACTTATGATTTGGTCTGAAAAGGAATCCAAACTCTTGTAATAACATTATCAAAATCTTAAAAAAACTGGTCAGACATTTTAACGCTGCCTGAAACTAAGTAAAACACCACTTGAAAAAGCTGGTGTTTTTTTCTATTTCAGATTCAGCAAAATCATATCCGTCGTAACAAATACAAGTTCCAGTCGTGTTACGTTTCTAAAATTCATAAAACAATTCAAAATCTAAACTCAAGTACATTACTCACAAACATTTCATAGTTAAATCAATATTTTAAAAGGACAGCTTCTAGATTGACACTTTATTTTATAATTACAAATCTGTCTGCAGGTCTGAAGAATACAGAGTCTTTTCTACAGCATTATTTTGAGATATTTTTTGAATATCTACCAGAATATCAACATCATTTTTAAAAATTGTGTTCAATACTTTAGCAACTTCCTCTGAAGTATGTTCATTAGAATATCCTATAAACTGAATCAGCTTATCTTTTTGTTGATGCATTTTAAACCCTGCCAAAGACAACTGAGACAAACGATTAGAAACATCTATATTATTGATTTTCACGTTTGATTTTGTTAAAAAAACTATTGGATTTCGAGCTTCTAAATCTATTAAAAACGGAACTCCATCTTCTATCTTTAAACTGCAAAAATCGCCTGTTCTATATCGTATTAAGGGCAAGAAAGGGTTAGTGCCTCCGGTAACTACTAATTCTCCTCTTTCGCCATAAGGAAGCTTCACATCTTGATATTCATCAAAAATTTCTAAATACAAATCCGGCCGAATAACCTTATGTCCAATTTCTGAAGCATAAGCTATGTTTCTACATTCTGTTAACGAATAAAGATCGATAACAGGGCATTTAAAATAATTTTCTAATTTGCTTTTGGTACCTTTTGTTAACTTCATAGCAGAGGATATTAAAGCCTTTGGATTCAGTTTAGGCTTTAAATCTAATAATGCTGCAAAAGCGATTGGATCACCAGTAAGAATTTGCGGATTATACTTCTCAAGGTATTTTTTACAATCATCAGGATGGTTCCAATCTGACGGATTTAGATTTATTTTTAAAATACCTGCTCCTTCTAAATAGGTTGATAAAGAAGCGTATGTCAATGTTTTTTGCTGCGCACAAATCAAAGCAATTGCTGCTGTATTTTTGCTTTCTTTTATATGAATATCGAAATCTTTTAGAACAGATTCTATTTGCGGAAGCCAAATGGCTTGTGAAACGGCATCAAAAAGCACATCTAACTTTGGTCCTGTAGATCCTGAAGTATGATACACTAACAACTCCTCTAAATTTGCATCATTAGAAACAAATAAATAAGGATATTTTCTAATGTCTTCTCTGGAAATGGTTGGAAAAGAATCTAAATCAGTGCCTTTTTTGTCATAAAAAGGTACTGTTTTAAGGCACCACTTTAAATAGTCATTTACCCAAATTGGCGTTTGTCCTTCGTTCCAAAATACTGTTTTATCATAGTACTTTTTTTTATAGGAATGGACTTTTGAAAGTTGTACTGCGTTTAATCGATCGCCGCTTTTAAAATTAAATTTTGGAGCAAAAGCATCTTGTCTAAGTTCATTTAAGAAACTTAAATCATCAAGCAGCGGAAAACGCTCCTCATCTGTTAATGCAATTTGTGGATTACTACTCGCGTCCATAGGTATTTGCTGCTTCTCTGGCTTTTTTCTCTGCCATTTCTCTTTTAATAGCCATTATTCTTTCGTGCGCTTCGTAGGATTGTTTTAAAACTTTATGCCTGTCTGCACTGCTTAATGAAGATAATTTATCTGCAGCTTCATCATAACTTTCGCCGTTAGGTATGATCTCACAACAATTTAGCAACAAACGCACCATTTCTTCCGCACGTTCATCATCATTAATCCATTCATTAAATTTTACATATACAGCAGCTTCACGCAAATCTTCAAACCAAAATTTATAGAGTTTATCTGCAATAAATGGCTTATCTATAAAATCTTGATGACTAAGAAGCCATACCGAAATATGAATTGCCAGCCAATGATTATCTTTAATAAGATTTAAATCAGTATTGGTTGGTATGTTAAATTCAGTTCGTAAAAAATCATTACTTACAATTCTGTATGTATCACAAATTAAAGCTGTTGAATTCAATCCATCTTTAAGAAGAAGATCCGAAGACTTTAAAAAGCTGTCTGGACATTTTCTTAAATAGGTAACTAGTTCAAAAACATCATATTTAGACATAGGCATAATTTTGTTGTGAAAACTCTGATGCAAATTTTAAAAGTTCAGCTTCGTTTGTGACATAATATACTTTCCAACCCATTTTTTCTAATCGTATTACTAAATCTTTTTGGTAATCTGGTAGAGAATGCAAAACCATAGTTCCGTGCCCGCCAGCATTTTTTAATGCAATTTCGGCCAATTCCCAATGTGTTTGTTTCTTTTGTGTATCAGAATTTAACATGCTGAATATATCATTGTCCGTAACGATTACAATATGTGATTTTTTATTTGGTTTTTCTCCAAACGGTTTTCGCAATCGCTCAATTCCGTAGGCATAACCAGTTCCTAAATAAGAGGTTAAGGTAGTTAGCAAATCTGTTTCATCAGAAATAAAACCATCTGTTTCCAAATAACTTCCTGGTTCACCAGATAAACACCCCATAACGGATGCTCCAGCACGTAAAGCAGATAATCCAATAATTGTTGCTGCGAGAACCGGCCATGAAAAATTTTCTTTTGGATTCATCATCGAACCAGAGCAGTCTATCCCCATATATACGTCTAAAGGTCCTTCTGAAATATTATTATCAGAGTCTGCACCGTAAGTTCTCTTTTGAGTGGTTAATCCGGGAATAATTGCAGGTGATAAAATAGCCGATTGCAGCCAGTCTACTTCTTCTATAGCATCTCCAATATCCCAAGTTTCCAACCCTTCTGGTAAATCCATAGAAACATTTTCTGAAGTCTCTACAGGAAAATCGATTAAATGAGATAAAGCAATTTCCTTATAATAGGCATTAACCAAACTCTGCTCATCAGCATTTGGGTTGACTTGCTGCATTAAGTCGATATAATTTCCCGGCCCCATATATCCATTTCTTGGTCCAAATCCGCCTTTTTTATTTTCGTCTAAACCTAAAATATCGCTGTTTTTCTTGCCGCCGTCTTCTTTTAAACTAATCGCTTCTTTTCGCATATCGACTATTTCATCATAGCCTTCTAAATCAAGTTCTGTCATGCCCGAGATATCCATAGCTCCTTTGCCTGCATCTTCTGCATCTAATAGTATCAAAATCTTTTTACGTGCATCTTTAAACGTTTTGTCATCCATTAAATAGGGATATAACATTACCGCAAATCTTCCGCCGCCATGAATCCAGCCTTTTGAATAACTTCTAACCAAAGAAGCTAATAATGAAGCATCAGCATCTATTTTTTTACTGTGAAATGATAAATTCACTGCTAATTCACCGCGTTTCAAACGCCATAAATATTCATAAGTACGCATCATTAATGTCCATAATTCAGAAAAATTATCTTCTGAATTAATCGCTTTATAAACCTCTGAAATTTTTAATTTATTGACACGCTGTAATTTATCATTGATTAAAAAATCAGTATATAAATTTGATACCATAGGCGCTCGATCCTCAATACCAGGTAAAGCAAAACGAATTCGATTCAGCAAAACAGCGTTGTCGTATAAATTTGCAGGTGCAAAAATGTGATGACCTATTTCGTGTGCCAATACCTCAACAGCGTAATCGGCAATACCGCGTTCTGTAATTTCTTCTAAGTTTATAACAATGCGATGATCTGTTAACCGAATCATTGCAAAGCTGCTCGAAAGTCCTTCTTTTTGAGCTTCCTGATGCGACAAACACCAAATAGGTTCTTGCAAGCGCAGCAAAGGATTCCACTCCAGTTTTGCCTGCTGCCAGCACGATTTCCAGGCGGCTAATGTTTCTTTTATTTCAGATTGATTATGCATTTCCAAGACTGAATAAGTATAAAAAATAGGAATTTTGCAACGTTAAAACCAATGTATTTTCTGTTGTCGCAAAAGATGAAATCTTTCTTGTGTCAATTTTTTCGTTGCCTTTTCCGAGCCATTTCTCCAAATTATCTAATTGATTAGAATTTGATAAAATTAGAGATGCATCAACAGAATTTGCAGGAACCAAAACTTTTCCAAATTGGTCTGCAAAAAGCGCATAACTGCTTTTCGAATCGGTTACAAATATGTTTCCATCAATTTTTGCTAGTCTCGGCGGATTTTCAAAAAATCCATCTGTGTCTTTAAAACCGCCTTGTACGCCTTCAAATTTTGGTTTTTCATCCGCCCAAGGATTTTTAAAAAGTTGAATAGAACTTTTGTCTGAACTTATGGCATTGCTAACTATTTCTTGCAGATTCTCAGAAAGTTCTTTGAAATCTGTATTTAAACGAATCCTCAAATGCGCCAAACCGCATCTCCACGCATAAATACGTCCTGCAATTTTAAAATCCTCAATAGTTTTAACCTCAGAGCTGCTAATCTTGATTAGATTACACCAATCTATTATTTTTTCTGGTGCATATATATGTAGATTAAAAAGAACGTCATTTAACAATGAAATTACTTTTACAGGAAATTTCACGACCAAGTTTGGCATTTGCGCCATTAACAGCCAAGCTTCTTTGTATTCATCTTTATAGCGAATTGCAGATCCGTTTCCAATTAACTTCAATGATTCTTGATAAAGCGCTTTTACGATTTCATGAATTTTTTCTGGAGCTGAATTTAAAGCAGTCGTTTCTTTTACAATTGGTTCAACAACTTCTACCATCCAACTCGTAATTGCATGAGCAGGCAAATTACCATATTTCATTTCGCTCTCATTGTACCATCGATTGTACAACGTACTTTTTTCGCTTAATTCTGCAATAAGTGGTTGAAAGCTTATTTTTTCCATTGCAGCCATCTTTTGTAATTGGTGTATCGTTGATGCAGATATTTTAGTTTTAAAATATCGTCAGCTCGGTAACCGTACAGCTTTTTCTCTTCAGACCACTTTTGCAACTGCTTTTCAATACTTAAGAGTCGATTATCAATTTCTTTTGAAGATATATTTTCAAGACCTTTTTTAAATTCCTCTTCAAATCGATCAACTGGATCATTTCTATCCAAATCCTGACTCACATATTCATCGCAAGACAAATCGAATAAGTTTCGCAGCCACACAATTCGATCTACTCTGTATACTTCATTGCCTATTTGATCGAAAAATGGAGATTCTAAATGCGGCGTCAAACTGTCGTGTAAAACAAATGGCAGAACTTGTCTAATATCTTCTAATTCTACTTTTCGATTTCCTCTAAAATAAGCCAATGCTTTAGAAAACATTAGTAATGTCATGATTTTTCTAACAGATAAACCATTCTTTGCCTGCGAACCTAAATCTTTAATTGGATCTTTTCCTGTTTCTTTTCTAAAAAGAACACGCATATCCATACCAGATAATTTTGCCGTATCTTTCGTCATATATTCCAGTCGGTTAGATGCAGGTTCAAAAAACTCAAACTGGCGGCAGAAAAACTCGATACGTTTACGTAATTCTGGATCTATTTGAATTCCTCTAATTTGCTTATTTACAGTCGTTAATTCTTCTTCTGTAAAAATAATTTCTTCCGGAATTATTGCTTCTGGCTTAAAATTGAGCTCAATGCGCTGCAATAAATCTTCAATAAACCTTGTATTAAAGTGCATAGCTCTAATAACAATATCAATTCTATCCTTTAAGGCTTCAATAACCTGATAAGTTCCTCCACCTGCATCATCGTTAGCAGTCAGATACCATGCGCCATCAGGACATTCATAAATCTGATCAAAAATTTCAGCGTAGTTATCGGCCAGCACGGTTAATAAAGCGGATTGCGTTCTGGTTGGAATTCGATTATATTCATCAATAATTTTTACTCTCATGCCTAACCATTTTCGCCAAGCAATTCGAATATCTGAAGTTTTTTCGGCCTTTACCATATCCGAAGGCAATGGATGTCCTAATAAATCTGAAATTGTCATTTGAGGCTGACCATGCTGAATGGCTCGCATTACATCTTTATTATCATATCCAGCCAGCAAACCCATCAAAACAGAAGTAGCTGTTTTTCCGCGGCCTGGCCCGCCAACAATAAGACATTTACCTCTTACAGCTAAATTTAACAGAGGCATTAATACAAAACTAGAATAGCTTTGATCTGTAGGCAGATAAACGGGTACTTTACTGTCTCCAAATAAAAACTTTTTAGGATCGCTGTCATTAAATTCGATATCATAATACGGACTAATAATGGCCGTATTAGCGATCCAAAAATACGCTTGGCGTAATTTCTCATCTAAAGTAATCGCATCACCAGATTCTTTTTGAAAATCATCAGCTGAATAAAGATCTTCTACTTGAAATTTATTATTGCTTTTGGCATCTTGTGGATTCGTGGGTGATTCTGGAACTTTCTTAAAAAATCCCATCGTTTTATTTAATAAATCAGACATAGCTATATTTTGATTCTAAGTTATTTAAAATTTACAATTCTCTGAGGCAGATAATACTTTTGATACTTGCTCAATTCGTTCATCAATAGTACCACTGAGCATATAATATTTAAGATTTCTATTGTTTAAATCTTCTATTATTTTTTGCTGAAATTCCTTTCTTTTCACATCACCAGATCGATCCCAAGTGTCATCATAAGGAATATCAGTATCACAGACAAAAATAATATCGTGCCTATTCTCTGCTGCTTTTGCTAAATTTTCTAAGGTTGCAAGAGCCGTTCCATGATAATCCAGCGAAAACAAATAGGTCGTAATCGCATTAGTATCTGAGAACAAAATTCGATTTGATTGCAGTACAAGAGCATCTTCTCTCTCAATATGCGTTTCAGCAATTTTTAAAAGATCTTCTAAAGTTAGTCTTTTATTTATTTGATGCTTCTCCCAATATTCTCTTCCGTATTCAGGCATCCATTGCGTATCAAAATGAAGAGCCAATTTTTCTGCTAAAGTAGTTTTACCAGTTGATGGAGCTCCAAGCAATACCACTTTTGTTATCAAATCTTTATAAACTATGGGATGAATAAATTTCTTATTTTCAAATGAATCTTTTCTAATTTTTGTGGCGGAGATTGGAATAATATTCCGACTAACATCAACTTGTCGATTTACAGCATTCAGCGCAATACTCATATGTACGCCATAAGGCTCACTCGAGTAAAAATGCGAGATAGTACGATTACCTAAAACACTTAAAACATAATCTTCCTGAATTTTCATAATCTCTGGCGTATAACCAGTATCATTTGGCGAATTCGCTCCTTCGATGACTACAATTTTCGGGTATATTTCACGTATCCAAGCTGCTCTGGTCGCTAAAGCAATATTTATTACTGGATCATCATAAATTAACACTATTAATTCATCAACTTCATTAACAGCAGTTTCTATTAATAATTGATGCCCTTTATGAAAAGGCGCAAACTTACCTAGTGTTAATCCAACTTTATGCTCGTTCATATTCAAATTCTTCATTATATACTTTTCTCCATTCTAGATAACCAATTATTGTCATAATTAAAAAAAGCACATACAAACCTGTTGTAAAATACAAACCTTTGTACCAATATACTCCTATAGCAACTACATCTACAACTATCCAAAACATCCAAGAATGCAATACTTTTTTAATCATTAAATATTGAGCAACAAGGCTTGCAATGGTTATAAAAGCATCTTCATAAGGAAAAGATGCATCAGTTTTTGTCTGCATAAAATAACCTAAACAAAAGGATAATAAAATGGTTGAACCAATCCAGAACGTTTCGTTTTTTATCAATGTTATACGCAATGTACTGTGATTTGAACCGCCATATTTCCAATTATACCAGCCAAATACCTGCAGAAAAACATAAACAACATGCAAAATCATATCTGAATATAATTTGGTTGCGTAGAAAATAAAACAATATAATATTACTTGAAGTAAACCAAAATACCAACACCAGATATTTTGTTTAATAGTAAAATAAACGGCCATAAAGCCGAAAAAAGCGCCAAATATTTCTAAAGTTGTATCCATAATTGGGTATAAATATATAATAATGAATCAAAATTTTAATTGATAACGAATAACATTTAAACAATTTACATCTCTTTATTTAAGTACTTTTTGAACGACTAATACTTTTTGAACAGATTAGAATCATTAACCATCTTATTGTCTGTAAAATGGAGATCTAAAAAAATACCAAAAGCGATTGTGAACATAATTAACATAAGTAATTTTAAGAAATTAGAAAAACACATCCTTCTGTTTTTGATGTGTTCTTTCGAATTATGGACGAAGAAAAAACTATACAATTGTCTAAAAAAAGGAGATATTGGCATTTATTTTCGGCTAAACTTTTCAAAAAAAATCATAAAAAATCCGCAAGAATATTCTTTAAAACAAAACATTTCTAAATTTTATTGAAAATTTTTATTCAAATAAAAATCTTCTTTTCCTTATTTTTTAGGGCAAAATAACCTTCTATTAACCAAATAAATACACTTCAACTAACTTGCTTCGCTTGTGAATTTTTAGCTCAAAACGTGTTATTTCAAGTCTAATTTTAAAAAGTTTTTTTTGGAATCTTTTTGTGTATTTCAAAAATAGTTGCATTTTTGCACCCGCAATAGCAAAACAGGTCCGTTCGTCTATCGGTTAGGACGCCAGGTTTTCATCCTGGTAAGGGGGGTTCGATTCCCCCACGGACTACAAAAAAAGCTTCAGAGAAATCTGAAGCTTTTTTGTTTTTAGGTACTTGCACTGCTTTTAATTTAACCAATCGGAAACTAATTTTCGGTAAGTTTCACCAATTGGAAGCTGTTCTCCGCTAATCAACTGGATTTGGTTTCCATCAATAATTTTTATCTTGTTCTTTGGAATAATATACGAACGGTGAATGCGTACAAATTGGTTTACAGGCAGTTTTTCGAGAATATCTTTCATATTTTCGAGAACCATAATTTTTTCGCCTTTTGTGTGTATTCGGATATAATCTTTTAATCCTTCAATGTAAAGAATGTTATCTGTCGCAATTTTATAGTGCTTCCTTTCGGCTTTAACAAGCAAAAAATCCTCAGAATCTTGGTTCTGAAAAGTTTCCTGCCAGCGAATGAATTTCTCAACACTTTGATAAAACCTATTAAACACTATAGGCTTCAGTAAATAATCAATTACATGAAACTGAAAAACATCTAAAGCATAATCTGTATAAGCAGTTGTAACAATAAAGTTATGCTTTTGGTTAAACATCTGCATTAGTTCGATACCGGTAAGCTGCGGCATTTGTATATCAATAAAAACCAAATCGACTGTTTCATTATTCAATATTTCTATTGCTTTAAAAACATCCGAATCAGCATACAAAACATTCAATCTAGGAACTTTTGATGCATAATCTGCCATAAGTTTTACCGCAAATGGCTCATCGTCTAATATAATACAATTTATTTTTTTCATTTTAAATCTATTTCAAGTTCAGCTGTAAACTGATTATTTTGATTCACTAATTTTAATTGATGTTTTTGAGGATAATGAAATTCTAATCGCTTTTTTAAATTATCCAGCCCAATTCCGCCCAGTTTATCTTTCTTTTGTATTGCAATACTATTTATTACCTTAAAATGGAGCTTTTTGTCTTTCAAGTTCAAATTAATTACAATCGGATTTTCGTTCGAAGTTAATCCATGTTTTAAAGCATTTTCAATTAATGGAGATAAAACATAGGGCGGAATTTCTTCTGAAACCTCTGCTGTTTCAATTCGAAAATCGATATAAGCATTTTCCTGATGTCTTAATTGTTCAAGTTCGATGTAGGCATTTATATAATCGATTTCATCTTGCAATCTAATTTTTTCTTTTTGAGATTCATAAGTCGTAAAACGCATAATTTGGCTTAATTTTTCAATCGCCTCCAAAGATTTATCCGATTGAAAATACACCATCGAGTAAATGTTATTTAGTGTATTAAAAACAAAATGAGGGTTGATCTGTGCTCTTAGAAATTTGATTTCGGTATTTTTATTTTCTTCCAAAATAATCTGATTGTATTCTAAAAGACGAATAAAATAAATCACAAACCAAAGCAGTGAACTCAAAATTACAGCCGAACTGCAGTAATTCAAATTATCCAGCATATAGTTAAAAAAATCAGGATTTGTATAGTTTATTTTATCAAATAAAACTGCTGTTATAACTTGCTCAATCAGCCATCGTAATAAGGTAAAAAACAGGTAAGAAACCAATACGCCTGCAAAAAATACTTTCCATTGAAAGGCTTTAAAAACCCTTTTCATTACAATTAAATAATGAAAGTAAAAGGTAAAAACAAAAACAATGCAATAGGTTATAAAAAACAAATCTGGAACAAAAACATTTGTTTGTATTGGATTTTTGGCAAATGTAAAATACACCATCAAAAGCCAATATATAACATGAATGATAATCTCTGCCTTTAGTGATAATGTTTCCTTACGCATAATGTTATTATTTTTTTTCAAAGATATACATTCATAAAAAAGTCTAAAAACGGGTTTGTAGATTATTCACGGGGGTTTGTCGATAAAAGTAGTTTTAAGCATTTTTTCAGCACAGTTTTGCATGGTAATTAAATCAAAACCCATGAAAAAAGTTATCATCCTATTGTTTATTCTTCTTAGTCAAACTAATGTATTCAGCCAGCAATTTTCTATTAAAGGAAAAGTAATAAATCAAAACAAAGAGCAAGTCGAGTTTGTAATTGCCAGTTTATTTAAGGACAACAAAATAGTTACATCCGTTTCGACTGACAGTTTGGGAAATTTTGAAATGAAAACTGAAAAAGGAAGCTATAGATTGCAGCTGGAACAATTTGGAACAGAATACGTCAACAAAGAAATTATTCTTGACCAAAACATTGATCTAGCCATAATTGAAATTAAAGAATCAATAAACCTTGAAGGAGTAACCATAAAATCTAGAAAAAAACTGGTTGAACAAAAAGTCGATCGACTTGTTTTTAATGTCGAAAATTCTGTAACTGCCACCGGCGGAACAGCTTTGGATGCCTTAAAAGCAACGCCAACGGTAAGGGTTCAAAATGAAATTATTTCGATTGTTGGAAAAGGCGAAATTTTTGTCATGATCGATGATCGCCTGCAAAAAATGCCGCAAGAAGATTTGGCTGCGTTTCTAAAATCAATTCCGTCTGATAACATTAAAAGTATTGAAGTCATAACGACTCCGCCAGCAAAATATGATGCAGAAGGAAACAGCGGACTTATCAATATCAAATTAAAGAATGCAAAAGCAAATTCATGGAATGCTAATATTGGAACTTCATACACACAAAAAACGTATGGAGGCGAAAACCTAAACGGATTATTTACTTATAATCATGATAAAATTTCGATGCAGGCTTCTGTTAACAAAGGAAAACAAAAATTACGCTCTACTTCAGAAAGTGCTATATTTTACACGAACGAGTTATGGAAAGAAGATATTAAAAACAAATCGGTGATTGATGTATTGAGTTTAAGTTTTGGTCTTGATTACAAACTAACTAATAAATGGACAGCAGGAATTCAATATCTTGGTAGTTTTACAGACAAAACCTCAACTAATAATCCGTTTACAACTATATATAATAATAGCGGAACGGCAGATTCTTATATCGCTTCGGATGTTAACGCAGCCAACAATCCAAAAATGAATACTATTAATTTTCAAAATTCTTTTGTATTAGACAGCTTAGGAAAAAACATTTCGATTAATATGGATTACTTCAATTACAGTAAAAATGATTATCGTTTCTTTTCTGGAAATGAACTAGATCACAATAAAAATATTATTCCTAACACTTTTTTTTCGTCGACTACCAGCAATGTCAATACAATCAAAAATTACTCTGCAAATGTCGACGTTTCGTTACCGTATCAATGGGCAGACATTAGTTTTGGAGCAAAAGCTTTTCATACCAATACTGATAACAATTTAGCCGTATACAACAACGAAACAGGAACTGCAGTTTTCAATACAAACCAGTCGAATATTTTTAATTACAAAGAGTACAATCAGGCTGTATATTTTTCGGGAAGCAAAAAGATAAATTCTAAATGGGAAACACAAATTGGTTTGCGAATTGAAGCTACACAAACCAAAGGTTATTCTGAAAATTTAAATCAAACTACTGCAAATCATTATGCAAAATTATTCCCAACAGCTTATTTAACGTATGCGTCAAATGAAAACAATTCTTTTTCTTTAAATTACAGCCGAAGAATCCGCAGACCTGAATTTGAGTATTTAAATCCTTTTGTAATTCAAACAAGTCCTTATTCTTATTCGCAGGGAAATCCGTATTTAAAACCTTCGATAATTGATAATTTTGAATTCTCATTTATCCGAAATCAAAAATGGGTTAACTCTGTGTATTTTTCTCAGGTTTCAGATTTCGGGCAGGAATTATCTATCATCGATCCTGAAACAAACAGCACCAAAAGAATGCCGTTAAACTATGCGAATACATATCAAATAGGCTTTTCTACTTCGTACAACTTCAATAAATATTCTTGGTGGAACAGTTTTACAGGTTTTAATTTAAACTATCAAAATGTAAAATCAAGAACAAATTTCATTAGTTCTATAGATGGATACAACGGATATATTTACAGCAATAATGACTTTACTATAAACACTGCCAAAACAGTATTTATTGGATTAAATTACGGCTTACAGCTTCCTGGACGTTATCAAATTTTTAATATTTCGACTTTGAACATTTTAGACATTTCGGTTAAAATGGTCACTTTCAAAAAAAACCTGTCAATTACATTTCTAGCCGAAGACGTATTGAATGCACAAAAACCATTAATTACCTACACTTCAAACGGAATAAAAACAAACATAAAAAGTTACGGAGACACTAGAGGTTTTAGAATTTCGTTAAGTTATAAATTTGGCAATCAAAACATTAAATCAAAACAGCGCGATTTTGGAAACGAAGACGAAAGAAATAGAATAAACTAATTACAGTAATAAAAAACAGAGCTTCAGAGAAATCTGGAGCTTTTTGCTTTTAGTTTGATTTGAAATCCAAAATCAAACAAATAGCCGCAACGCTTTTTACAAAAACTTTTAAACCAGCGAAGATTCTCCAGCAAACTGTTGATTGATTTTATCCAACAGTTCAAATTCGTCTAAAGGAAATAATTCGATAATGTGCTCTAAAATTAATCCAACATTAATTGAGGAATCTTTATCGTTATCAAGTCCCAAAACACATAATTTCAGCATATTATTAATCATACAACCGAGCTCATAATAAGTTGAAAATTTGATTTCTGTTTTACATTCTTCGCTATTGTCGCTTGATCTTTTTAAAACACTGAAATACTGTCTTATCTCTTCTAAACTTTTAGTTTCTTTTACTTCCATACTATTTTTTTTTTATGAATAGGCAAATATACATATAAAAACAGACGTATTTGACTGGATACATATATTCCTGTTTTTTTAACTTCATATTTATACTTTTCCACTCTTAATAATTAAGAAATGAGAAAAACTGAAGTACCTGAATCTGTAAAAATTGTTGGGAATAACATAAAAGAGATTATTAAAGAAAAAGATCTCAAAGTAAGACATGTTGCCCATGATTCAGATTTAGATATTGAAGCATTAAGAAGATATATGCTTGGTAAACAAATTATGGGTATTGACAAACTTATTCGTATTGCCAAAGCTTTGAATGTCGAAATAGCTGAACTATTTCGCAAGATATAATCAAGAGATAATTCATTTTGAAGCAATTCTTACAACAAAAAAATTAAACACATAGAAACATAGATTTTATAGGCTTAATTTAAGGAGACAAAAAGAAACTCATTTCTTTCACATAGCTGTTTATGTGTATTTTAGACAAGTGAAACGCCTTATTTTAAAGTAACAAATCTATGCTTCTATGTGTTAAAACATACCGCAATCAAAGAGGTAATTTATTTAAGTTTAGAATTATAAAGCTGTTTTTAAACTACTTTCAATTGCTTTACAATCTCGTGCATATGTTCTTCATCGGTGCCGCAGCAGCCTCCAAATACATTTAAATGGCTAAAAGTATCTTTTAAGTTTTTGTATTCTTTACCCAAATCCTTAGGAATTCCTCGATCTAATTCTGTGGCTTCGTCTAATTCGGCGTGGCTTTTACAAGATGCATTTGCTCGAAAACCTTTTATTCTTTTTACCCAATTTTCATTTGCATTGGCTTTCAGTTCGTTTACAAAATGCGTAGGATGCGCACAATTTATCATATAATACAAAGGAGGAATATTTACACTTTTGTCTATTTTTTCGATTGTGTCTTTTAAGCTCATTCCAGTTGGCAGTTTTCCATCAGTTTCGACTGTAAACGAAATAACTACAGGCAAACTTACAGTTTCGGCAGCTTGAACAATACCTATCACTTCTTCGATATAATTCATGGTAAGTGCCGAGACAAAATCAACCGGCATTTCACTCAATGCTTTTATTTGCGCTAAGTGATATTGTTTTGCCTCTTCGATATTCATACAATTATCCGGCACATAACCGTCGCCTCGAGGACCAATGCAGCCGCTTATAAGAATTGATTTTATGGAATTCGAAAATTCTGTTTTTAAATCTAATAAAAGCGAAACTGCTTTTTCATTCAACTCAAATAAGGAATCTTTTGAGTACCCAATTTTTTCAATCCACTCTGGATTTGCGCGCCAAGTTGGACTTTCTAAAATAAAATTTGTTTTATACTTTTCGGCAATTTTTAAATAACGCGAATAATAATTTTTCATGCTGTCGTATCCTTTTTGATCTTTTAATATATCAAAAGCAGCAAAATAAGGCAGATCAAAACCTTCTAGAAAAACCAATGTTGTTTCGAGTCCGCCATCGGTTAAAAACAAATCTTCAGATTCATTTGGCAGTGTATTTTTAGTCTTTTTCATCTCCACTTCATTAAATACAAAACATTAATAATCAAATAAATAACACTATAAATATACAAAATTTCGACTTCTTCAAATAAAAAAACAAACAAAAGCAAAATCAAGAACTTTGCTTTTCAAGAATACTTTTCAGCAATTTTTCCAAAAACATAACCATAACCATAAAGAGTTTATTTACTTTTGCACCCGCAATGGTTTAGCTGCAACTTTTCAAGTGCAGTTAACGAAGAGGGAATCAGGTGCAAATCCTGAACAAGCCCGTTACTGTAAATTCCATGCAACATTTTGACAGATTAGGAAAGCTTTTTTAGCTTTCGAAATCAAATCTTTTGCCACTGCATTTTTATCAAATGTGGGAAGGCGGCTCAAAATGGGAATAAGTCAGGAGACCTGCCACTGCATATAATTTTAGGCTCTCGCGGACCAGAGTTTTAAAGACAAACACATTTATCAAACTAAACATTTGATTTCATTTTTTCCGTTTAAAACTATTTGTCACAAATAGACTATTTTGCTATGCACGTATGTAAAAACAGGCATTTAAGCCTGCTGCATTGTGGATTATGTGCCTTATTATGGATTTTATTTATAAATCCGATTATGGCACAGGATAATCCTAAAACTAAGGAGCGAGACTCTTTAAAACCACTTGTGTTAAACGAAGTGATTCTAACTGCGAGCAAACGCGAGTTTAGGATCGAATCGCCTATGCCTGTTCAGATTTTATCGGGCAAACAGCTCGAAGCACTAAACAGTCTTTCGGTTGCAGATGCGGTTCGTTATTTTTCGGGCGTTCAATTGAAAGATTACGGTGGAATTGGCGGTTTAAAAACCATAAACGTTCGAAGTTTAGGAAGCGCTCATACAGCAGTTTTTTATGATGGAATGACAGTTGGAAATGCGCAAAACGGTCAAGTCGATTTAGGAAAATATTCTTTGGACAATATTGAAGCTATCGAACTTTATAATGGTCAAAAATCGACTATTTTTCAACCTGCACGAGGTTTCTTCGCTTCAAGTACACTTTTACTAAAAACAAAAATTCCTGTTTTTGAATCGGGTAAAACCTCAAATATTAGAACTTCTTTTAAAACTGGATCTTTTGGATTAGTAAATCCTTCTGTTCTTTATCAGCAAAAAATAACTTCCAAAACAGCACTTTCGTCCAATATTGAATGGCTTAAAGCCGATGGAAAATACAAATACCGCTATCAGAAAAAAGACGGTTATGATACAACGGCAGTTCGCCAAAACGGAGATATAACCGCACTTCGCGCTGAATTGAACCTGCATACCAAATTTGGCTCGAACGCTCTGGCAAACTTTAAGGCTTATTATTACGATTCTGAACGAGGACTTCCGGGCGCAATTCTAGCCAATAGATACGAGCATGTGCAAAGACAATGGGATCGTAATTTTTTCATTCATGGTTCTGTACAGAATTCCTTTTTCGAAAAACATGAAATGCTTACTAATGTAAAATTCAGCCGAGACTACAGCCGTTATATCGATCCTGATTATAAAACCCTTGAAGGCGCATTGGATAATAAATATTATCAAAACGAATTTTACGCTTCGATTGTCAATCTCTACGCTATAAAAGATTGGTGGAAAATGTCATTTGCAGCAGATTTCTCTCTTAATACGCTTGATGCCAATTTATACCGTTTTCCCTATCCTGCCCGATATTCTTATTTGGGCGTTATTTCCAGCGAAATGCATTGGAAACGACTTGATATTCAAGCCAATTTACTTGGAGCTTATGTCGATGAGCAGGTTAAATATTATCAGCAAGGCGATAGTCAGCATGTTTTCTGCCCTGTTGTATCAGCTTCTTATCAACCTTTTACGATAAAGAATTTCAGAGTTCGAGCGTTTTACAAAGAGTCTTTTAGAATGCCAACTTTCAATGATTTGTATTACACTTTTATAGGCAACAGTTCTTTGCGTCCAGAATTTACAACGCAATACGACGTGGGAACTACTTACAGTATTGAACCTAAAAAAATACTGCAATCAGTATCATTTCAAGCCGATGTTTATTACAATCGAGTAAAAGATAAAATTATCGCAATGCCGTCATCTAACCTTTTTAGATGGACTATGATGAATTTGGGCGAAGTCGATATTCGCGGCTTAGAACTAAACACCAATTTCGTTTTTAAATTCCCTCAGCAAATATTTCTAGATTTAGGTTTAAGCTATACCTATCAAAAAGCAATCGACATTACTGCAAAAGGCACAACTTATGGCGACCAAATTCCTTATACACCAGAAAACAGCGGCACAATAACCTCATCTATCAACTGGAAAAACTGGAATCTTAACTACAGTTTTATATATACCGGCGAGCGTTACAGTCAAAAAGCAAACATTCCTGTTAATTATGTTAAGCCTTGGTACACCAGCGATATGGCTCTTATTTGGAATGGAAAATTCTCAAAAATCCCTGTAAAATTAAGCGGCGAAGTCAATAATTTATTCAATCAATATTATGACGTGGTACTCAATTTTCCTATGCCGGGAAGAAACTATCGATTAAGCCTTTCTCTAAACTTTTAAAATAAAACAGCAACACTAAATAAATTCTCAGCAATGAAAACAAATTTCAAATTTTGGCTTTTACTCGTTTTTGCGGCAGCGGCTCTTCAAGGATGTCAGGAAGATGACCCTATTATTCCTGAAGAAGTAGAAGTTTTACCGCCCGAAACTGTTACAACCGTACAAGGTTTTTATCTTCTTAACGAAGGGAATATGAACATGAATAAAGCTTCATTAGATTATTACGATTACGAAACCGGAAGTTACAAGCGTAATGTTTACGGTCAGGCAAATCCTGATGCGACTTTAGGTCTAGGCGATGTAGGAAACGATATTGGCATTTACGGTTCAAAATTGTATTCGGTTATCAACAACTCAAACAAAATTGAAGTTATGGATGTGGTTACCGCAAAACGCCTAAAAGTAATTGACATCAAAAATTGCCGATATGTAACTTTTGCCAACGGAAAAGCTTACGCAAGCGCCTATGACGGCGAAGTACAATTGGGAGAAAATTCTCCAAATGGCTTTGTTGCCGAAATAGATACCACTTCGCTTTCGATCACAAAAACGGTAAAAGTAGGCCGTCAGCCCGAAGAAATGGCTGTTGTAGGCAATAAACTTTATGTTGCCAATTCAGGAGGATATAGTCCGCCAAATTACGAAAGAACAGTTTCTGTAATTGATCTAAAAACTTTTACCAAAATAAAAGATATTGATGTTGCCATAAATCTGCATAGACTTGAAGCTGATGAAGACGGTGATTTGTATGTAAGCTCTCGCGGCGATTATTATGATATTCCTTCAAAATTATTTGTTATTGATACTAAAACTGACCTCATTAAAAAAACTTTTGATATTGCCTGCTCCAACCTTACTATCGTTGGCGATAAAGCTTATATAATTGGATCTGAATTTAGTTATGCCACATTCGATTATATCATAAACTACAATTTGATTAATGTTAAAACCGAAACTTTACTTACAGAAAGCTTTTTACCTAAAGCCGTCAGCGACGAGATTAAAACTCCATACGGACTTACGGTTGACCCAGTTTCTCTAAATATTTTTATAACAGATGCTGGAGATTATGTTTCGCCCGGAAAATTATACTGTATTGATAAAAACGGGAATACAAAATTCACGGTTACAACTGGAGATATTCCAGCACATTTTGCCTTTAAAACAAAAAAAACAATAATTAATCCATAAATTTTAAAAATGAAGAAAATTCTACTTGCATTGTCTGTTGTCCTGCTTCTTTCAGGCTGTTATAAAGACGATATTAACGATCTAAAAAATGATGTCAATGATTTGAAAAACCGTATGGCACAATACGAAAACCTGCTTGATGTATTAAACAAAAGGTTGTATGTGGTAAACTACGAAACTAAAGACGGAAGTTATGTAATTACAATGAGCGACGGATCTAAATTAAATGTCCGCAATACCTCATCGTTTATAAAAATTGGCGAAAACGGAAACTGGTGGATCGATGGTGTAGATACTGGAAAATCTGCAAAAGGTGAAAGCGGAGCCAAAGGCGAAGCTGCAAAAATTACTATTGGAGCTAACGGAAACTGGTTTGTTGATAATGTAGACACTGGCGTTTCTGCTTCTGGTCAAAAAGGAAAAGATGCGGCAGAAATTACGTCGGTTGCATTGGCAAACGGAATTATGACTTTTACTTTTGCCGATGGCCGTACAATCAGCATCGTTGCGAGCGCTCCAGAAATTACACTGCCAAACCCAACTGGAGGTTTTGCTGTAGATAAAATGCAATGGTTTAAAGTTCAGCCTCAATTAACAAACGCTGCAAACGCAACTTATAAATGGATTGTAAACAGCCAAGAAGTTGCTGCAACAACTGACTTGTTCTATATTTTTAGTGCTGCAGGAACTTACAATATCGAGTTTAAAGCTAAAAATGGAGTTGGCGAAAGTTCTAAATCTTTTACTGTTACTGTTGCTGAAAAAGCATATTTAAACAAAATTACACGTGTTTTTGACTTCTTTCCTGCTCCAGGACAATTTGTAAATGCTCTGCCTGCTGCAACTGCCACAGATACTGACGAAACAATGCGTGTAAAAGCCGAAACAGCTTTAACAGCAGGAAACATGATCAGCCTTGGAGGATTTGGAGGTTATGTGCAATTTGGTTTTGACCATACGATTATCAATAAAGAAGGAAATGATTTTGTAGTTCTTGGAAATGCTTTTACAGATTGGGCTGAACCAGGAATTGTAATGGTTTCTTACGATGCAAATGGTAACGGAAAAGCGGATGACGAATGGTTTGAAATTGCAGGTTCTGAACACAATAAAACTACGACTATCAAAAATTACGAAATGACGTATTATAAGCCAGAAGCTGAACCAACTAATCCGAACGAACCAAATTACATTCGTTGGACTGACAATCAAGGGCAAACTGGTTATATAGCAAAAAACCAATTCCACAAACAAACGTTTTTCCCTTTATGGAAAGGAAACACTGTAACTTTTAAAGGAACTTTCTTAAAATCTAATATTTACGATAAATCTGGCGGAAAAGGAAACAACTGGGCAAATCCTGCTTACGAATGGGGTTATACTGACAACTGGGCTAATGCTGATGTGAGAGGTCAAATCGACATAAGCTGGGCTGTAAACGCAAAAGGAGAATCGGTAAAACTAAAAGGAGTTGACTTTATTAAAGTATACAATTCTAACCGTGCTGAAGGCGGATGGCTTGGAGAAGTTTCAACAGAAGTTTCAGGATTTAAAGATTTAAATTTACCATAATACAGCAATCTTATTTTTGAATAAAGGAAAGTCTCAGAATCTCTGAGACTTTTTTTATTTTAACTTCTAAAAATCTTTCTAATCTGCGGCTGAAAAATAATTACACTTCTAAAGCCGACTTAAAAACAAAACACTCAACACTTTACCTAAATCACACTCAAATTGTGAATATCTATTTGTGTATTTTATGAGTTTTTTTTCCTGTAAAATCTATCTTTGGCATCCTTAAAAAAATTAAAGAGATGAGCGCAATTTGGTACGAATGCAAAGTAAAATATAGAAAAACAGATGAAACTGGAGGCCAAAAAGTACTAACAGAACCTTATTTGGTAGATGCAGTATCTTATACAGAAGCTGAAAAAAGAATCAATGAAGAAATGGCTGCTTATATAAGTGAGGAATTCAAAATCACGAACATAAAGGTGGCAAATTATGCCGAGATTCATCCTTTTGAAAATACAGATCGCTGGTTTAGATCAAAAGTTTCATTGATCGCTTATGACGAAGAAAGCGGAAAAGAAAGAAAATCGAATATGTATATGCTGATTCAGGCAAATGATGTGAGAGAAGCTTATGACAATACGATCCATGTTATGAAAAACACTATGGGAGAATATTCGATTCCTGCCATTTCTGAATCACCAATTATGGATGTTTTCCCGTACTTCAGCGGTGAAGAAGGAGAAACCGAAATGCTGGAAAGATTCAATGCTCTAAAAGCTTCTAAAACTGTAAAACCAGATGAAGAAACAATAGATCACATGGAATTTGAAACTGCATTAGAAGAATAAATTTTCTTAAAATCTAAAAATTAAAATTACAAATTAGCTTCAGAGAAATCTGGAGCTTTTTTTTATCTGCCAACACAACTTCTATTAATTATAAAATTAAAATAAATCATATATTCGTTATTACAAAACTGACCTAAAAGCACTTGTACACTAAACCAAAAATCCCATGACAAAAAAAACACTTGTTTTAATTGGATTTATCATTCTAAAATTTGTTTTACAGTACACGCTTTTAAGTCCTGAATATGATTTGCAGCGCGACGAATATCTACATCTCGATCAGGCGCACCATTTGGCTTGGGGTTATTTATCTGTTCCTCCCGTTACTTCATGGTTTTCTTACCTAATATTTCAACTCGGAAATTCCGTTTTTTGGGTTAAGTTCTTCCCTGCCCTTTTTGGCGCACTCACTCTTTTATTTGTGTGGAAAACAATTGAGGTTTTAAAAGGAAGTTTTTATGCATTGGTTCTTGGCGCCATATGCATTTTGTTTTCGTCTCTTTTAAGACTCAATATGCTATATCAGCCCAACTCGCTCGACGTTTTGTGCTGGACACTATTTTATTATATCATAATTCAATATATCACGACTCAAAAATCAAAATGGTTTTATATGGGCGCAATTGTATTTGCTTTTGGTTTTTTAAACAAATACAATATTCTTTTCCTGCTGATTGGTCTTTTACCCGCACTTTTACTGTCAAACCAAAGAAAAATACTGACCGAAAAAAAGCTGTATTCTGCCTTGCTTTTAGGACTTCTTTTAATCTTTCCAAACTTATTATGGCAATATAACAATCATTTTCCGATTGTACATCACATGAAAGAATTAGCAGAAACACAATTGGTAAATGTAGATCGTCTTGATTTTCTAAAAGAACAACTTTTGTTTTTTATAGGATCTATCTTGGTTCTTTTGGTCGCTTTATACAGTTTATTATTTTACAAACCTTTTGCAAAATACAGGTTCTTTTTTGGGTCGATAATTTTTACGCTGATTGTCTTTATTTATTTCAAAGCCAAAGCTTATTATGCTATTGGTTTATATCCTATTTATATTGCTTTTGGAGCCGTATACCTTTCTGAAGTTTTACAAAAAGGATGGAAATATTATTTGCGATATGTATTTGTTGCCATTCCGATATTATTGTTTATTCCGATGTACAATATTGCGTTTCCAAACAAAACACCAGAATACATTGTAAAACATCCTGAGAAGTATAAAAAACTAGGAATGCTTCGCTGGGAAGACGGAAAAGATCACAAACTGCCGCAAGATTTTGCCGATATGCTGGGCTGGAAAGAACTTGCCCGAAAAACGGATTCTGTTTACGGTTTATTCCCAAAATCAGAAAATACATTGGTGCTTTGCGATAATTACGGACAAGCGGGAGCAATAAATTTTTATACTCAAAAAGGAATAAAAGCTGTTTCTTTTAATGCTGATTATGTGAATTGGTTTAATCTGAATATCAAATACCAAAACCTGATTAGAGTTAAGGAATTTGAAGAAAACAGCAATGAACTCGCAGAAACAAGTCCGTATTTTGAAACTGCTTTTATCGCTGGTGAAATAACAAACCAATACGCAAGAGAATACAAAACAACCCTTTTTGTTTTTACCAATGCCAAAATCAACATCAACAAAAGATTGGAGCAGGAAATTAAAGAAAAAAATTATGCCGACTAAAAAATGATTGATTTTACTTCTATTACCTATTTAAAAACAAGAAATTCAAAACAAGTTCGAGTTTATGAAATCTTAATCCAAAATAAGATTTTAGAAATACTGTCTGAATTTGATCCTATTTTAACCGGCACCATTCCTATAAATATTGATATTGAAAACAGCGATCTCGATATTATTTGTTACTGGACAAACAAAACCGATTTTATATCCAAAATTTCCACAGCTTTTAGTACGAAACCTGAGTTTAAGATTAGAAACAGTTTGATCAATAATAATGAATCTGTTATTGCAAATTTTAAAATTGATAGTTTTGAAATAGAGATCTTCGGGCAAAATACTCCGACTAAAAATCAAAACGCCTATAAACATATGCTTATTGAACATCAAATTCTACAGTCAAGAGATGAGAATTTCAGATTAAAAATCATTGCGCTCAAGCAAAATGGTTACAAAACAGAACCTGCTTTTGGTAAATTATTGGGGTTAAAAAACGATCCTTATGCTGAATTACTGGATTACAAAATCTAACAAAGAATAAACACCAAATACAATACACTAATAAACAGGTAATTACAAACTAATAACCAATAATTCAAAATTTTTCAGTTATTTCTTTGCATAACCGTATTTAGTGCTTATCTTTGCACCCGAAACATCGCGGGATAGAGCAGTAGGCAGCTCGTCGGGCTCATAACCCGAAGGTCACAGGTTCGAGTCCTGTTCCCGCTACTAAGACAAAGCTTCAGAGAAATCTGAGGCTTTTTTTTTAAACTACAACTTAAACTATTATAAACACAGAGACTACCTACAGCCTTTGTTCGATAAAAAATAAATTATATTATAATCGTAATTAAAATCCAATGCTTAAAAAAAACAAACCCCAAGTTCTATTTTTTATTCTTTTAAATTTATTTTTCACCCTTAATTCATTTGCTCAAAAAAGTATTTATGCTGGAATTGAAATTGGACGCAGAGCTATTAAAGTTTCTGTTGTTGATGTAAATAATATTAAAAAAGCTGATTATAAAATACTTTCTTTCTGGACAGAAAGAATTCCGTTTGCCGATCATATCAGCGCTTCTGGAAAACTTACACCAGAAGACATAAACAAAACGAGTCTGACTATTGTAGATCAATTAAAAAAAATCAAAGCCGACTATAAAATGCTGGACGAAAATATCTTTATCGTTGCCGCTCCTGTTTTTACATCTGCCAGCAACTTTGATGTTTTAAAAAGCAAAATCACTTCACTTACCAATAAGGAACTTGAAATACTTGATGGTACTGAAGAAGCCAAAACGTTAGTTAAAGGTGCAATACCGCCTGTTGATTATGCAAATGCTTTTCTTTTAGATATTGGCGCTCAAACTACTAAAGGCGGTTACATTGACGAACTTAAAGACAATAAATTAGAGTTTATTCCTTTAGAACTTGATTTTGGCACCATGACGCTTACCGATGCTGTAGAAAAAACAGTAACCAATAAAAGTCAGCTTAATGATATGTCAACGTATCAAGAAAAGTCATTTGATTTTAATCCAAAATTACGCAAGAAGACTAAGGAGCTGTTTGACGCAAATCCGCTTTTAATGAAAAAAGATAAATTATATTTATCTGGCGGTGCTGTTTGGGCATTTTCAACGCTTTATTATGATGAAAACGTTAAAGATCATTACATTCCTTTGACGCTTCAAGATGTTATCGATTATGATGCTATTCTGAAAAATAACTTTGGGAAATTTACAAACCTTGCCAAAACCAACAAAGAAATGGCGAGAGTTTTAAGCACTTATGACCAGAAATACCTTATTTCGGCAAACAACATATTGGTAACGTGCTTAGAAAGTATTCCAAATTTAGAAACAAAGAAAATATATTTTGTAAAAGAAGGACAGGTAACTTGGCTGATCTCTTACATTGCCGATCGCTCTAAAAAAGTAAATACTAATTTTTAAAGATCACTATTTATCACATACATTGCACAATTGTTATTCGATTTTGCATTTTAAACTAATTAAAGCTTCAGAGAAATCTGGAGCTTTTTTTATTGATTTTGATTGGAAAGTGAAGGTCGGGAGACTTTTAGCACCATTATAATTTCTAAGGAATAAAAAAAATACGCAAAGTCAGAGACATTTGCGTAGCTTTTTATGAGAACTCTTCGCGGAGCGGATTAAAATTTCAAAATCTCATATCACTAACTTTGAAACACTACCCTTACAAAAGCATTAATTCTATTAAGTCATCAAACGTTTTATCTTTATTATCCTTTAAATACTATTTTTTAATTGTTTTTATTTTACATTTCATCATTTAGCACTACCCGATAATATTGTATATACTTGAAAAACCCAAATTAGAAGATAAATAATATAATTTCTAAAAAAAAGAAAACCGTTTGCTAAATAATTACCTTGAAAAGTATCATTTTTATTTAAAAACATAATCAATAGAAAATTAATGCCGTAATGAAAGACAAAAACGACAAAACTAAATACTAGTAAGATAACGAATTTTTTCATTATCCATATAACCTAACTTACAGAATAAAGTAAATTGTAATAAACAAAATACAAATATTAAGATTAAAAATAAAATTTTCAGTCTTAATTTTAAAATTGGTTTAGATAAGACATTAAAAATAACCAAACCTAATATCGTAAAAAATAATATATATAATATTCTCATTTTAATTTATTGAATTATTAACCCTGCTCCGCAAAGTGTTCATGACAAGCGCTGCGAAATCCTGAAAGCTTTCGAGTAATCTATATATTTCCACGATTTTCTATTATAGTTTTCACTTTTTTATCATCAGATAAATCCCAGTACCACCATTTGTATATGTCTTTTTTTTCTGTTTCAATTCTTTTCATATAAGCTATTTTAAACAAGCTTAAAAGTAATATTAGCGATTTATTGAGTTCATTTTCTGGAAGATTTAGTAATCTTTTCAAGTTATGAGTTCCAACTCCTTTTTGAATTATTACGCAAGGTGTGTATGTTCTTCTTAATTTACTGATTTCAATAGCTGGTTCTATATCTTCATCTTTAGCTGTAGATTGTAAAATAAAAAATAGCAAATCATATAAATACTTCTTTTTATCATCGTGACTAAACGTGTTAAATATCAATATCAAGTCTTCAATTTCTATAACGCTTTGCGCATATTTGTTAACTAATATTTCGTTTTCTATTTCCATTTCCCATTCTAAATTAACTAATCATTTTAAGTAACCTGTTCTCCAAAGTTTTCATCGCAAGCGCTGCGCAAATGTCTCTGACTTTGCGCTACCTTATCTTCTTCTTAAAAACGTAAAGTTCTAAAAGTCTCTGACTTTAAAACTAAATTAATACAAATTATAGAGATTTATTTATTTTAAAAAAAAAAGCAATCGTAAAAAGTCGGGAGACTTTTAGCACCATTAGAATTTCTAAGGAATAAAAAAAATACGCAAAGTCAGAGACATTTGTGTAGCTTTTTATGAGAACTCTTTGCGGAGCAGGGACTTTATAATTTTAGTGCTTAGCTTTTTAAATTGATTAAATTAATAGTTCAAAATCTTCTTCTCAATAAAATTGCCTTTTAAGAACGTATATTTTTCGATTTTACTTTTCTTAATAACATCAAACTGCTTAATCTTACTATCGTATTCATATTTTAATTGTCCCACCATTGAAATAGAGTAATATGAATTAATAACAAATTTTAATTTAAACTCATCTTCTGGTAAATAATGGTTTCTAGATAATAAATCCATCGCATAAATCAGCTCTTTATTTTTTATTTTGTTAATTTTTTCAGGACTAATTTTTTCGTCAAAAGTTTTAACAATATCCATCGATAATGAATCTACACTTATATTTATTTTTCTTTTGTAATCTAAATGATTTTCTTTGTTTAAAGTATTAATAGTATCTCTAAGCCAATTTTTAAAAATAAGTTCATTCCTCTTTTGTGAAGCAATAATTTTTTCTTCTTTGTTTTTGCAATTAATAAAAATCAAAAAAATCAAACTAATAAATGTTATTTTTTTTAGTATACCCATAATTATTATAAATAAAATCGTGTGTTGCTTTGTTTTTTTTCTCTTCTACCAGTAGTAAGGTTTGTATAAATAGAGTTACCAATAATTTTTGTAGCTGATATTTGATAACCTGATTTTTTATACGTAAATGCTGTGACATCTACACCTCAATTATTGTCCTTTTTATAAGTTTTAAGTAATGCTTCCGAGCCCCCAGCTCTGCAAAGTGTTCATCGCAAGCGCTGCGCAAATGTCTCTGACTTTGCGCTACCTTAGCTTCTTCTTAAAAACGTAAAGCTCTAAAAGTCTCTGACTTTATTACAAAAATCACTTAATAATGATTATCCCTAAAAACAGATTTTAGATCCAAAACATTTACAATTGGATTATCTGCTTTCTCAATATTTAGCAATCCAGAATCATTAACATAGTTACTTGCACTTGAATAAATATATTCTGACGCTCGATTTACATAACCAGCTCTTACTGGATTTAAATGTATATAATCTAATTTAGTCCACATAAATTTATTAGTGTAAATTTCTTCTGCATGGTTTCCATACTGCCAAAATTGATAAAGCTTGTTTCTAGTATGTTTTTCTGCCGCTAGTTTAAATCGCTCAAGCATCCACTCTCTCCTGCTCTCTGGGCTGTTTTGTATTTTTTCTAAAATAGATTTTGCTATAAACTTTTTAAAATCTCTTATTAAATCCGATAACTTTCCGTCTTCTGATTGTATAATCAGATGAATATGATTACTCATAATTACATAACCATACAATATCATTCCTTTATTTTTAGTACAATAATCCAAACACTCAATTACGATATCTCTATAACTTTGACGTGTAAAAACATCTATCCAGTCCACTACAGTTGATGTGATAAAATGTGGTAATTTTTGGTCTCTAATAACATAGCCTTCTTTCATGGTTTTTTCTTACAAAAATATAAGTTTTGGACTACATACTTTAAAAAAATAACCGTAAAAAGTCGGGAGACTTTTAGCACCAATATAATTTCTAAGAAATAAAAAAAATTGCGCAAAGTCAGAGACATTTGCGCAGCTTTTTGTGAGAACTCGTCGCGGAGCGGGGATTTATTTATTTTTAAAAAAAAGCAATCGTAAAAAGTCGGGAGACTTTTAGCACCATTAGAATTTCTAAGAAATAAAAAAATTGCGCAAAGTCAGAGACATTTGCGCAGCTTTTTGTGAGAACTCTTCGCGGAGCGGGGGGTTTATTTTATTTTAAAATAGATTTAATATAATTCAAAAAATTCATGTCAATCTGATAATTTGATTTATCCACTTCAATTGCAAAGTCATTACCACAAAATTCCTTAATAGTTCCGTCGGAATATGTAATTCTCATCTTAAATCGCACATCTATTTGTGAAACTTTTTTATTATTCTCTTTTGCTTCACTTATATAATTTACTAATTTATTTATAACCTTAAAATCATTTATTACTCTTGTTTTAATACTCTTGTTGAAGTAATTATCAAAATCTTCACAATCTATTCTAATTGGAGTTTCAACATCTAAGTCTTGATAATTTATAACTATTTTATCAATCCTAATATCATCCATTTGACGTTCATTCGTTTTCTTATTATTTTCACATCCAGTTAAACAAAAAAAATGAAATAATAATATCATAATCGTATGTGTTTTCATTTTCAAATTATTTAGATTTTTTTATAACTATTTCTGGCAATACAATTTCTTTAGGCTTTTCTTTCGTGTTCTTATTTGAAGTTGGATCTGGAGCATATCTAGTCTTACCGCCATGATCTTTTCTTGTTACTTCACCTGGCTTTATATCTCCATGCTTTCTAGCTATCGTTTGTTCAGAACCTTCAATTACCCTTTTTTCTTCTTTAGTATCATATTTAGCATCACTTCCTTTTTTTGAATTTTCAGTGTGTTTAGTAGAATCTTTTTTATCGCTTAAAGCGTGAGAGATTTCGTGCCCTAAAACCGTTGCAGAAGACATTATCTTATTATTAGTAGTTTCTACAGCCATTGTTGGATCCCAAAATAATTCATCTGTACTAGGTTTATAAAACGACCCATTTCCTGTATTATCAATCAAAGTAGTCTCAGACATTTCATTTAATCTTGCTAGTTCTCCTGATGTACCATGTTCATTCATAAATCCAACGGTTTTTGAAAATTTTTCTTTAAACTCAGGACTTGTTCCTTTTCTATACACTAACTCTAAACCTTCTAACTCTCTTCCTAATCCCATTTTATTCTCTTGGAACGCATAAGTCGAATTATAAGCGTAATCTTCTGCAAGTGGATCAATGGACATAAACCTACCGATTGCATAATCATAATTTCTCCACTTGAAGCTGTCCCAGTTCAAGCCCAGCTCCCCCTGCTCCGCAAAGTGTTCATGACAAGCGCTGCGCAAATGTCTCTGACTTTGCGCTACCTTACCTTCTTCTTAAAAACGTAAAGCTCTAAAAGTCTCTGACTTTAAAACTAAATTAATACAAATTATAGAGATTTATTTATTTTTTAAAAAGCAATCGTAAAAAGTCGGGAGACTTTTAGCACCATTATAATTTCTAAGAAATAAAAAAAAAATGCGCAAAGTCACAGACATTTGCGCAGCTTTTCATTAAGAACTCTTCGGAGAGCGGGGACTTTTAGCAGCATTATAATTTCTAAGAAATAAAAAAAATTGCGCAAAGTCAGAGACATTTGCGCAGCTTTTTATGAGAACTCTTTGCGGAGCGGGGGGCAGCTTTTTGTGAGAACTCTTCGCGGAGCGGGGGATCACTTTTATAGACTTTAAAACACAGTCGGTTGTCAATGGAAGCAGTCTAGGAAAAGAATTCAGTGCAAAAGGAATTCAGGAAAGCTGTGCAATGAACATTCTTGCATTTGAAAGGAAATACCAAAAGTCCAATTCAACCGCTTCAGAAAACATTCAAAATCTCGAATCGCAAGAGTATGCAAAAGAAAATCTGGCAGATATACTGCTCCGTGGGGAAAAGATAAATGACTATGTTTCGAAACAATTTAAACAAAAAAAGAAAAGGAGACTTTATAAAGGGATAATAAAATAATTAAGGGTGCAAAAATGCACCCTTAATTATTTTTGATTTTCTTTTACACATTCAAAAATTAACTATTTAGTTTAAATAGAAGTAAAAGAAAACCACCAATAATGAAAAGGTACCAATAATTTCTAAAAACCCCGAAAGTTTCTTTGTTTTTTGATATCTTTATTACTATACCTGCTACTATAAGCCCTACTGGAGCTATGTAATTATTTATTTCTTGAAAATTCATCTCTATGCTTATTAAGTTATATATTACAATGCTTTCAGAAAAAAAATAATTGATGTTATAGCCAATCCAATTATCATAACCCAATTTTTAAAAGTTCTAAAACTAGTATCTGGTTTAAAATTGAGTGTATCACTATCTCTTCCTTCTAACCACCATTTATGCATTTTATAATAACCAAAGGCGCCTATTGCAAACAAAACACCAAAAATTAAATTCTTATAATCCATTATTCTTTATTAAATTGTTCCGTAACTTTTTTTACTTCTCCTTTAGCTTTGTCACCCGCCTGGCCTTCAATTATTTTTTTTCCTGCTTTAAAAAGCTCCGTAATTTCTGGCGCAACATCAGGATTTGGACCTGGTATCGCTTTATCAACAATCATACCGCCTATTTCTCCAGCAGCATGTGCTGCCACATCACCTGCAGCTGTACTATATTCTCCACTAATTAAATTCACACCTAATTCTAAACCTGACCCGACGAAACTTACCACTCCTCCTGCAGTAGCAACAGCAAGACCTGGTGCCGCTCCAACTCCAGCAACTGGAGCTCCCGCTACAGCTCCAACAAGACCTATTTTAGTAGTGTTATCACCAACCTGTTGAATTTCCTTAGCTACGCCTATTAACTGTTCCTTATTATCCTTAACCCATTTTTGTCCATCTTTCAATGTCTCTTTTGTTGAAGCTACAGCTTTATTTGTTGTTTCAACAACGTTTTTTTTAGTATCGTTATAAGTTTTAGTTACTGCTGTTTTTGCCTCACTATACGTTCTGCTTGCTGATGACTTTGCCTGACTGTACGCATTTGCAACAGATGCTCTAGCTTGATTATACGACCTCTTTACATCATTCCATGATGGTAAAGTTGGCCACTGTCCATCAGGATCTATAAAATAAACAGGATTATCCATTGCATAATTATAAGGCGACCATCTTCGCCCTTGTTCTGCCAACGGGTCAATGTTCATCCAACGTCCAAGCGCGGGGTCATAGTTCCTTGCTCCATAGTCGTACATGTTAAGCCCCAGCTCGTCTTGGAGCTCCTTTCCATTGTACTTATATTTATTATTACTATCGATCTCATAAGTATATCCCTTATGTTTCAGCCCAAAAGGATAATAATTATTTTCTTCGATAATTTCAAGAACTTGTGTCTGCGGGTTTTTAGCGTAACTAACACGAATGTTTCCTAAATGATCTTTGTACTGGAATACATATGATAAAACACCATCAGTATTTTTAACATATCCTTCAGCGGTTGGGAAAAACTCTAAATTATTGTTTTTATACTGAAAACCACCTAAATAATCTGTTACTGCTGCTACTCCTGCATCAGTTACAATTTTACTCAACTTCTGCCCTGCAGCATTGTAAATGTACTCAATTGTGTTTCCAGTTCCAAATGTAATTTTCTTAGGCAGATTAAGCTGGTTGTAGGCTATATTGGTAATGTTTTTATTTTTATCACTGGTCATATTACCATTAGCATCATAACTGTAATCGTCACCCGTTTTATTACCATCGATAAAACCTGAATTATCATTCCCTGCAGTACTTTCTGTAACTTTTACTAACTTATTTGAGTTTTCATTTTCATATACGTAAGTTAAATCATCTATTTTAAACACTATAGAAGGCGCATCATTGTCTCCATTTCGCTCTAGAAATTTAATATTCCCATTTTTATCATAGCTTAAACTTTCGTTATAGGCTCCTGAATTTGGAACTGCATCCTCTGGTTTTCTGTAAAAAGCATCATTGAGACGATTCAGTTTATCATATCGATATCCATAACTGCGTAAGGGGCGATTTGAAGCTGTTTTCCACAAAGTTTCGGCTATGTTTCCGTTATACAAAGGATCAACATCAGGATTCTGAGTTTCTGGTTTATCGTAATTAATCTTGAAGGCAAATAAATCTTCGGGATCTGCATCTTGCTGTAAATTATCTATCTCATTAATTCCAGTAAGCCAGCCTCTCACATTATAGTTGTAATCAACTTTCTGCAAAGGACTCCCTGTGCTGTTACCTACATTTTTACTAATCAGCTGTCCCATCTCATCGTAGGTGTTTGATGCCATAAGCTGTACCGCACCTCCATTTACTTGATGTGTATGTGTAAGCAGACGATCTTGAGGGGAATAGGTAAATTCTTCTCTTATGATTAATTCTATACTGCCCGAAGTACGCTTATGTTTTGAAATTGTATAAAGAGTTTTACCCGTAAAATCTAGTTTACTGTCTGTTATAGTATATCCTGCTAAATGGTTCTGCAAATAGGTTCGTATCGGACGGGCTTTGTCATCATAAAATGTTGTGGTGGTTTCTCCTGCTAAAGATGAAGCCGATTCTAATGTTCTAACCCAGCTGCCGGTGGCTAAGCTTTTTACATTACTTAAAACAAGCTGGTCTTCAATTTGACTTGGAACTGTCGGCGCATTTGGATAATTGTAATTGTCATAATAATTAACCGTTAAAAGTTTAAAATTTTTAATCGCCGTATTATTGCTGTAGTAAACTTGTATAGCATCAATATTTCCCGATGTTTCTTTGGTTTCAGAACATATTGCTGCTGCATTCTGAGCATCCTGAAATGCTTTTCTTGCAGCAGAAGTGCAGGTTTGATTGTTCCATCCAGTATAAACAGAGCGATTAAAAGCATCATATTTAGTAATCATCCATCCAATAGAAGAATCATCTTTAAAAGGTGAAAATACAGGACCTGTCGCTGCAGGTCTGTCTAATTTGTCGTAAACAATAAACTCCCATTGTTTTCCTGGCAGCTTTTTCTCGACTAAACGATTTTTATTATCGTATTTATATTGATAGCATAAATCATCTAACATCTGGTTACTAATTACACCTTCAGCTTTTGGAGGAATTACATATGTTAGGTTTCCATAAATATCATACACATAATAAGTATCGTGTTTATCTCCTGCATCATAGGTTCTTTTTAGAACTACCTGTCCCTCTTTGTTTTTAAATTCTACAGTAGATCCTCCTGTTTCTGTTGGGGTATTCCCTGAATTTTCATCAAACGTCACGTTTTTATACAATTCATTTATGCCATAACTGCCCGCATCTAAAAAACTGACTCCATATAAACCTAAACTGGCATCCCAAGAAGTATTTGCTTTAAACAATCTTACCTCTGCATCTTGATTAGTTTGGTATTTCAGTTTAATTTCTTGACCGCGGCTCATCTCCCAAGAAGTTCCCGGCGCAGCCTGTTTGAGTACTCTATTTAAAGGAGAAGCCTCTAGCTGCTTCTCTGAAAACGGGTTTGAGGTATTTTTATAGTTTGTATAAAATGATATTGAAGTATTTACGGCAGTAAGCAGTTCAATACGAGGGTAACTATTCCCGCCGTTTGCTGCGGCATAAGGCAGATATTCCTTTATCTGCCTTCCGAAACCATCATATTCAACTGGAGTAATTAGATCTTCTCCATTTGCTCCTTGTCCAATAGCCGTTGTCTGCACTGGACGTCCAAGTCCATCAAAATAACTCACATTTTGACTCATCTGATCTTTTGTCAAAGTGTTTAAATTACCGGATTGAACAGCCTTTTTGGGAGTTACTGTATAAATAAAATTCTCGTCGCTGAAAGTCTGAGCTGATAAGCTTAGACCTGCAAAGAGTAATAAAACTATAATTGGTATATATTTTTTCATCGAGTCGTTCTTTTAATAGAATGAAGTATATTTTTTATGTTTTTTATGGGTAACAACCTCCATTTTCCTCAGCATAAGCTTGTCCATTAATATCGACATCAGCTTGCGCTTTATCATTAGCATCTTGCTGTGAAACAGTTGAAGAATACGTTCCTGCGGCAACATTATAGTACACATCCTCTCCTTGCCCCCTCCAACAGTTCATTTTAGTAAAAATTCCTCCCACATCGACGTTATAATAAATAAAAGTACAGGCAGTATTATTTGCATATGCTTGCCCATCATTCATAAACTTAGTCCATCCTCTTGAGTTCGCATCTTCTTGAGAAATAGTTGATGTAACGTCACCTGTCGCTTGATTAAAAACAACACTTGAAGCAACTCCTCCCGGCGGGCAATTATTTCGAGTAAACGAACCGCTTCTAGCTATACTTCTAAAGGTACATTTTGTATTATCATCGCTATTTGCAAATGCCTGACCCAAATTATCAAATTCTTCCCTTGCTTTTGCATTCGCATCTTCCTTCGAAATTTGAGAAGAATATTTTGATGCAGGAACGGTATACCAAACACTGCCTGGCATACCCCCTGCGGCACAATTGTTTCTGGTAATTAATTTGCTTTGGGCAGCATTCCAAAAAGTACATCTTGCATCGGGCATGTTATTTGCATAAGTTTGTCCGTTAGTGTCTATGTCATTTTGTGCTTGATCATTAGCGTCTTGCTGCGAAACAATTGATGAGTATGTTCCTGCAGGGACATTATAATACACGTCCTCTCCTTGCCCATTCCCACAATTTATTTTAGTAAAAAGCCCCGCCATATGAATGTTATAAAAAGTACATTTTGCATTAGCATTGTTATTTGCATAAACCTGGCCGTTAGTATTAATTTCTCTCTGTGCCTGATCATCTGCATCTGCCTGAGATATTTGAGAAGAATATCTTGATGCGGGAACAGTATACCAAACATTATCCGGTGTACCTCCTGCGGCGCAATTGTTTCTTGTAAATAATCTGCTTTGAACGGTATTCCAAAAAGTACATTTTGCATTGGCATCATTATTTGCAAATGCCTGACCATTGGCATTAATTTCTGCCTGTGCTTTAGCATCTGCATCTGCCTGAGATACTTCAGAAGAATATCTTGATGCGGGAACAGTATACCAAGCACTAGCCGGTGTACCTCCAGGTTCGCAATTGTTTCTTGTAATTAGCCTACT
>NZ_NRQV01000032.1:0-41354 GCF_004119505.1 Flavobacterium sp. YO64 | reverse complement strand
AACTAAAGTTCTATGATAAGTATAAATAGATTTAAAATATTAATTGTGGGTTTAACAACAGTTTTGGCTTTACAGAATTACGGTCAAAGTGATTTTTAGAAAAGAAATTGAAAAAAATTGGAACAAAGAAAGTAAAGAAATACAATAAAAAAATAAGATAGTTGATGTCTTCGGACTTCCAATCAAAAATTATTAAAGTAAAAAAGTAATCACAAAAACAGCAAAGAAAACGATCTACATATAAACGCCATCGAAAGAAAATGTAGTGATTAAGATTGAAAAAATAATTTTTACCATAACCGAAGCATCAACTATAATTTTAGAAAGATATAAAAGCATTTAAAAATAAATTCATGGTTTGATTTGTTTGTATGGGGGGAAGCCTAGCGTCTGATTAACGCTAGGCTTCAATTTTTTATTTAACGTATGTTTAATAAAAATAAAGACTTCAAAAATATACTGCAAAACAGATTTTGACTAATTTTATAAAAAATTAAACAATGAAAAATATAGCAATTTTAGTTTGCAGCGCTTTATTTATGATAGCTCCGCAAATTCAGGCTCAAACGAGCCATAAACCTAAAAAAGATGTCATGGCAAAAGAAAACATTTACCAATTTAAAGTAGAAGATTTATCAGGTGATACCTTTGCTTTTGCGTCTTTAAAAGGCAAAAAAGTCATGATTGTAAACACAGCTTCAAAATGTGGATTAACGCCGCAGTACAAAGATCTGGAAGCAATCTACAAAGAATACAAAGATAAAGGATTTGTAATTGTAGGTTTTCCAGCAAACAACTTTGCTTCACAAGAACCAGGAACCAATAAAGAAATCGAAACGTTTTGCCAGCAAAATTATGGCGTAACTTTTCCGATGATGAATAAAGTTTCGGTAAAAGGAGATGATATGTGTGAAATTTATAAATTCCTGACTCAGAAATCTAAAAATGGTTTGCAGGATTCTGAAGTAGAATGGAATTTTCAAAAATATTTAATCAACGAAAAAGGAGAATTGGTAAAGGTTATTAAACCAAAAACACTTCCAACAGATCCTGAAATTATTAAATGGATTAAGAGTTAAAAACGCTCTGAATAAAAAAACTCCAAATTTGAATTCTTCGAATTTGGAGTTTTTTTTTAGATACAAAGAGGCAAAGATGCATAGGAGCAGAGTTCTCTTTGTTTTTTCTTTAAAAATTATGGATTTAGGACACTTATAATTCTTTTTTCAATAGCAGGTTCAGAATCTGAATGACCTGCGTTTTCAATATATAAAACAGATTTTTTTAAGTTATTGTGAATTTCCTGCGCAAACTCAACAGGACAAATTGCATCATGTTCTCCATGTATTATTGTAATTGGAATATCTTCAATAATTCTTAGATTATCAACTATATAATCATCTTCTAAGAAACAATTATTACTCATATAATGAGCCTCCATAATACTTAAAGACTGATATGGAAATTGTTGAATAATACCATCGATTTCATTTGCTTTAATTCCTTTTATAAAAATAGAAATTTCATAATAAGCCCATTCATAGCAATAAAAATTTCTATTTTCGAGAGTTCCGTTCAGCATCTGATCTAAGTAATATTCTGAAATACTTAGTGAAGTGTCAGCAGGAACATTCTTTTTAAACCTTTGCCATTCTGCAGGATATTGTTTATTAAGAGCTCCTCCTAAAAAATGGTGAATTGTTTTTTGATCTGCTAGAAAAACACCTCTTAGCAAAAGACTTTTTACTTTCTCAGGATTCTGAATTGCAAATACAAGACTTAACGCTGTTCCCCATGAACCACCAAAAATGTTTATTTTTTCAATATTAAGATGAGATAAAAGGGCATTTATATCATTAACCAAATCTTGAGTTGTATTATCTTCTATGCTCGCAAATGGTTTACTTTTTGAAGCTCCTCTTTGGTCAAAGAAAACAACTTTATGTTTTTTAAAATCGAAAAAACGTTTGTCTTTTTCTGAAAAACCAGCACCTGGACCTCCATGAACAAACAAATAGGGTTCTCCAGTACCACAAACTTCATAATAGATTTCATGCAAATTATTAACTTGAAGATATCCTTTTTGTATAGCAGGGTTTGAATTCATTCTAAAATTATTTCAAGATCAATTGCATAAAAACCAAATCAAGCCAGTGATCAAATTTATATCCAACTTCGCGAATTGTACCGGTTGCCACAAAACCAAATTTTTCATGAAAAGCTATACTTCCTGCATTGTCTGCGTCGATTGCACCAATCATTACATGAAAACCTTGCTCTTTGGCTAACCGAATAAGTTCTGTAAGCAATTTTGAACCTACACCTTTTCCAATAACATTATCGACTACATATACAGAATGTTCAACAGTGTATTGGTAACCAATTTTCTCGCGAAACTGCCCATAACTTCCAAAACCAACAACCTCATTGTCTAACTCAGCCACGACAATAGGAAGGTTTTTAGTTTTCTTATCTTCAAACCATTTTGTTTGTACTTCAATAGTTTGAATATCGTAACTATAATTTGCTGTTGTATGCAGGATAGAATGATTTACAATTTCAAGAATTTTTTCTAAATCCTTTTTTATTGCTGGTCTAAGAATAAGTGCCATGTTTTGGTTGTTTTTTGAAAATTCAAATCACAAAAACTACTTTGTGATTCAAGCGAAAGCAAACTCACGAAGCAAATTTGCTGCTATTTTTTGATTTATTTAGAGTTTAATTCGGCTAGTAAAGTATCAACATCTTTCGTGCTCCAAGTCATTTCTGTGCAAATTACTTTTGCATCTTTGGCATATTTCAATGCTGTTTTTTTATCTTTTATCTTATTGTAAAGTCTTGCGAGAAGTAAATTACCATCATAAGTATCATTTAGTTCTATCGAATGTTTTACCCAAAATATACATTTTTTTAAACTCTCGGCATCAGAAATATGTTTTAAATAAGTTTGTCCTATATCTTTCAAAAAACTGGCATCGCTCCACACTAATTTTTGAGTATCTTCAAGCGTCACTTTTTTATAAAACTGCCATTTTTCGGTACGTTCAGCCAATGTTAAATCAAATTTAAACACGAGAGAATCTGTCTTTTGCAATCGAATCGATTTTGCAACTTCTCTTTGTTTATAGTAGTTCACAGTGTCTAAATTATCAACTAAAGGACGAAGTAATTCGTTTACAATACTTTCAACTTTACGATCAATACGTTTTTGAGAAGCAACAGCGGCAAACTCATTTTGATGTTTTAAAACGTACTGAAATTCTCTCGAATTAATATCTGTAACACCATTTGCAATTATTCGCCAATTGGTCTCACTTACTAATTGTGCATCTGATTGTGTATTAAGATAAATGTGCGTTGGAATTGCGATTTCATTTCTATCTCTTCCTTTTTTCAAACTATTCAAATAAGCAAAAAAGGTATTAGAATTGCTTGGATCGGCTAGAAACTGTTTTTTTAAATAAGGTAATTGCAATTTTGGATTTAAAGCATTAGACGCTTCCGTTAAAAATTCGGCTGTTTTCATTTCTCCTTTTAAAGCATACAAAAGATTTTCATTTGAATCTAAAAATAGAAAAGCAGGAAGTGAAGTGGTTCTAAATTTATTTTTCAGTGCAGTTCCTTCTTCTTTATCCACATTTTTCCAAACACAGATATAGTTTTTATTTAAAAAAGCCATCACATTTGGATCGCTAAAAACTTCTTTTTTCATTTTGTTGCAATGCGGACACCAATCTGCAAAAAGCATTACAAACAGTGGTTTATTTTGCGTTTTAGCACTTTCTAACGCTGTTTTATATGGCGTTTCATCAACAGTAAACTGATTTTGTGCTTGTATAGAGTGAACTGAAATAAGAATAAAAAGTAAATATAAGAAACGCATAAACGATCTGTTTTTATAAAAAATGTTCGATTTACAAATATATTCTCTTTTTCTAAAAATGGGTCATAATATCTTCCTAATATAAGTTAAATCATGCACGAAGTTTGTAACTTTGTAATTGCAAAAGAAATTCTAAGCAATAGATTTTCTTTAAAAAGTAATACACTATTTAGAATGATTTACCCCAAAATAGAGCTTGCGCAAAGCATTATCGAAATTTGTTCAGCAAAAGGAATTCACAATATTATAATTTCTCCCGGTTCACGAAACGCACCATTAACTATCGGATTTGCCCAAAATTCTAACTTCAAATGTTACAGCATTGCAGATGAGCGCTGTGCTGCTTTTTTCGCATTGGGAATTGCACAGCAAACTAAAAAACCTACTGCGGTTATTTGTACGTCAGGTTCAGCATTGCTTAATTATTATCCAGCTGTAGCCGAAGCTTTTTATAGTCAGATTCCGTTGATCATAATCTCTGCAGATCGCCCGCAAAATAAAATCGATATTGGTGATGGACAAACTATTCGCCAAGAAAATGTTTTTAAAAATCACTCCGTTTTTAATGCTAATTTAACGGAAGAAGCTTCTGTTGAAAATGATTTAAAAATAAATAAGGCTATAGAAACTGCAATTCTTCAAAAAGGACCAGTTCATATAAATGCTCCGTTTGAAGAACCTTTATATGAAACTGTTGAAACACTTTCTGTACAGCCAAAAATTACAAGTATAGAAGAAGAAGCAGATGTAAAAACCATCGAAAATGAAGCAGAATTTATTTCGATTTGGAATTCAGCAAAGCAAAAATTAGTTCTTGTAGGAGTAAATGATGCCAATACAGTTGATACTAAAATTCTTGAAAACTTAGCCGCTGATCCTTCAGTTGTTGTTCTTACAGAAACTACTTCAAACTTGCATCATCCTAGTTTTATTAATAGTATTGATACTTTAATTACTCCATTTAACGATTCTGATTTTCAAGCATTTCAACCAGATATTTTAGTAACTTTCGGCGGAATGATTGTATCTAAACGAATTAAAGGTTTTTTACGCAAGTACAAACCTCAAAATCATTGGCATATAGATCCACTTCGAGCTTACGATACTTTTGGTGCTTTAACAAAACACTTTGTTATGAGGCCAAATGAATTCTTTAAATCTTTGCTGCCAAAAACAGAATTTACAATTAGCGACTATTCTTCTAGGATTACAGAAATCTATGCTTTACGAAAAGTCCGAAAACAAGAATATTTAGATAAAATTGCCTTTTCAGATTTTAAAGTCTTTGAAAAAGTTATTGAATCACTTCCTAAAAACAGCCAATTGCAAATCAGTAACAGTTCTGCAATTCGATATGCACAATTAATTGATATTGATTCAAGTATCGAAGTATTCTGCAATCGTGGCACCAGTGGTATTGACGGAAGCACTTCAACCGCAATTGGTGCAGCTGTTGGTAACACTAAACAAAATATATTTATTACAGGCGATATTAGTTTTTTATACGACAGTAACGCTTTATGGAATTCCTATATCCCTAAAGACTTTAAAATCATTTTGATTAACAATGGCGGCGGCGGAATATTTAGAATTTTACCGGGACATGAAGAAAAACCTGTGTTTAATACCTATTTTGAAACCTCACATCATTTAACTGCAGAACATTTAGCTGCTATGTATAAATGTAATTATTTCAAAGCAGATGATTTGGCTTCATTAGAGCAAAATCTTAAATTGCTTTATAATGCAAATGATACTCCTGGAATATTAGAAATCTTTACGCCTACAATAGAGAACGATATTGTTTTAAAACAATACTTTAAGGAGCTGACTTAGTATGTAAGTTAAATTTTATTAAAATTAATTTTAGTATCGGTTTTTTAGTTTAAATTTGGATTTATTACCAATTTTAAAACTATAACAATGAGCAAAAGAGAAGAATTAATTGCAAAGTATGCAGCAGATTTAAAAGAAAAATGCGGAGTAACTCCAAACATGGATTTATTAACCAAAGTAACAATAGGCTGCGGTCCATCTATATACAACGATGATGCTGCAACAGTAGCAGGAAGTCAGCAGTCAGAATTAGATACGGTAAAAAATAACTTTTTAATCAAAAAGCTTGGGTTGGCTGATACGCCGGCTTTAGATGAAGCTATAAATACTGTTTTAGAAAAGTATGGTAAGTCTAACAAGCACAAATACAGAGTTGTTGTTTATTACTTATTAACGCTTCACTTTAAAAAAGAAAGTATTTATAAATAGAACTAAAAAAAAGCGCCAAAAAGGCGCTTTTTTCTTTATATGATTTAGTTTTATTTAATTGGAATTGGAAAAACAGGTAAACTTGCATGTCCTAAAGCATCAACGGTTTGCACTGCAAAAAAGTAATTATCTTTAGAATAAGGAATTTCGGCTCGAGTATCTTTTACAAAAAAAGTTTTTTCCCAATGTGAAGAAGAAGTTTCTCTCATTAAAATTTGATAACCATACTGTTCTTTTCCAGCTGGTGCTGACCAAATTAAAGTTGATGAATTAGAAAGTTTTTTAACCTCAATTCCAACATTTTCTGGTGCTTTTGGCGATGAAGCTAGATTAGCTAAAGTCGCTAAATTTGAACAGGTATTTTTTCTTAAATATTCAAAATCCATAAATTCTGGCAAATCTCCATATTTAATATTGTTTTCGGTTCTTAAATCTTGATGCTGATGATCAAAATTTTCATTCATTTCGCAAAAACGAACTGCGGTAAAACCATTTTGACTAAACGGAGTATGATCACCACCGCGCAAAAAACGATCATTTCGGTATACTAATTTTACTTTCAACTGATCTACATATTGTTCTGTAACGGTTTTAATATATCGAGCCAAAAGTCTTGACGGACTATCATTGTCGCGGCTTACAGCTTTACGCATTTTTGCTTCGTCTTCAGTTTCTAAATACGGAATTGTTTCACTGAAAACACGAATTTGAGTATTATCTCTTAAATTAGTACCGCTTGATAAGCTATTGCCAATCATATCATTATTAAACATTGCTACTATATTCCAGTTTTGTGCTTTTGCTTTTTCTGCAAGATGTCGAGCTCCAATCAAACCTTGCTCTTCGCCAGTTACAGCAACAAATATTATAGTAGCCGGAAATGATCTTTTGCTCATTACTTTGGCAAGTTCAATAACTGCCGCAACGCCAGAACCATCATCATTTGCTCCTGGAGCATTTGCTTTAGTATTCATAACATCTGTTACGCGTGAATCAAGATGTCCGCTGATAATCAATACACGATTATCTGTAGGGTCAGTTCCTTTTAAAGTCGCCATTACATTCCCAATCTGGCTGTCTACGTTAATTCGCTTACCGTCGGCTTTAACAGTAAAATAGTCAATTTCAGAAGTTAATCTTCCGTTAGATTCCAATGCAAATTTATCGAACTCAGATTTCACCCATTGCTGTGCAGCCCCAATTCCTTTTGTTTTGTTTTTTGCATCGCTCAAAGTATGTCTAGTTCCAAACGAAACTAATTTATGAACGGTAGCTTCAAGATTTTCGGCCTTAATTTCGCCTATCATTTTTTTTATTTCCAAGTCTTCGGAAACTTGCGAGATTGAAGCCTGCGCGAAAAGAAGAAAGGCAAAAGCAGAATAAATAAGATTCTTTTTCATTGATTTGGGATTAATTACAAGTTTTCAAATTTAACCAAAAGCAACAAACTACAATAAAATGGCTGCTTCTTTTTTTATCCCGCATATTTTTCGGATTACCATTTTCAAACTTCGTACATTTGCACCTTAGAACTTTATGAATATGATTGAAATAGGAAAATACAATACACTAACTATATTACGTGACACCAAAGTGGGGCTTTTTTTAGGAAATCCTGAAAAAGATCCTGAAGGAATTCATGATATTTTATTACCCAATAAATATGTTCCAAATGAATTTGAAATAGGCGAGGAACTTGTAGTCTTTGTTTATCTAGATCACGAACAACGCCCAGTTGCAACTACACTTGAACCTTATATTTTATTAAATGAATTTGCGCTTTTAAGAGTCAATTACATTAATAATGTGGGCGCTTTTATGGATTGGGGAATGGAGAAAGACATTCTTGTTCCGTTTAAAGAACAAGCTCGTCCTATGGAAAAAGGAAAACGTTATCTAGTTTACCTTTATAAAGATGAAAAAACGAATCGTTTAGTAGCATCAAGTAAATTAAACCAATTTTTAAACAACGATCAGCTTACAGTTGAAAAAGGAGAAGAAGTTGATTTGATCGTTTCGCATATTACTGAATTAGGAATAAATGTAATTATCAATGAGCAGCACAAAGGTTTGTTGTATAAAGATGAAGTTTACGACGATTCAATAAGAACCGGCGACAGAATGCGCGGTTACATTAAAAATATTCGCCCTGACAATAAAATAGATGTTGCATTGCAAGTTCAAGGTTATCAAAGTATTGAGCCAAATGCAGAGAAAATTTTAGATGAATTAAGAGCAAATAGAGGCTTTTTACGTTTAAACGACAATTCGCACCCTGAAGATATTAAAACGGTCCTAAAAATGAGTAAAAAAACTTTTAAGAAAGCAATTGGAGCTTTATACAAAGAAAAACTTATCGAGATCAAGGAAGATGGTATTTATTTGGTAAAAGAAAATTAGATTTTTTAAAATTTCAATAAAAAATTCCAAATTCCAATGACATTAAATGCTCAATTGGAATTTGGAATTTCTATTTTTTAGAGTTTAAACAAACTGATTATAACAGGAAAGGCTGCTCATTACAAGCAGCCTTTCCCTTTTTATTCTCGTTTTAAAAAAAATTGTAATTAAAAAAAAACAGAAATAAAATAAATTCGAATCTGATCAAAAAATAACAGCTTTAAAAATTTTAGAAGCTACTTCTTGAAAAGGTATGTCTTTAAACAATCAATACATCCATCTTAAAAGCGAAACGTTAATTTCACGGCTAATCCATTGGTTTTAGAAAATAATTTATAGAAAGTTTTAGTTAGTATCTTTTCCTCTTTTCGTAATCAATTTCATACTAATTACTTAAACAATTCTAGTGTTTAACCTTAGGTGTTACTATCTTCTTTTCGAAGTCTTGACAAATGAATAAATCATTTGCTCATTATTCAAGGGTTTACTAATAAAAACCATAAAAAAATGAGCGACAAATTTTTTAAATTTTCTCAAAAAAATCATTTTTTAGGTTAATAAATCAGTGAAAGAAAATCAATCTTGTATCAACAAAATAAATCGTATCTCGTTGATTTCTAGGATGTAAAATTACTTATTATTTTTTATAACTAATGTTAAAAAATGTTATTTTTTGAGCAAAAAGCCTAATTGTTAACATTACCGCAAATTGTTAACCGCTATATAAACCAAAATCAGTGAGTGAAAATCTAAAAAATGGCTTATTTTTACACTATAAATTTTTAAAATAAAACAAACAGAAATGGATTGGATTACTGCCAGAGAATTTGAAGATATAACTTATAAAAAATGTAACGGAGTTGCTAGAATTGCTTTTAACAGACCAAATGTTAGAAATGCATTCAGACCTAAAACTACTTCAGAATTGTACCAAGCTTTTTACGATGCACAGGAAGATACTTCGATTGGAGTAGTATTACTTTCTGCTGAAGGACCGTCGACAAAAGACGGAGTTTATTCATTTTGCAGCGGCGGTGATCAAAATGCACGCGGACATCAAGGTTATGTGGGAGAAGATGGTCAGCACCGCTTAAACATTCTAGAAGTACAGCGCTTAATTCGTTTTATGCCAAAAGTGGTTATTGCAGTTGTTCCAGGATGGGCCGTTGGCGGCGGACACAGTTTACACGTGGTTTGCGACATGACTTTGGCTAGTAAAGAACACGCTATTTTTAAACAAACTGATGCCGATGTTACCAGTTTCGACGGTGGATACGGATCCGCTTATTTGGCTAAAATGGTTGGACAGAAAAAAGCAAGAGAGATTTTCTTTTTAGGAAGAAATTATTCTGCTCAAGAAGCGATGGATATGGGAATGGTAAATGCTGTAATTCCTCACGATGAACTTGAAGCTACAGCTTATGAATGGGCTCAGGAAATTCTTCAAAAATCTCCAACATCTATCAAAATGCTAAAATTCGCTATGAACTTAACGGATGACGGAATGGTAGGACAGCAGGTTTTTGCTGGAGAAGCAACTCGTTTAGCTTATATGACTGAAGAAGCAAAAGAGGGAAGAAACGCTTTCTTAGAAAAAAGAAAACCAAATTTTGGCGAAAATAAATGGCTGCCGTAAAGAAGTTATAAAATAGTTTAAAGTTTCAGGTTTCAAATTGCGAACCTGAAACGTGAAACCTAAAACTTGAAATTAAAATAAACAAAATAAATAATGAAACATTGGATTGAAGCGGCTAGACTGCGCACATTACCTTTATCAGTTTCTGGAATTATAGTTGGAAGTATTTATGCACTTTCAAACCCAACAGAAACCATCAATACACCAACAGACGTTTTTAGCTGGAAAATCTTTGGTTTTGCTCTTTTAACTACTTTGGGTTTGCAGGTTTTATCCAATTTTGCAAATGATTACGGAGATGGTGTGAAAGGTACTGATAATGCTGATCGAGTAGGACCGCAGCGTGCTATTCAGAGTGGTGTTATTACGCCTCAAGCGATGAAAAAGGCAATAATAATTACTTCGCTGCTAACTTTATTATCTGCCATTATCTTAATTTATTTTGCGTTTGGAGAATCAAATTTTGGTTATTCAATATTCTTTCTGCTTTTAGGAATTGCTGCAATTGTTTCAGCAATTCGTTATACAGTTGGTAATTCTGCTTACGGTTATAAAGGATTTGGTGATGTATTTGTTTTCATCTTTTTTGGACTTGTAAGCACATTAGGTGTTAACTTTTTATATTCAAAAGAAGTTGATCCGCTTTTAATTCTTCCGGCAATTTCTATCGGATTATTAAGCGTGGGCGTTTTAAACCTGAATAATATGCGTGATGAAGAATCAGACCGAAAATCAGGAAAAAATACAATCGTAGTTCAAATTGGCGGAGCAAAAGCAAAAATCTATCATTTCTCATTGATTATTACAGCAATGATTTTAGTTGTAGTTTTTGCCTTTTTAAGCGATTATAATTTTGATCAATATTTATTTTTATTAGCTTATATTCCTTTAACTAAACATTTAATTACGGTTTATAAAAATCAAAACCCTAAGCTTTTAGATCCCGAATTAAAAAAACTAGCATTAAGTACATTTTTACTTTCAATATTATTAACAGTATGTATGATTTCATTGATTTCAGATATAATTGTTAACCTATTTTTAGGCGGAAGATAAAATTAAGTTCAACTATAAAAACACTCATAAAATGAAAATCACTTTTTACGGACATGCTTCTTTAGGAATTGAAGTAGGAGGAAAGCACATTATTGTTGATCCATTTATTACAGGAAATCCGCAAGCTTCACATATCGATATCAACAGCCTAAAAGCAGACTATATTTTATTAACACACGCTCACGGCGATCATGTTCTTGATGTTGAAAGTATTGCAAAACGAACTAATGCAGTCATTGTTTCAAATGCTGAGATTGCAGGTTACTATGCCAAAAATGGTCTTAACTCTCATCCAATGAATCATGGCGGAAGCTGGAATTTTGATTTTGGAAAAGTAAAATATGTCAATGCAATTCACTCAAGTTCTTTTCCTGACGGCACTTACGGAGGAAATCCTGGCGGATTTGTAATCGAAGGAGAGCATAAAAACATTTATATTGCTGGGGATACTGCACTTACTTACGACATGAAATTGATTCCGTTGAGAACCAAACTTGATCTTGCTATTCTTCCAATCGGAAATAATTTTACAATGGATGTTGAAGATGCAATTATTGCTTCTGACTTTGTAGAATGTGATAAAATTCTAGGCTATCATTTTGATACTTTTGGCTATATCGAAATTAATCATGAAGAATCAATTCGTAAATTCTTTGATAAAGGAAAAGATTTAATGCTTTTAGAAATTGGCGCATCAATTGAGTTGTAATAGCATTTGTTAAAATATGAGTGATATTAAATATACGTGTGATTGCTGCGGCGAAGAGCACGAAAGCTGGCCCGCAATAACTTATAACGCTCCAAACAGCTACAGCAATCTATCTTCTCAAGAAAAGGAAGATATTGCTGTAATTGATGAGGATTTTTGCGTTATAAAACATTCCGATCAAGTAGATCGATTTATTAGATGTGTTCTAGTTCAAAAAGTTAATGATCACTGCGAAGATTTAGAATATGGCTTCTGGGTTTCGTTAATCGAAAAAAGTTTTGAAAACTACTTAGAAAACTTTGATGATCAAAAAGAAGAAAACCAGTATTTTGGCTGGCTTTCAAATTATATTCCGCAATATGAGTTCTCAAACAGCATTCCAACAACAGTGGTAACAAAAACTGGAAACGAAAGACCAGAAATCTTTCCTCACAAAGATTTTGATCATCCTTTTGTAAAAGATTATTACGAAGGAATCCCTAAAGCAGAAGCTGAAAAGAGAATAAACGCAATACTTAAAAAATAGGCTTGAAATTTGTATGAGATCTTTAACTAAATTTTCTAAAATGAATTTTAAAAAAATAGCTCTATTTATTTTAATTATAGCTTCATCTAACGTTTTTGCACAAAAAGACGGCTATTGGGATAAAGAAAGAGCTACAACTAAAGAACTTATTGTTTCTGCGGGAGACAGAGTAACTTTTAAAATAGAAGATTTGCCTCTAGGTACTACCGAAATTGTATACAGGATCACTCTTTTAGACGAAAACCAGCAAATGGCCAATAGTTTAGTTTCGGTACTAAAAGCAATTCCAGATCCATATGGAATTGGTCAAGGATCTGCAGGAGCCGTTTTTTTGATGTCAAAAATTTCAGGAGATGACACTTGTACCTATGCCTTGTTTACTTCAAATGACGACGCAAAAAGATATATTATAGACGGTAAAACAGATAAAGCTTGTTATGCACAAACAGAACCGTTAAGTAAAGATGCCAAACGTTTATCTGTAGATAAATCTTCTTGTTTGAACCAAAATTCAAATACAATTTGGTTTGCATTTCAGAGTAAAAACTGGTTTTTGAATCAAAAAGTAGTATTAGAAGTTGTTCCGTGGGTTAATACTGTTCTTAGTCGTGGCTGGGATAAAGACAATAAAAACGAAATTATCAGCTTATGTAAAACATCTACATTAGCACAAAAAATGGCCAATTCTGATGATTTTTGTGTTTGTATTCTAAATAAAATCATCAAACAATATCGTTATACAGAATTTCAGAAATTATTAGCAGTTGAAAAAACCAAAGCATACAAAGATTTTGGAAACGCTTGTTATAAAGATGAAGATATTTCTAAAAACGTTTACAGTGATTTAAGAAAGCAGGCTTCTTTATTAATAAAACAACAAAAATACAACGAAGCTATTCCTAAGTTAAATTCGATTATTAACGACGGAAAAGCTACTGCTTTAGACTATAGCTCTATTGGTTATTGCTTCATTTTAACCAAGCAATACGGAAAAGCGTTGAAATTTTTAAAAGAAGGTGAAAAGCTTGATGATACTGAATTGTTAGTTAAACTAAATCTTGCTCATGTTTACTTGATAAGCGATGATTACAGCGAAGCCAAAGCAATTTACAAAAAATACCAAACTCAAAATGTAACTGATAGTGTAAGCTGGAAAGAAAAAACAAAACAAGATTTTACTGTTTTTCAAAAAGCTGGTCTGCCATCAAAAGATTTCGAAAAAGTTTTAAAACTTTATAATTAAAAACCTTTCCTTAATTTAAAAACAATAAATTGAAAGCTGTTTACCATAAATATATGCTCGAGTTTAAACGTCCGTCTGGGACATCTCGCGGCATTATGACCGAAAAAGAAACCTGGTTTATTGTTCTCGAGGATGATGGCAAAAAAGGAATAGGAGAATGCGGAATTCTTCGAGGCTTAAGCGCTGATGATCGTGATGATTATGAGGAAAAACTTAAATGGACTTGTGAAAATATTCATTTAGGAGAAACTGCACTTTGGGAAACTTTGTTAGAGTTTCCTTCGATACAGTTTGGAGTAGAAATGGCTTTTTTATCGTTAAAAAGTGAAAATCCGTATTTACTTTTTCCTTCAAATTTTACTTCTAATTCTGAATCAATACCTATAAACGGCTTAGTTTGGATGGGTGAAGCTTCATTTATGAAAGAACAAATTGAGGAGAAATTAGCAGATGGTTTTAATTGTATCAAGCTTAAAATTGGTGCTATAGATTTTCAAAAAGAATTAGAATTACTTGAGTTTATCCGAAGTCATTTTTCGGCAGAACAAATCGAAATTAGAGTCGATGCAAATGGTGCTTTTACTTTAAATGAAGCTTTAGATAAACTTAACCAACTTAATACATTTCAGCTTCATAGTATTGAACAACCTATAAAAAAAGGAAATAGTACTGCAATGGCAGATTTATGTAATACAACACCTTTTCCAATTGCTTTAGACGAAGAATTGATAGGTGTTTTTTCATTAGAAGAGAAAGAAGAATTGCTGCAAAAAATCAAACCGCAATACATTATTTTAAAACCAAGTTTTGTCGGAGGTTTTAAAGGAACACAAGAATGGATCACTTTAGCCGAAAAATATAACATCGGCTGGTGGATTACTTCAGCATTAGAAAGTAATATTGGTTTAAATGCAATTGCTCAATGGACTTTTCTTTTAAACTCAAAAATGCCGCAAGGATTAGGAACAGGAGCACTGTACACTAATAATTTTGATTGCCCGCTCGAAGTAAAACAAGGACAGCTATGGTATAATACAGAAAAAAACTGGCTGGGAGCCAGTTTTTAAGATTCAAAGTTACAGAGGTTCAAAGGGACAAAGTATTAAAACCTTTGAACCTCTGTAACTTTGAACCTTTGTATCTTTTTTTTACTCTTTCCCTCCACGTAAATTATCCTGCCAGTCTTTCAATTCCTGCCATTTACCTTGATAGGCTAACAAAGCTTGTTTTGCCCAAGTACTTGGATTGTGAATGGCATAATTTTCTCCGCCTGCATCCAGAATAGATTGTGATTTTTCTGTGGATGTTTCTGATAATTGATGCCAAGTTGATATTCCTGCTGCATGATATAAAGCTTCAATTTTAGGCCCAATTCCCTCAACAACTTTCAAATCATTTTCTTTTATTTTTTTACCAAAAACTGTGGCTGCCAGAGTTGCATCAAATGCGATTGCAGCAGGTGAAGACGCAAACGACTGCGCCGTAGACGAAGTATTTTTTACTTTTGCAGCTAGATCTGCTTCTAATGCTGCTATTTTAGCATTTAAGCTTTTCGTATTTGCTTTACAAGCATCTAAATCGGCTTGTAAAGATGCAGACAGTGAATCATCTCCTTTAGAATTCATTTTTCCTAGTAAGTAACCTAAAATTCCACAGATTAACCCCACTAAAATCGGTATTAAGATACATGGTATATTCATAATCGTATATTTTAATTAGTTATTTAATTGTAATTACAGTTCTTCTGTTATTTGCTTTACCTTCTGCAGTAGTATTTTCTCCAATTGGTTCATCAGGACCTTTTGATTGCGTTTCAATTCGCGTAGTCTCAATACCTTTTTTAACTAAATAATTTTTAGAGAAATCAGCACGTTTTTGTCCAAGAACAATATTCGAATCACGATTTCCTACATTGTCGCTGTGCCCAACAACCAATACAACAGCTTCTTTAACATGATCCATGTATTTGGCAATATCTGCAACTTTTTGCTTCTCGTCGGCACTTAAATCTTCACTAGATTTATTGGTGCTAAAATGAAGAACTAATGCATCACCATTAATTTTATTCTTTAAAATAACCCATTCATCTGTCGATACCGCTGGGGTATCAGTACTCTCAAAATTGTACTCGACAGGACCAAGAAGCGTATCAGAACTCATTTTCCACTGATCGATAATTTTGCCTTTTGTATCAAAATTAGAAGCAGCTAATCCTTTAGAAACAAAATAGTTCTTAACTTCATTTGCTCTTGCTAAACCAAGATTCTCAAAAGTTGTGGTGTTCTTTTCATCAGATGTGGCGTAACCAGTAATCGTAATTTTTTGCTGTGGATTTTTAATTAAAAACCCTTTTAGATTTTCTATTCCTATAGCTACCGAATCATGTACAGGCATGATTACCGCTGCATTGTTTTTAAGGAACTTAAGATTGCCGTGTGTGCGATAATCAATTCCGGAGCCGTTTAAAACAAAAGGAACAAAATTAGTGTCCTGAGCCACAACAACGCTTACTGTTTCAGTAGTAACGTCAGCTGTTTTCGTACAACAATTGCAACAGAATTTCAGGTATAAAAAAGTCCCTAAAATAATTGTTATTGCAATGCCCAATAGATAAAGTGCTTTTTTAGACATAGTAATAAAGTTAAGGTTTTATCAAATTTAGGAAAAATAAAAACACGTAACCTACTAACAATCAATCAACATGGTTGCATTTTCCACTTTTGTTTGAATTTGATTCGTGAACAAATAAAAAGAGGTTTTATAAATGTAAATTCTCAAACTTAATTTAATTAAGTAACTTTGAGTAAAATTAATTCAGAAACAAAATGCTCGAAATAGAAAGAAAGTTTCTTGTAAAATCAAATGATTTTAAAGAACAAGCTTTTACTCATAATAAAATTGCGCAAGGCTATTTAAGTTCGATTCCTGAAAGAACTGTAAGAGTTAGAATTAAAGGTGAAAAAGCCTTTTTGACCATTAAAGGAATTGGGCACCAAGGCGGTATGTCGCGTTTTGAATGGGAGAATGAAATTCCGCTTGATGAAGCTATAGAGCTTTTAAAATTATGCGAAAAAGGCAAAATAGAAAAAATACGTTACGAGGTAAAACTTGGAAATCATATTTTTGAAGTTGATGAATTTTACGGCGAAAATGAAGGCTTAGTAATGGCCGAAGTTGAACTGAAATCCGAAACAGAAACTTTTGAAAAGCCAGAATGGCTTGGGAAAGAGGTAACAGACGACAAAAGATATTACAATGCTTATTTAAGTAAACATCCTTTTAAAAGCTGGGAAAAAGAATAATTTATGACGGATCAATATGATGTAATTATTGTGGGAGGCGGACCAATAGGACTTGCCTGTGCAATTGAAGCTCAAAAGAACAATTTAAAATACTTAATAATCGAAAAAGGCGCTATTGTAAACAGTATCTTCAATTATCCGCTGTACATGACCTTTTTCTCTACTGCCGAAAGGTTAGAAATTGGTGATATTCCGTTTAATTGTCTTGCTCCAAAACCAGGCAGACAGGAAGCTTTAGAATATTATCGAAATATTCATCGTTATTTTAAATTCAATATCAATTTATTTGAAAAAGTTACCGAAGTCAAAAAAATCGAAAATTCGACTTTTGTAGTTTCCACCGATAAAAAACTGTATGAAGCAAAGAATGTGATTATTGCTACTGGTTTTTATGATATTCCAATTCAAATGAATGTAATAGGAGAGGAATTGCCTAAAGTACGTCATTATTACAAAGAAGCCCACGAATATGCATTTCGCAAAGTTTTAGTCGTTGGCGCCAATAATTCATCTGTCGATGCTGCTTTAGAATGCTGGCGAAAAGGCGCTGATGTTACGATGGTGATTCGTAAAAAAGAAATAAATAGCAGAGTAAAATATTGGGTAAAACCTGATATTGAAAATCGAATTGCTGAGGGCAGTATTAAGGCTTATTTTGAATCTAATATTACGAAAATAAAAGATAATGAAGTCGAAATTGAAACTCCAAACGGAAAAGTTACAATTGAAAATGATTTTGTTTTGGCTTTAACGGGCTATAAACCAGATTTAACTTTTCTAGAAAAAATGGGCATTGAACTTTCAAATGATGAATTAAAGATTCCTGTTTACAACGCCGAAACGATGGAAACAAATGTAAAAGGTCTATTCTTAGCTGGTGTTGTCTGCGGTGGAATGCAGACGCACAAATGGTTTATTGAGAACTCAAGAATCCATGCTAATATGATTATGGATTATATTGTTTCAAAATAGTTTTTTTTTAACCACGAATTTCACTAATTTTTTTTCGAACTCACAAAATCTAATTCGTGAAATTCGTGGCTAAAAATAAAACTTAAGAACTGCAAGAAAGCATTGAACAACCAACTTTTGATCTTGCCCAATCCGGTCGTTTTGCAAACCATTTTTGATAATCAGGCTGCTCGTCGTACGGTTTTTGCAAAAGCGCATAAAACTCATTTACCAACGAATAATCTTCTTTGTCTGCTGCATCAATCGCTAATTGCGCCATATAATTACGAAGCACATATTTTGGATTAATGGAATTCATTTTTTGTGAACGTTCCTGATCTGATAAATTTTCAGCTTTTAATCTTTCTAGATATTCTGAAAACCATTTTTTCCATGCTTCTAGAATTTCCCCAGAAACTTCTTCTATTTTATAAAACGAAAATTCAATTTTCTCCATTGCTTTTTCAACTGAATCTGATTTTTCAACAGCACTCAAATTTCTAAAAAAGATAGTCATATCAGTTTCTGTTAATTGCAAATTAGCTTCTAATTCATCAATAAGAGCATTATCAGTTTCACTTAAAGTAAACAAACCTATTTTACTTAAAAACATCACTTTATAATCTTTAATAAAATCATCCATAAATGATTCTAAGATTTTTTCTAATTGCTCTGTTTCATTTATTAAAGGATAAATTGCATTAGCTAATTGGTACAAATTCCATTGTGCAATTTGAGGCTGATTTCCAAATCTGTATCTTCTATATTGACTGTCGGTAGTGTTTGGCGTCCAGTTTGGATCGTAGTTTTCTAACCAGCCATATGGACCATAATCGATCGTAATTCCATGAATCGACATATTATCTGTATTCATTACACCATGTACAAAACCCACACGCTGCCAATGCAAAATCATTTCGCGAGTAGAATCAGCCACTTTTTTAAAGAATGCTAAATATTGTTCTTTCGGCTCGCCTTTGATCTCAGGAAAATAATGTTTGATATTATATTCAACAAACTGTTTCAAATTCTTGAGTTCGTTTCTGGCTGTCAACATTTCAAAACTTCCAAAACGAATAAAAGAAGGAGCAACACGACAAACAATTGCACCTTTTTCGTAAGCTGGATTTCCATTATACAAAACATCTCTCAATACTTGATCACCGGAAAGCATTAAAGAAAGCGATCGAGTAGTAGGCACACCTAAATAATGCATGGCTTCAGCACATAAATACTCTCTAATAGAAGAACGCAAAACCGCCAAACCATCTGCAGTTCTCGAATAAGGTGTTTTTCCTGCTCCTTTTAATTGAAGCATGAAAAACTTACCGTTGTTTTCAACTTCCGTTAAATTAATAGCACGACCGTCACCTAATTGCCCTGCCCAATTTCCAAACTGGTGTCCAGCATAACTCATTGCAAACGGACGTGTTCCTGATAGGATTTCTTTTCCTGAGAAAACATTCAAAAAAGTTTCAGAATGAATTTCTTCTTTTGAAATACCAACTAATTCTGCAACTTCTTCGGAAGCATGAATTAGCTTTGGATTCGATGGTTTTGTTGGATCTACATACGAGAATACAGTATTCTTCACCTGACGCACTTCGTTTGTAGTTTCAGGATCTGCAGGTAATTCCGCAGTAAATCGATTATTTATTTTTAAATTTTTCATTTTAGTTTATGTAGGCTTGCTACAACTTTTGATGATTTTTTTATTACCTCTAATTCGTGACTAAAAATTTATCAGCCAATTAATTTATCAGCATACATTTTTTTAAGTTTTTGAACTTTTGGATCGATTACAAACTGACAATAACCGGCTTCTTGATTGTTGTTGTAATAGTTTTGATGATAATCTTCGGCTTCATAAAACACTTCGAAAGGCTTTAACTGCGTAACAATTGGATCTGCGTAAACAGACTGCACTTCATGAAACACTTTTTCAGCAATTTCTTTTTGTTCGTTATCATGATATAAAACAATCGAACGATATTGTGTACCGCTGTCACCGCCTTGGCGATTTAAAGTTGTTGGATCATGACTCGTCATAAACACAGTTATCAAATCATGATATGAAATTATGTCAGGATTAAAGGTTACCTGAATTACTTCTGCGTGACCAGTGCGTCCCGTGCAAACTTCACGATATGCAGGATTTTTTATAAAACCATCTGAATATCCCGATTTTATTGTTTCAACTCCTTTTAAACGCTGAATTACAGCTTCTACACACCAAAAACATCCACCACCAAAAGTGGCTGTTGATAAATTTTCCATAAATGTAAATAGTTTAAAGTTTACATGCCCTATTAATCCGATAGAATATTATGATAATTTATCTAAAAAATAGCTTTTTAACTAAAGATATTAAAAGTTTACTCACTGTTTGAAGTTTATAATTGATAAATTCTCAATTCTATAAAAAAACAATATATTTGCATCCAAACACAGGCACACTAATGAATACCAAAAATAATACCATCAGTCTAGAAACCTACTTTCAGGACTTTAGACAACATATTGTTGGCATAGATCAGGAATTTATGTCACCTTTTGGCAAAAAAAATATTGTTTATACAGATTGGACTGCCAGCGGAAGGCTTTACAGACCAATTGAAGAGAAACTTTTAAATCAATTTGGCCCTTTTGTAGCCAACACACATACTGAAACTACTGTATCTGGTACTGCCATGACAAAGGCGTATCATCATGCAAGACATATTATCAAACGTCATACAAACGCTAATAACGATGATGTTTTGATTACAGATGGAACTGGTATGACTGGTGTTATTAATAAGTTTCAGCGTATTTTAGGTTTGAAAATTCCTGAAAATCTAAAAAGCTTTACTACAGTTCCTGCAGAGAAAAAACCTATTGTTTTTATTTCTCATATGGAGCATCATTCTAATCAGACTTCTTGGTTAGAAACTATTGCTGATGTCGAAATTATTCCGTCTTGTGAAAAAGGACTTTTTAGTTTAGATAATTTAGAGCTGTTGTTACAAAAATACAGTGATAGAACAATAAAAATTGCTTCTATTACTTCGTGTTCGAATGTTACAGGTTTAAAAACACCTTTTCACGAAGCTGCCAAATTAATGCATCAATACAACGGTGTTTGCTTTGTCGATTTTGCCTGTTCAGGACCTTATGTAGAAATTGATATGCATCCGGCAGATGAAGAAGCGTATTTAGATGCTATTTTCTTTTCTCCGCATAAATTCTTAGGGGGGCCTGGTACTTCTGGTGTTCTTATTTTTAATAAAAAATTATACAACAATATGATTCCTGATTGTCCAGGCGGTGGAACTGTAAGCTGGACAAATCCTTGGGGAGAGCATAAATATATTGACAATATAGAGGATCGTGAAGATGGCGGAACTCCAGGATTTCTTCAGGTTATTAAAACAGCTTTGGCAATTGAGTTAAAGGAAGAAATGGGAATTGAAAACATTTTACAGCGCGAGCATGAAATTGTTGATTATGTTTTTAGTCAATTAGAGCCTGTTGATAATATTAAAATTCTAGCAGGACAGCATAAAAACAGATTGGGAGTTGTTTCGTTTTTTATTGAAAACCTTCATTTTAATTTAGGTGTAAAAATATTAAATGACCGATTTGGAGTTCAAACTAGAGGAGGATGCAGCTGTGCAGGAACTTACGGGCATTTTTTACTTCATGTTGATCAAGAAACTTCAAATAAGCTGGTTAACGAAATTACAATTGGAGATTTAATCAAAAAACCAGGATGGATTAGAATGTCAATTCATCCAACTACGACTGATGAAGAAATTGCTTTTGTTTGCGAAAGTATTAAAGAGTTAGCTAAAAACCATAAAGAATGGGCTTTAGACTATTCTTACAATAAAGACACAAATGAGTTTGTTCATAAAAATGCAACTTCTTTTGAAGATGAATTGGTTGAAGGCTGGTTTAAATCTTAAGAATTAATCTACTGCAAGTTTCTTTAAACTATACACGAAGACTTTGAAATACTAAAAACCCGATAGACTTTAAAAATCTATCGGGTTTTTTATTTAAACTATTTTTAGAACTACATAATCAAACGTACGCCGCCAAGATCAGAAACTCTATAAGAAAACTTATTTCCAGGCGAACCAATAAACATGAAATTCTTAGGGATTTTCCATTTTTGAGATAATTCATCTATAATTTCTGGGCCAAAAACACCTTGAATTTCAAGATATTCAATATCAATATCATCATAAGCACGATCTAGAACTTCAAGATCTTTTATTAAAGCTTCATTGTTTACAGAATCACTTTTAACATGAACAATTTTCAGCTTTTTGGTGGTTTCGTTGCCTTGAACATATTGCAAGACTTTGTTTAAAATCGCAATATCATCGCCCTTAGTAAAAAAGACAAACTCTTGAGAGTTGATTTGGACACTCATTTTTTGTAAATATCGATTACTTAAAATCACCATTTTTCGTAATGGCTGATAAAAATATTCTAAAGCTTCAATTAAAAGTTTAATAAGTATAACTCGATTCAGCATTATTCCGATAAACAATAATGATGGAACCATATATTTTAGAAAAGTATAGAATGCGTTGATGTTGAGCTCCATATTGCCTATAAAAGCAATAATAACAAAAACTATAGCAGTTACAACAGCTATACCGCGTGCTCGTACAGGTCTTGGAAGTTTACTGCGTTTAAATTTAAGAAGGAGGTTTCCTATTCCAAACAATGCCATTACCGCCAAAAACGAAAATGTATAAACGCCCGCTAAAGATTCTAAATGACCATTTGTAGCAAAAAGAACGGATATGCAAAGAATTAAAAAACTTATCGCAATACGATAATGTGATCCTCTTTTATTCTGTTTTAGAAAATAATTTGGCAGAATCCGATCTAAAGTCATTCGGTTTAAAAGTCCAGAAACACCAACAAATGAAGTTAATACAGCACCACAAAGCACTAAAACTGCATCAATAGAGATTAACCATGCAAGCCAAGAACCACCGGTTGTTTGCCCTAAAAAAGCCAATAACGATTCTTTGTTTTCGCCAACTTGTGCTAACGGAATTACTCCAATAATTAGAATTGCAATAACGGGATTAAAAAAGCTGACAATCGCCCACATATTGCGGAGTGTTTTAGGAAATACTCCTGTTTCCTGCTCTTCGACAAAATTAGCCGAACTTTCAAATCCTGAAATTCCGAGCATTGCAGCTGAAAAACCTAAGAAAAGGGCCGTTTTTAAGTTTCCAAACGCAATAGGAGCCTGCCAATTCAGCTGAAAAACATCTAAACCGTTCATGGCGATATACAAAAGCGACGCTAAAACAAGTAAACTTAAAGTGGTTAAATGGGTTACGAATATAATTACTGCCACAAAAGCAGATTCTCCGATTCCTAAAATGGCAAGAAAAGTAAAAAGAATTAAAACGACAACGGTAGCAATTGTGACATTGATTCCTTCAAAAATTCCGTGTAAATAATGCATTCCTTCTGAAGCAGAAATTACAGCGGTTGCCATATAGGATAAAACGGTAAGCGTTGCGGCCAGCGATGCGAGTTTTTTAGTAGATGTATTTAGTAATACATTGTAAGCGCCTCCATTTAAAGGAATTGCACCAACAACTTCTCCATAAATTTTTCTGAATAAAAATAAAACGGCAGCTACAATCAACAGTGAAATCCATGCATATTGTCCTGCGTATAAAATAGTTAATGCTGATACATACAAGCAGGAAGAACTTATATCGTTTCCGCATATTGCCGTAGCTTGTAATTGATTTAATCTCTTGTGTATAATTTCTTTCATTTTTAATAGAATTGAAAACAATTGACTTAAAAAATAATGAAGGGCAAAGTATTAGAGTTTTGCAAGAGGCGTATAAATGCAGAGAACTACATCAGTTTTGGTACAAAAGAAAAAATTAAGTTAGGAAAATTATTTGGATTCCTCAAATTTATTAAGTGACAGCAAAGCTTGTTGTTGAATTTTTTTCTGAAAAAAACCAGTCCATCCAAGTAAATAACCAGTAAGTCCAAAAGCTTGTTGTGACCATTTCCAAACATCAAAATCGTCAATATGTTTAATAATTAAGCCGTCTTGAAATACGAATTCAGCTCTAATTTTATTGATTACCTTACGATTTGTTTTGCTAAAGTTGTAGGTTGCAACCCATTTTGCAGAACCCGAAAAATCATCTGCTTTTACATCTGAGAATTCAATTTTGATGTTTCCTTTACTTTTAAGCAATAGCATTTTCCACATTTTAGAAACCTGCTCATCTTTCAATAAACCAAATGCAGGATCAATAAAATGTACTTTTGGATGATAGCATTCAGACATTGTTTGAGCATCTGAATTAGCAAATGCGGCATAAAACTTTGTTATTACTGCTTCGTTAGGAGTCATATTAAATTGTAATTAGATTATAAATATAAGATTTATTCTAATAAATTTTATATTTATAAAACACTTATTTCTTTTGCTGTATCGTAACTCTTTTTAGATTTATCGTAAGCCGTTGAGAAATAGTTCATTTTGTTATGCGCTGTAAAATATCCGTTTTCATTGCCAAAAGCATTAGAACCGCCGGTTATAATAAAACGAACAGCGTAAATATCGTTTTTCTTCAGTTTTGCAAATTCAGCTGGAGTAAAATAATAATAGGCAGATATTTTACCGTCTGCAGTTTCCTTCACATTTTTATCTACGCAAGCAATAACATCGGCATTTGCCAGATCAACATATAAACCGCCTGAAATTTTTGCTTTATCATTTGATGGTAAAATTGTAATTTTTAAAACACCGCCTTTGTCTGTTTTTGCAATTTGTATATCAGCTTCTCCTGTAAAAGCATATTTCTCGCAGATAAACGTATACGTTTTTGTTGCAGAAAGAGGAACAGCGCCTTTAATGCTCATAGTTTCTTGAGCATTTAAAATAGTTGAGAATAACAGTAATAAAAACAGGGGCATTTTTAAATTCATAATTTTGCTTTATTGTTCGGTTAATTTTGAGTCAAACTTCTCGTCCCAATCCATTGACTTTATTGCTGAAACTAAATTGTCATTGTTCACAAATACACGAAGCTCTTTATTGGCAACCTTTTTAGTATACAAAGCACGATAACGGTAAATTACTTCTTGCTTGGTTTTATAAACGCCATCTAATTTCAAATCAATAAAACTCCCGTAATATTGTCTAAATCTTGTACACGTTTTAGTCAATCGTTCTTCAGTTGTGTTTTCTCTCACAGACTGTGTCACTTCGGTTTCATTAAAAGGCTTGAATTTTGATGTGTTACAAGTTTCCAATACTCTTTTGCCTAATTCATAAGCTTTTCGTTGCTGCTGTGAATTAATCTCGGCACTTGGAACTTTTTTTATCTTTAAATCTTCAGTATCTCGATTTATCGTTTTCGTTTTACATCCAATTAATAACAACAAACATATAATCAATCCTGCTTTCTTCATAATCATTTAAGTAATTTTTAATAATAAGTTAGGGTCAGGGCAGTTTTCAATATAAAAATTCAAATCATTTGTATTGCATACTCCAGGATAATCGCCCCAGTAATCTCCCAAATTTCGTATAATTTGAAAGTGAACATGAGGAGCATAATCTCCATTTATAGATGAATTTCCTAAAGATGCAATTTGTTCGCCTTTTGTAAAAATCGCCCCAACAGTAAGGTTTTCTATACTTTCTAACGATAAATGTCCGTATAAAGTATAAAATATTTCATTTTCAATTTCGTGCTCTAAAATAATAGTCGGGCCATAATCGCCTAAACCAACATTGTTTTTAAAACTGTGAACTTTTCCATCAAGAGGCGCCAAAACAGAAGTGCCTTCTTTTGTCCATAAATCCAATCCTATATGAATATTTCGTTCTTGAATTGAATCATTTCTAAAAATAGAACTTCGTTTGTACAAAGTGCGTCCTTCAATATATCCACCATAAGCCACTTCAGCATTATTCCTTTTTAAATAATCAGTAATAAAACGTTCAAAATCAGCTGCACTTTCTGGCTTACTTTCAACCAATTCGGTATTTGTTGACGATAAATCAAGTGGAAGATATTTTGAAGAATCAATTACATCATCAATTACTTTAGCAGGCGGCAAGGTTTTTAGAATAGAAATAAGGGTCTTCATGAATATACGATTTTAGAACAATTTCTCAATTATTATTATTTCATTGTGTACTTCTATGCGAGGCAGCATTTTTACCGTAAACGATTCAGTGTTTATTTCGGCTTTGTATTTTCTATTACGAACATTATGTGCTTCATCAAGAATCATTGTGTTAAACAAAATGAAGCCTTTATCTTTTAATAAAAAACAGACTCTCTCACTGAAAAACTTTTCAAACAAAAAGTTAGGCATATTAGTATCCTCAAAAATATCGATTATAATCAAGTCATATTTATCTTTTGTTTTTAAAACAAATTCAAAAGCATCATCTATTATAATTTCAAGCTGCTTAATTTGATTGAGATTAAAATATTCATTAGCAATCTGAATCATGTCTGAATCGATCTCGACACCTGTAATTTTTCCTTTGTATTCTATTTCGTCAACAAGGGTTTTAATTACGCTTCCGCCGGCAACTCCAAGAACCAGAATATTATCCATTTTTAAAACCTTATCATATCCAATATTCCTAAGGCCGTATCTTAATATTCGCTGTAAACTTCCATATGAATAATTTGTATTTTCAGAATCGATTACCAATTCTCCGTTTGTCCAAGTAACTTCGATTATTTTACTTCTTGCTGACTTTTTTTTGAATATATTTATAGGTATAAGATAACTGAACAGTTTTTGAATCATTTTATAATGGTTTTACTCAAAAATACCATTTTAAATCTTTTATTTTGTAGCAAAAATTAAATTTTAATGAAGAAACAATTATACAATTTTATCTTTTGCAAGCTAATGGGCTGGAAAATAACAGGGTTGAAGAACGCTGAAGTAAAAAAATGTATATTGATGGTTATGCCTCATACCAGTAATCACGATTTTTATATTGGGCTTTTTACCCGAGGAATCTCTGGCTTGCAAATGAATTGGGTAGGAAAGAAGGAATTGTTTAGATTTCCTTTTGGATATTACTTTAAGAATGTTGGCGGAGAACCTATTGATCGCACGGGAGGATTAAACAAAGTAGATTCTATTGCTGCTATTTTTGACCGTAAAGAAATCTTTCGTTTGGCTGTTGCTCCAGAAGGAACTCGAAAAGGCGTTACCGAAATTAAAAGCGGTTTTTATTATATCGCACTGAAAGCAAATGTACCTATTGTTCCAGTCGCTTTTGATTGGGGAAAGAAAATAGTTGATCTAGGGAAAGCTTTTTTTCCAACTGGAAATTACGAAGCTGATCTCGAAATCTTAAAACAACACTATAAAGGTGTTTTAGGAAAGATTCCTGAAAACGGAATTCAAATCTAAATTTTCGATATTTTTTTAATTGCGTGAGAATCGCTTAAATCAAAAATAATTTTGAAATTTTTCAAATACGCGAAAATTTCAAATTAAGGTGTGTACACTTTAAAAGTTCCATTTTTATAGAAAAAGACTATTTTTTCTATTTCATCTTCCTCAACATTGAAATTAGAGTTTTTGTCTAACTCTATTTTTTTTGTCTGAGGATTTTCTGCTTTATATTCTATTTGAGAAAATAAATCTTCACCCGCAAAATTATCAGTCGACGAAGCAGGGGAGTTTAAATTTTTATTTTCTACAAAATTATCTGCTTTTGAAATTGCATCTCCATCATCTGATTTTGGAAAATTTCCTTTCCCATTTAAAATCCAGTATAAATCTACATCAGGAAAAACATCCAAAATTTTCATGACAAAATCTAAACTTGGTTTATTTCTTCCAGAGAGCAGGTGAGACATACTTGATCGCTGCACACCAATTTTATCTGCAAATGAAGAAGCATTTAAACCATAATAATCCAGTATACTCTCCAGTCTTTTTACAAAATCATCTATGTTTACCATTGTAAATTACAGTTTGAAATTAACTTGTTTACAAATGTAACTAATTTGCATTGATTTAGCAATTTTACAACTGTAAATACCTAAAGAAACAACTTTATATCAACATAAATACTTTAAATAAACTATCATAATATATTGAAAATAAGTATTTATATCAACAAAATTAACTTTTGTAATTTTCAGTCCAATATTCAACTTAAAAAGACCATAAAGTTTTGAAATATCTGTTTACAATTCTGAATTCTATTTCTTTTCATAAATTTACAATTGTAAAAATAAAGATGTTTACTTTTGTAAACTAATCAAAAGACAATGAATTTAGAAGAATTATTCATCCAAAATAAAGAAGAATCTATTTCAGGACGTTACCTGACATTAGATCATATCAAGCCGCTTTTAGAAAAACTAAACACCAATAATCAAGTTAAAATTATTGGTAAATCTGTTTTAGGAGAACCTATATATAGTTACGAAATAGGAACAGGAAAAACTCGTATTTATTTATGGTCACAAATGCACGGTAACGAAAGTACAACGACCAAAGCACTTTTTGATTTCATAAATGTTCTAAACAACAAATCTGAGTTTGCTGAAAAATTACTTAATACTTTTACATTCTATAGTATTCCAATTCTAAATCCTGACGGAGCACGTCTTTATACACGTGAAAATGCTAATAAAATTGATCTAAATAGAGATTCGCAAAATCTAACACAGCCAGAAAGTAACATATTACGAGAAGTTTTTGAAGCTTTCAAACCGGATTACTGCTTTAACCTGCACGATCAACGTACTATCTTTGGTGTAGCCGATACAGGAAAACCTGCAACAGTCTCTTTTTTAGCACCTTCTTATAATGAAGAGCGCGAAATAAATGATAACAGATTAAAAGCAATCAACCTAATTGCCGGCATTAATGACGAATTACAAAAACACATTCCGGGTCAAATAGGTCGATTTGATGATTCGTTTAATATAAATTGTATTGGTGATACCTTTCAGTTTTTAGGAGTGCCGACTATTTTATTTGAGGCAGGACATTTTGCGGGAGATTATGAACGCGAAACCACTAGAAAGTTCATATTTTTCTCACTTATTCAGAGTTTTAAACTGCTTAGCGAAAACGATTTAGTTTACAATAGAATTAATGATTATTTGAATATTTCACAAAATAAACCTGTTTTTTATGATTTTATGTATAAAAACATCAAAATAAATTATGATGGTATCGAAATTATTACGAATTTTGTCGCACAATACAAAGAAGAATTGATTGAAAATAAGATTCATTTTAATGCCTACATAGTTGAAGCAGGCGATTTGGAAAATTATTTTGGACATTACGAATATGATGGAAATGGTGCTGTTTATTCTGATGACTATAGTGGTTTTCCGAAATTGAATCAAAAAGCAGATTTTTATTTAAATAAAAATATTAAATTTGTTAACGGGTTGATAAAAAGTTAATTTTTATGTGAATTTGTTGTTTTTTATATATATTTTTATACTTTGTAATAGCAATTAGTAATATTAATTAAAGAATTATGAGTAAATTTCGTTTAGATGAAGTAGATCACCAGATTTTAGATATGTTAATAGACAATACGAGAGTTCCGTTTACTGACATTGCAAAAAAATTATTGATATCTGCTGGTACAGTACATGTTAGAGTAAAAAAAATGGAGGATGCAGGAATAATCATGGGATCTTCATTAGCCTTAGATTACGATAAATTAGGGTATTCATTTATTGCTTACGTTGGGGTATTTCTTAATAATACATCTCAAACTAAATTTGTATTAGAGCGAATCAACCAAATTCCGTTCGTAACAGTTGCATCTGTAACGACAGGAAAATTTAATATCTTTTGTAAAATTAGAGCAAAAGATACAAAACATGCAAAAGAAGTTATTTTCATGATCGATGACATTGAAGGTGTTTACAGAACTGAAACTATGATTTCATTAGAAGAAAGTATTAACGACAAGAAGCGTTTGATGCATACTATTTTCAAAAATATGTAAGAATTCCTCTTGAATGCTATATTAAAAATATAACCTCAAGTTTATTCTTGGGGTTTTTTTATGACTAATTAACCAACCAACTACAACACAATTATGTACACGTTGCCAAAAATTGAACGTTTTAATCGAGATGTTCTTTCTAAATATCACATTTACAACAGTGTTTTTATAACATTACCTTTTGATTCTATAGATAATACAGGCGTTTTACTGCCATTATTTACAGAAACTTGCGAAACAGGTTTTAAAAAACAAGAAACACCAAAAGAAATTTTTGATTTCTTTTCAAACAAATTTCTAAATAACGCTTCTGAGACTGAAAAAATCGACTTAATGTTTCGATTTATTCAATATATAGAGCGCCAAATTGTATTGTTTGATGCAATTGAAGATGCTGCTTTTCCAGAAGTAAACAATATGGAAGGAAGAGGTTCTTTGAGAGATATCAAAGAAAAATCGGACGCTAAGGAGAAAGACGACGAATTAATTCAGTTTCTAGAAAATTTCAATGTAAGAACTGTTTTAACAGCGCATCCAACTCAATTTTACCCAGGACCAGTTCTTGGAATTATTAATGATTTGACCGAAGCAATTCGTCAGAATGATTTATTACAGATAAAACAATTGCTGGCTCAGCTTGGTAAAACTCCTTTCATTCAAAACGAAAAGCCAAATCCTTATGACGAAGCTGTAAGTTTGATTTGGTATCTTGAAAATGTATTCTACGCTACATCGGGAGAAATTGTACATTATCTTCAAAAGAACATACTTAACGGAAACGCAATTCAAAATCAATTAATCAAATTAGGATTTTGGCCGGGCGGAGATAGAGATGGAAATCCTTTTGTAACTACCGAAATAACTCTTAAAGTAGCAGAACGTTTGCGTACTTCTATTTTAAAGTGTTATTATGTCGAAATGAGAAATCTTAAACGAAAGTTAACGTTCTCAGGAGTAGATACTTTAGTAGCGGAACTTGAACATAAGCTTTATCGTTCTGTTTTCTATTCAAAAGGTGAAATTTACATTACATTAGATGAACTTTTAAGCCAGTTGAATACAATTAGAAGTATAATTATTGAGAAACATCAATCATTATATCTAGATGAATTGGAAGCTCTTTTAGTAAAAATCAATTTATTCGGATTCCATTTTGCGACATTAGACATTCGCCAGAACAGTAAAATTCATAACATTGTTTTCAAAGATGTTGTCAATTTCTACTTAAACTCTGATTCAAATGTATTTCCAAAAAATTATTTTGAATTATCGGAAAATGAAAAAATTAGTATTTTATCTAAAGTAAAAGGAGATTTAAATCCAAGTGATTTCGAGAATGAAATTACAAGATCTACTTTAGAATCTGTACAGGCGATAAAAACTATTCAAGAAAATAATGGAGAGGAAGGAGCCAATCGTTATATTATCAGCAACAATGAAAGTGCTTTAAATGTAATGGAAACTTTTGCAATGATTCGTTTGAATGATTGGGAAGATCCAACAGTTGATATTATTCCGCTTTTTGAGTCCGTTGATGATTTACAAAATGCACATTCTATTATGGAGCAGTTGTATACTAATCCAGAATACTCTAAACATTTACAAGCTAGAGGAAATAAACAAACTATAATGCTTGGTTTCTCTGATGGAACAAAAGACGGCGGATATTTAATGGCGAACTGGAGTATTTATCAAGCTAAAATTTCACTTACTGAAATCTCTAGAAAATACGGAATTAAAGCCATTTTCTTTGATGGACGCGGCGGGCCTCCAGCTCGTGGTGGTGGAAAAACACATAAATTTTATGCTTCTCTAGGTCCAAAAATTGAAAACAACGAAATTCAAATTACGGTTCAAGGTCAAACCATTAGTTCTAATTTTGGAACTTTAGATTCTTGTCGTTATAATATCGAAAACTTATTAAGTGCGGGTGTTACAAATCAAGTATTTAGTAAAGAAAAGAACGAACTTACTGCTGAAGAAACTCAAATTTTAACTCAATTAGCTGATTTAGGATACGAGAAATATCTAAACTTTAAGAATCATCCAAAGTTTATTCCGTATTTAGAAAAGATGAGTACTTTGAAGTATTACTCTAAAACAAATATTGGAAGCCGTCCGTCAAAAAGAAGTAAATCAGAATCATTAGATTTTGCTGATCTTAGAGCAATTCCATTTGTAGGTTCTTGGAGTCAGTTAAAACAAAACGTACCAGGATTTTTTGGAGTTGGTACCGCTTTGAAACATTTTGAAGACACTAACCAATGGGATAAAGTAAGCGATTTGTATCATAATTCTTTATTCTTTAAAACACTGTTGGAAAATAGCATGATGTCGTTGGCAAAATCATTTTTACCATTGACGGCTTACATGAGAAATGATCCAGAATTTGGTGAGTTTTGGCAGATTATTTACGACGAATTTTCAGAAACAAAACGTATGTTATTGAAAATTGCTGGTCATAAAACCCTTATGGAAAACTATCCTGATGGTATAGCATCGATTCAAATAAGAGAGCGTATCGTATTGCCTTTGTTGACAATACAGCAATATGCTTTATTAAGAATTAATGAATTAAATAAAGATACAGCTAAGAATGAAGAGTTGATTAAAGTTTACGAAAAAATTGTAACTAGATCTCTTTTTGGAAATACAAACGCAAGCAGAAACTCAGCATAAATTAAATTTAGACCTTTAATTTTTATAAAAATGTACAGCAATCAATTAGCAGAAAATGAATATTCAGGACATTTTGGTACGTATATCAAACAAGCTGGTGACGGAAAATTAATAGAGGAATTAGAGATTTCATTACACGAATTTATCCGATTTGTTCAAAATATTCCACTCGATAAATTTGATTACCGATATGCAGAAGGCAAATGGACAATTAAAGATATCATTCAGCATATTATAGATTCTGAACGTGTTTTTGCGTATCGCGCTTTGAGGTTTTCAAGAAATGATAAAACACCTTTATCGAGTTTTGAAGAAAATGATTACGCTGATAACGCAAATTCAAACAACAGAAGTATTCAAGATTTATTGACCGAATTGTCCGCATTAAGACATTCAACTTTATTGTTTTACAAAAGCTTATCTGGAGAGCAGCTTAAAAATATTGGAACAGCTTCAAACAATCAAATTTCTGTTCGCGCTTTGGGTTTTGTAATAATTGGACATCAAAAACATCATCAAAAAGTTTTTGAAGAAAGATATTTGTAAAAGCTTGAAATAATTTTAAATTAAAAACCCTGTGAAGTATTTCACAGGATTTTTTGTTTCACCGTAATCTTGTCATTTCGACTGAAAGGAGAAATCACACTAGGAATTCCACAAAGATTGGCAATTAACTTTGTCGAATTCCTAGTATGATCTTTCCTTCATCAAGATGACAAAATAGACTTGTTATGTTTTCTTTCTAAAAAAGCCAAACCAAATCTTATTTTGTCGTAAGACATTTTCTCTTCGAAATAATCAAAATACGGTTTTAAAGTACTTGGTTTTTCTAATTCTATTTGGGCTTTTTCAATTGTTGCAATTTCGTCTTCAGAAACAAATTGGCTTAAGTCGAAATCTTGACCATCTACATATAGTTTTGCAAGATGCGAAACTATCGTTGTTTTACTTACGCTTCTTCGTTCAGCAATTTCTTCAACCGAAAGTCCGCTTAAAAAAAGTTCTAAAGTTTTAACGTAGGTACTTTCTTTTTTTTCTTTTTTTACTGATTTATTTTTATGAAACTCAATTATTGCATTTATAAAATCTGAACCATATTTTTCGAGCTTAACTTTTCCAACACCATCAACTGCAAGAAAATCATCATCAGTCATCGGTCTTAAAATTTCCATTTGTCTTAAAGCCGCATCACTAAAAATTACATAAGCAGGAACTTCTTCTTCTTGTGCTATTTCATAGCGTAATTTTCTAAGTGTTTCAAAAAGTGAATTTTTGACTGGTTTTGCTTTTGCTTCTTTAATTTCATTTTTGTCGATTACTTTTTTAACAACGGTTGTTAGTTTTACCTTTTCTCCTTCAAATAAAACTTTCTTTGCAAAAGGAGTCAATAAAATCTTATTATGCTGATGAAATGCAATTTCGCAATAGCCAAGATTTATTAACTGAATTAAATATTGATTCCAATCGTACCAAGAAATGTCAGCGCCAATTCCGTACGTTTTTAGCGTTTGATAATTTTTTTCGTAGATATACGCGTTTCTTGAGCCTCTTAAAAAATCTACAATTACTGCCAAAGGTTCTGATTCTTGTAAACGAGTAATAGCCGATAGTGCTTTTTGTGCTAAAACAGTTCCGTCAAAAAATGTTGGAGGATTTTTACATATATCACAATTACCGCAATTTTCGGTTACTAGTTCTCCAAAATAAGAAAGAAGAATTTTTCGTCTACAGCTTACAGCATCTGCATATTGTTTCATTCGTTCTAATTTTGCGAGCTGTACATCAGAGTTTAATCCGTCAGATGCAAATTTCTGAAGTTGTATTACATCTGCATAACTTTCAAAAAGAACTGTTTCAGCTGGAAGCCCATCACGACCGGCGCGACCAATTTCCTGATAATAACCTTCAATATTTTTTGGAAGATTATAATGAATTACCCAGCGAACATTCGATTTATCGATTCCCATTCCAAAGGCAATTGTAGCACAAACCACCGAACAATCATCATTTATAAATTCATCTTGTGTTTTTGCACGAAGCTTATTATCTAAACCTGCATGATACGCTTTTGCCGTAATTCCATTTTTTTGAAGTTTTTCTGCGAGCTCTTCCGTAGTTTTTCGGCTTAAGCAATAAATTATTCCAGATTCATTTGGTTTTCTTTCGACAAAATCAATAATTTGTTTTACTCGATCTAAAGCCGGACGCACTTCTAAACTTAAATTTTTTCGATCAAAAGAAGCAACAAATGTTTTTGGATTTTTAAGATTCAGCTGTTTTGTAATATCAGTTCGCGTTGCTTTATCGGCTGTTGCAGTTAATGCCAAAACTGGAGTAGAAGGGAAGCGGCTTTTTAAATAACCTAAATTAGTATATGCAGGGCGAAAGTCATGACCCCAAGAAGAAATACAATGCGCTTCATCAATCGCTATCAAACTAATTGTCAACTCATTGAAAACCGAATCTAAGTAAGATAAACTTTCTGGCGCAATATAAACCAGTTTAAATGTATTAGATCTTAAGTTTTCTATATAAAACTGCTGTTCTTCACTAGACTGGCTGCTGTTAATATAGCAAGCCGAGATTCCGTTGGTTTTCAAGCTATCAACTTGATCTTTCATTAAAGCAATCAGTGGCGAAATTACTATTGTAATTCCAGGCAAAACTAAAGCCGGTAATTGAAAACAAATCGATTTTCCGCCACCAGTTGGCATAATTGCCAATGTGTCCTGACCAGAAAGTATCGTTGTAATTATCGTTTCTTGGTTAGGTCTGAATTTTTCGAAACCAAAATTCTCTTTTAATTTGGCGTGTAGTAATTCTGAAGTCATATAGTAGATAATTTATGTTTTGCGAATAGTACAAAACAATAAATATAGTAATTTTCTTACATTTAAGATTATTATGAGTAATAAAAAAAAGGAACCCTAAAAGAGTTCCCTTATTTTATTTAAAAAGAAAATGACTAATCTTCATCATCTTCGTCTTCGTCGTCGTCAGCTATATCATCTTTATCTTCATCATCCTCGTCATCGCCGCCATCTGAATCGGGTTTGTCTTGATTATCATCATCTTCGTCATCATCATCGTCATCATTATCAAGATCGATTCCTTTTACCGGCTCGATTGTATCTACATCAAGATCGATATCGTCATCTTCGTCGTAATTTTCGATTCTATCTGCAAGTTTAGTACTAATTTTTACTAAATAAATAGTGTCTTCAGTACGAACTTCAACAGCCTCTACTAATTCGTTTTTAGCGTTTCTAAAACGGATAACATCCGAATCATCATAACCATCAGGAAATTTTTCTACTAAAAGGTTTAAAATTTCATTGGTAAGTTTAGCGTAGTCTACTATAACTCTCTTCATAAAAATATCCTATAAATCTAATAAATATGCAAAAATTAATGGAGCAACAATTGTAGCATCCGACTCAATAATAAATTTTGGAGTTTTAATATCTAATTTACCCCAAGTGATTTTTTCATTTGGAACTGCTCCAGAATATGAACCATAACTTGTTGTAGAATCTGATATTTGACAGAAGTAACTCCAAAATGGAACGTCATGCATTTCCATATCTTGGTAAAGCATTGGTACAACGCAGATAGGGAAATCTCCTGCAATACCACCACCAATTTGGAAAAACCCGATACCGTTTTGGCTGTTTTTTGAGTACCAGTCCGCTAGGAAAGTCATGTACTCAATACCTGATTTCATTGTTGAGGCTTTTAATTCTCCTTTAATAACATATGATGCGAAAATATTTCCCATTGTACTATCTTCCCATCCTGGAACGATAATTGGAAGATTTTTTTCGGCAGCTGCATACATCCAACTGTCTTTTAAGTCAATTTCATAGTATTCTTCAAGAACGCCTGATAATAACATTTTGTACATGAATTCATGTGGAAAATAACGTTCTCCATTATCATCAGCATCTTTCCAGATTTTGTAAATATGCTTTTGCAAACGTCTAAAAGCTTCATGCTCAGGAATACAAGTATCTGTAACACGATTTAAGCCTTTTTCAAGCAAAGCCCATTCGTCTTCTGGTGTCAAATCACGGTAATTAGGAACTCTTTCGTAATGCGAATGAGCTACTAAATTCATAATATCCTCTTCTAGATTGGCTCCAGTACATGAAATAATTTGTACTTTATCTTGTCTAATTATTTCAGCAAAAATTTTACCAATTTCTGCAGTACTCATTGCTCCAGCCATACTTACCAACATCTTAGATCCATTTGCTAATTGTTGCTCGTACTCTTTGGCTGCATCTACTAGTGAAGCAGAATTAAAGTGTAAATAATGTTTTTCAATAAACTGACTGATTGGTCCTTTCATTTGTTTTTGTTTTTTATTTTTTTTTGAATTAAAAGCTTTTAACCTTCTTACGTTGTTATGCAAATTAATAATTTTTTAAGTATGAACTTTTAATTTGCATTCTTTTTTTTTACAATTTTTTCTTATAGCCTAAAATCTTCAATACATCGTCTGAAGTCTGCTGTTCAGAGAAAACCTCTGTAGCCAGTATACCATTTTCATCACGATCAATTAAAATATGTTTAGGCTGTGGAATTAAACAGTGGTGTAAACCTCCGTAACCTCCAATAGTTTCTTGATACGCACCAGTATTAAAGAAACCAATATAAAGCGGTTTTTCTTTGTTGTATTTAGGCAGATAAATCGCGTTCATATTCTGCTCTGAATTGTAATAATCGTCACTATCACAAGTCAAACCACCTAATAAAACCCGTTCGTAAGTATCATTCCAGCGGTTAATTGCCAGCATAATAAAACGTTTGTTTATAGCCCAAGTATCTGGCAAAGTTGTAATGAATGATGAGTCGATCATATTCCATTTTTCTCTATCATTTTGTTGTTTTTGATACAAGATTTGATAGATAGCTCCGCCGCTTTCGCCTACTGTAAATGAACCAAATTCAGTGAAAATGTTTGGTACATCAACTTCGGCTTCATCACAAGCAATTTTAATTTGATTGATAATTTCATCAATCATATATTGATAATCATATTCGAATGCAAGTGAGTTTTTAATAGGGAAACCGCCTCCAATGTTCAAACCATCTAGAGTAGGGCATTCCTTTTTAAGTGCAATGTATACTTTAATACATTTTACAAGCTCATTCCAGTAGTATGATGTATCATTAATTCCGGTATTAATGAAAAAGTGAAGCATTTTAAGCTCTAATTTATCATTTTCCTGAATCTGTTTTTTATAGAATGAAACGATATTTTTATAACCAATTCCTAATCTAGAAGTATAAAACTCAAATTTAGGCTCTTCTTCAGCAGCGATACGAATTCCAATTTTGAATTTTCCTTTGATTTCACCCTGAAGCAAATCAAGTTCTTCATAGTTATCAATAATCGGAATAGTATTTTTATGTCCGTTATTGATTAATCTAGCGATATTAGTAATATACTCGTCTCTTTTAAAACCATTACAAATTACATAAGTACTTTTGTTGATTTTTCCGTTTTCTAATAAGTTCTCAACTATGTTAACATCAAAAGCAGACGATGTTTCAATATGAATATTGTTTTTGAAAGCTTCATTCATGATATATTCAAAATGAGAACTTTTTGTACAATAACAATAGTAATACTTTGCTTCGTATTTATTCTTTTCCATTGATTTTCTGAACCAAGCTTTTGCTTTATTGATGTTTTCAGAAATCTGAGGAAGATAAGTAAACTTTAATGGCGTACCATATTGTTCAACCAATTTCATCAAATCGATATTGTGAAACTGAAGATTGTCTTTGTTTAATTTAAACTCCGCTTGTGGAAAGTAGTATGTTTGATTTATTAGATCAGAATATTTTGTATTCATTTATTTTTCAATATTTTAAGTTGTAATTTTTAAATTTAGGTTACTGTGCTAAATCTAAAATTCAAACTCTAATATTGGCAAATATAATTTGCAGTTTTTCGTGTTCGGCTTTTGAACATTGGAAAACATCAAAACAGAACGGACTTTTACTATTATAAAAACGGTTCAACATTCTTAGTAAAGAACTGTTGAGACGGTTTCTGTAAGAGCTGAATTGTCTTTGTTTATTGTTTGTTTTCATCGTGGCAAATGTAAAAAATAATATATACCTAAAGCAATGCTTTTTATTAAAAAAAGTTTAAGATTTATAATCTTGAAACGCCTCTAGAATCAATTTATTTTCAACGGATTGATTAATTTTTATTTTACCGATTCCTTCAATCAAGGCAAATTGAATTAAACCGTATTCATTTTTTTTGTCGTGAACGAGCAATTCAAGGATCGGATCTATGTCATTTTCTTCTACTTTTACATCATCATAAATGCTCTTAATTGCAGTTTTAATCTCGTTGTATTCAGCTTCAGAAATTAAGTTTTTATGCAAAGAGATATAACTTTCTAGTATCATACCAATCGCAATTGCTTCACCGTGCAATAAAGTAGTTTTGTTTTCACTTTCTAAAAAGTAACTTTCTATCGCATGACCTAAAGTATGACCAAAATTCAATGCTTTACGTATGTTTTTTTCTGTTGGATCCTGAATTACGATTTCATTTTTAATCTCTACAGAACGATAAATCAGTTGATCTAGAGCGTCGTAATCAATCTCTTTTAAGTCTAAAAATTGTTTCCAATATGCTGCATCGTATATTAAGCCGTGTTTTAACATTTCTGCTAAACCAGAACGCATTTCACTTTGCGGCAGAGTTTGAAGATAATCTGTATCGATTAAAACCATTTGCGGTACATTAATAACACCTATTTGGTTTTTTAGATTCCCTAAATCTACTCCCGTTTTTCCTCCAACTGAAGCATCAACCATAGATAATAGAGTGGTTGGAATATTAATAAAATCGACACCTCTTTTAAAAGTCGAAGCTACAAAACCGCCTAAATCTGTAACAACACCACCGCCAAGATTAATTACAAGTGATTTTCTGTCGGCACCAAGTTCAGTAAGTACATTCCAGATTTGAATACAAGTTTCTATATTTTTGTTAGCTTCTCCAGCCTCAAACTCAATAATTTCGATATTAAGATCCGTTTCAATTACCGGTAAAAGCTTAGGCAGACAAAATTCATTTGTTTTATCATCTACAATTATAAAAAGATTAGAATATTTGTTCTCTTTTAAATGTTTATTTAAAGCTTCGTATGCATTTTGGTTAAAATGTACCAGATAATTATTGGCTTGAATAGACTTCATAAGTTCTTAGGTTAATTGAAAGCGCAAAATAAGGCATTTTTAAGCAATAATTATTCAATTTTTGATGCTATTTTGTTTTAAAATCAAGCTTTACGACAGTTCTAAAAGCAGAAAACGGACACTTTTATAAACACATATTTCTTTAAAAGTAATTTTTTACTTAAATAATTTAATATTTCTAAGAATGTTATTAACGATACCGAAAAATTTGCCCCTGTTTAGTAAATAATATTCAAAACACTCTTTATATTTGCATAAAAACTAAACTTAATGGAAAAAATATTCGATAACACACAAGTTGCATTTTCACTTAAAAGTGATACTGAACTTGATAGGGCTTATTTTCTTTTTAAAATGATTGACAGTGAGCCTTTAGTAAGAATTGGAACTGCTGTTACTAATTTTGCAATCAAAGCACATCTTCCTGTTGAAGGATTAATCCGTGCTACTGTTTTTGACCATTTTTGCGGTGGTGTAAACGAAGACGATTGTATTACAGTAGTAGATAAAATGTTTACAAAAGGAGTTTCATCTGTACTAGATTACTCTGTTGAAGGAAAAGAAGAGGAAGAGCAGTTTGATGCTGCTTTACAAATGACCTTAAAAACTATTGAATTTGCAAAAGAACGTTTAGCTATTCCTTTTGCCGTTTTTAAACCAACTGGTTTAGGACGTTTTGAATTATATGAAAAACTAGGAGAAAAACAAACATTGTCTCCTGCAGAGCAAACTGAATGGGATAGAGTAGTAGCTCGTTTTGACCAAGTTTGCAGCGAAGCACATAAAAAAGATGTTGCATTATTAATTGATGGTGAAGAAAGCTGGATGCAAGATGCAGCTGATGATCTAGTAACCGAAATGATGCGCAAATACAATAAAGAGAAAGCAATTGTATTTAACACATTGCAAATGTACCGTTGGGATCGTTTGGACTATTTGAAAAAACTACATGAAATTGCCAAACAAGAGGGCTTTTTTATTGGAATGAAATTGGTTCGCGGTGCTTACATGGAAAAAGAAAACAAGCGTGCAGAAGAAAAAGGTTATGTTTCGCCAATTTGTGTTTCTAAAGAAGCTACAGATGTGAATTATGACAGCGCTGTACATTATATGTTAGATCATTTAGAAACGATGTCAATTTTTGCAGGTACTCATAACGAATTAAGTTCTTATAAACTTATGGAAATGATGACTCAAAGAGGTATTGCAAAAAATGATAACAAAATTTGGTTTGGACAGTTGTACGGAATGAGCGATAATATTAGTTACAACTTAGCCGAAAACGGTTATAATGTTGCTAAATACCTTCCTTTTGGACCTGTAAAAGATGTTATGCCATACTTGATTCGTCGTGCTGAAGAAAATACTTCGGTTGCAGGACAAACAAGCCGTGAATTATCAATGATAAAAGCTGAGCGCAAACGCAGAAAAGGGAAATAATCTTCATTT
>NZ_NRQV01000031.1:0-47884 GCF_004119505.1 Flavobacterium sp. YO64 | reverse complement strand
AGGCATAATAGACAGTGAAAACAATGTTCTTATTCAAGCAAAATATGACAATATCGAATACAAGCGCTTGATTGAAAACCCTAAAAAAGAAAATTTTTTAATAGTTAAAGAAGGAGATCTTTACGGTATGATTGATTTAAGTGAAAAAGAAATAATTCCAATTAAATATCAAAATATCGAGATAATAACTGCAGATTTTGCAGTTCTAACAATCAATAATTTAAAGCATTTTTATAATTTCAGAACTAAAAAATTAAATACCAATTTCGGTTTTGAAAAATTTGATATGTACAGCAGACAATTCACAAGAATAAAAAAAGGTGATAAAGAGACATTAATTTTGAATGACGATTTTTCCAATCTATTGTTTCCATTTATGTATGAAGACGTTTCTCAAAACGAGAATCTATTTGTTGTCAAACTAAATTCTAAATATGGGCTTGTTGATAAAAATAATAAGGTAATAATTCCCATTCTTTATGAGCAATTATACATATCTTGTAACAAAGTGATTGCGCAATTAAATAATAAATATGGCATCTTATCATTAGGAAATAAAGTATTAATGCCATTCGAATATCCAAACATTGTTGGGTATTCTGAAAAAACAGAAGTAACCCAAAAAGATTTTAAAACCAAAACATACAATTGCGACTTATTATGTATTGAAAATTGTAATTAGTCTACCCCAAAAAAAACTGTCAAAAATATAAACTTGCAATGAAACTATATTATAAGTAATTTCGCATTTTTAAAATAAACAATAAGTAATGAGTATCGAAAGAGAATTAAACAAACGAAGCGGATCTAAATGCGAACTTTGCGGCGCTGAAGAAAACCTAAAAGTATATCAAGTATTACCAACTCAAAAAGGCGGTCTTGACGAAAGTATTTTAGCTTGTACTACCTGTATTGACCAAATTGAAAATCCTGACAACGTCGATTTAAATCACTGGAGATGTCTGAACGACAGTATGTGGAACGAAAATGTCGCTGTACAAGTAGTAGCTTGGAGAATGCTAAGCCGTATGCGCGCTGCAGGATGGCCGCAAGAATTACTTGATATGATGTATTTAGACGAAGATACACTGGCGTGGGCACAAGCTACAGGCGAAGGCGAAGACGACGAAAATAAATTGGTTCACCGTGACAGCAATGGTGTGATTTTACAACACGGAGATTCAGTTGTTTTAATCAAAGATCTTAAAGTAAAAGGATCAAGTATGGTTGCTAAACAAGGAACTGCAGTAAGAAACATTCGTCTTGACCATGAAAATGCCGAATATATTGAGGGAAAAGTAGACGGTCAACAGATTGTTATTATTACACAATACGTGAAGAAAATATAGTTTTTTTTTAGGTTCATAGTTACAAAGAGGCAAAGTTGCAAAGGCTTTTGTTTGACTTTTAAAACCTGAAACTTGAAACTTGAAACTAAAAAAGGCTGTTCAAAATTTTGAACAGCCTTTTTTTTATTTTATAGTTCTGGAAGTAATTTGAAACAAATTAAACTTGAAACCTGAAACTAAAAATTATCTTTGAAATAATTTATTGATTTGCTCTTTGATCAACGGCTCAGAAACATTGTTTGTCGCTGCATCCTTATCTTTGCTTGAAACCATAAACTGAACTGTCGCTTTATCTGGAACAACGTTTCCTGTATAGTGCAACCAAATATAATTGTTTGGTAATTCTAATTTTATATCATACAACGGAGTTGCTGTGAAACCATTTACAATAATATTGTAAAGATTTACATAATCGTTGTCAACATTTTTGAAGGTAAATTTTCTTAAACTTGATGCATCTTCGTCATCGTTTTGAATACTAGTGTAGTACACTGTGTATTCATCACCAATTTTCTGAATGTAATTGTTATTTACTTTTCCTAATTTTTCAACAGGAACTGTTTCAAGAACCTTAATCTGTGCAAACGACACAAGACTAAAGAACAAAACGGCAATGGTAATAGTTCTTTTCATAATAAATTTGGGATTTATAATTTTTACTGCAACAAAAAAACACAGAAATAATGAAAAAACACCTATCAAATCATTATTTTTTTAACATAAAATCATAAACCTTAAACACAAAACAATTAAAAACCTGATATACAATTACATAAAATTAAAACTAGTAAATTACCAGCAATTTTCTGTTATTTAATATTTATTGTTCTTCTCCTCCTCTTTCTTTACCACATTACGAGCCACCTCAATTTTAAACTTTTTCCCTTTCATTTTTTCGTCCTTAATATTCTTAAGCAGCTCTTTTACTTTTCCGAATTTTACTGCCGCAAACGAAACAAAATCTTTTACCTCGATAAGTCCCAAATCACCTTTTTCCAATTTCCCTTTTTGAGAAAAGAAACCAACAATATCAAACTTATTCAGTTTTGTTTTTTTTCCGCCGCTAATGTAAATCGTTTGAAATTCAGGTGGTTTTGGCAGAGCTGTCGTATTCTTCACATCAAGGATTTCCATATCATAATCGATATAATCCAATTGTTTTTCACTTTCATGAACGATAACATACGCCGTTCCCGTTGCCTGCATACGTGCAGTACGTCCGTTACGATGTGTAAATTCGTCTTCCTTTAAAGGCAAATGATAATGAATAACATGTTTCATCTCCGGAATATCCAATCCGCGTGCAGCAAGATCTGTTGTAACAAGATAACTCACACTTCCATTTCTAAACTGAATCAAAGCACGTTCACGTTCATCCTGATCCATTCCGCCATGATAATACGTAGCATAAATTCCTTTTTCATTCAAAGTGTCACTGATACGTTCTGCAGCATCACGGTGATTACAAAATATAATAGCCGATTGCGATTTTAAAGAACAAATCAAATTAAACAAACTTTCTAATTTGTCTTTTGAAGGAGACAAAATCATTTTCATAGAAAGATTAGTCTTTTCCTCTTCTTCAGGAATAAAATCTAAAACAGTTGGATTAACCACTCTTGTATATTTTGGAATCTCGATATCAGACGTTGCCGAAACCAAAACTCTTTTATTCACTTTAGGTAATCTTCCAATTATAAAAGACATCTGCTCATGAAACCCTAATTGAAGCGATTTATCAAACTCGTCCAAAATTAAAGTCTGAACCTTATCTGTTCGAAAAGTTTCCCTGTCAATATGATCTGCAATTCTTCCTGGAGTTCCAATTAAAACGGCCGGCGGATTACTCAAATTTTTAATTTCAGTATCAATCGAGTGTCCTCCATAACAAATATTTACTTTGTACTGTGTTCCCATTTTTTTCCAAACCTGTTCAATCTGCAGCCCTAATTCGCGCGAAGGCACTAAAATTAAACATTGAACTGAAAGTATCTCAGGCTGTAATAATTCTAAAATAGGAAGCAAAAAAGCCAATGTTTTTCCTGATCCTGTTGGAGAAAGTAATAAAACATTGTTTTCGTTCAAAATGGCATCTTGCGCCATTTCCTGCATTTCGTTTAAGCTTTCAATACCTAAATTCGAAAGTATGTTGTTGGAATGGTGTTTTTTATTCATTTTGCAAAAGTAGGGAAAAAAGTTTTGTTTCAAGTTTCATGTTTCCATTGTTTCAAGTTGTTTAACCGCAAAGCACGCAATGATTATACGCAAGGTTCGCAAAGTTTAAACATAAAGCTTTGCGAACTCTTTGCGCTTTCTTATAAAAACTAAACTATATAAAACTTTGCGCTCTTTGCGGTAAAACCACATACAAAGTAGATCAAACCTAGGACTTGAAACTTGAAACAAATAAAACTAAATCATATATTTGATTCCTATTAAAAACCTAACCATGAAACTTTTTACCATTCTCTTTTCACTTTTTACAATAACCATTTGCGCTCAAAACAATAAAAAATACGATACCTTTTTTGAGAAAGGAAACGGAAATCAAGCGGCTTCTTACCCAGAAACTATTGCCTATTACAAACTATTAGCGACTGATTTTCCAACGATTCAAATGAAAGAAATGGGTTTGACTGATTCTGGAGAACCTTTGCACATGATTGTTTATAATTCTGACAAAGAATTTGATTTTGATAAAATTCAGAAAAACAAAGCCGTTCTTTTTATTAATAACGGAATTCATGCCGGTGAACCTGACGGAATCGATGCCACAATGCAATTTTACAGAGATTTGGCAATTGGAAAAATTAAAGCACCAAAAAACACCGTTTTAGTTACCATTCCTGTTTACAATATTGGCGGTGCTTTAAACCGAAACTCGACTACAAGAACCAATCAAGACGGACCAGAAATTTATGGTTTTAGAGGAAATGCCAGAAACTATGATTTGAATCGCGATTTAATGAAATCTGACACTCGAAATACGAAAAGTTTTGTCGAGATTTTCCAAAAAATAAATCCAGATGTTTTTATCGATAATCACGTAAGCAACGGATCTGATTATCAATACAAATTAACCTATATTATGACACAGCATAATAAGTTAGGAACTGTTTTGGGCGATTTTATGAATACCGAAATGATGCCCGCTTTAGTGAAAGATTTACAGAAAAAGAAAATTGAAACAACGCCATACGTAGATTCTTTTAAAGACACACCAGACAAAGGTTTTGGGCAATTTGTAGATAACCCAAGATATACAACAGGCTATACGTCTCTATTTAATACAATTGGTTTTGTGGTTGAAACACATATGCTGAAAAAATATGCCGAACGTGTAAAAATGACGTACGAATACACAAAATCGACTTTAGATTTTACCGATGCGAATTATCAAAAGATAAAAGATTTAAGAGTAAAAAATTTAGAGCAATATCAACCCAAAAAATCCTATACTTTAAAATGGGAATTGGATAGCACAAAAGCCACTACTTTTTCATTTTTAGGATATGAAGCAGGTTACAAAAAAAGTGAAGCCACAACAGGAAACCGTTTATATTATGACCGAAATAAACCGTATAAAAAAGATGTTCCCTATATCAAAGAATTCAAATCGGTGAAAGAAGTTGTGATTCCAACTGCTTATATTATTCCGCGCGGATATTGGAATATTATTGATCTTTTAAAGAATAACAATATCTCTTATTTTCAGCTTAAAAACGATACGATTATCGAGGTTGAAAGCTATAAAATTGCCGATTTTAAAACGGTTCCAAATGCTTACGAAGGACATTATTTACACTACAATACCGTAATAACTTCTAAAATTGTAAAAATGGCTTTCGCTAAAGGTGATTACTTGGTTCCAACAAACCAAAAAGGCGTAAAATATCTCGTAGAAGCTTTTGAACCAGAAGGCGTTGATTCGTTCTTTAACTGGAATTTCTTCGATCCTATTTTGCAGCAAAAAGAACATTATTCAGAATATATTTTTGAAGATACAGCCGCAAAACTTCTAAAAGATAATCCAACTCTAAAAGCAGAATTAGAAGCTAAAAAACAAACTGATGTAGAATTTGCTAAAAATCCTGATGCTCAATTAAACTGGATTTACAAACATTCTGTTTATTATGAAAAGGCGCATATGCAGTATCCTGTATATCGAGTTTTGTAGAGTTTTTTTTAATCAAAAGTTGTGGTAACACGAATGTCCACCCTTTAACCTAATCAAAATCATAATCAAAGTTAACTTCCAATTAAAAAAAGACCCGCTTTACAAAGTGTTCATAGGTGATGTACGAATTGAACACTTCGTAACAGTTCCTATTTATTCTATTCCTAAAAAAATATTCATTTTGCAGATTATTGGTATTATTATGAAGTCGAGAGACTTCACACAGCAATCAGCAAAGTGAACGCTTCGTAGAGCTGGGTAAAATTGCACTTAAATATCTAAAAAAAGCTAGTTAATATCAACAAAGCAAAAATATTACAATAGTTATCAACACCTTTGAAATGTATAAATCATACATTTTGGTTATTTTTTATATGCTAGTAAATACTATCTGGAAGTTAAGTTACATGTTCGTTTTTTATAGTAAATTAAACCGCTTCCGTAAGCACTTGTTAATAAAAGAGAAAAGTAGGTAACATTGAAGCCTTGCCTACAAAAGAACAAAAGACTAAGTTTGTATTCAACAATATTATTAAGCAGAAAAGCCCTGCTTACATTGTAAGAGGGCAATTAATTTAAAATTTAAAACAGTATTATGAAAACAACCATGTCAACAAACCTGCAGGCTATTGGAGGTCACTTCCCTAAACTGAATATTAACTTAAAGCTCATCTTATATGAAAAACTTTAAATTAAAAGACTTTATAATCGACCTTACGACGGCCATCGTAATTGAGTTGATTATAAAAGTAATTTTTAGAACTTAGAAAACTTTGAAACGCAACAGTAAATGGCGCGTTTCTTTGTTTTAATACTTACGGTTTTCCGTAATTAATTATAGCACAAAAGTAAACAAATAATTTTACATTGCACAAGTAATTTGTACAAAATATACAAATGTAAAATACATTCAACCCGCTCTACGAAGTGTTCATAGGTGCTGTACGAAGTCTCCCGACTTCGCAAAGTGTCGCACGCTGCGCAAATGTCTGTGGCTTTGCGCCCGCAACGATAAGTCGTAAAGACGGTAAAAAAAAAAAGCAACTTAGAAATCAGTTGCTTTTTTCTTCTAAATCCTACACCTTTAAATTCGTTATTTGCTGTTTTCGTCCTTAATACCTTTTAGCAAAGCGTAAATTGCCATTGAATGTCCTTGCCCTAAATCAAAATCTTCTTTAAGCCAGTTTACAATTTCGCCGGCTTTTACTTCGGGTTTAAGTTTCCCGTCTAATGTAAAGCTTTTTTGTTCTGCCAAAACTCTAAATTCAGCTGGACCATTGCCCGTTTTTTCTTTAATTGTCTTTAAATACGCTTGAAATGACATAGAATTTACATTTAATGAGTTAATTTACATGTAAACGAAAATACAAATTAAATTTAATTTCTACACTCTAATACTCAGCTTATTACTACAAAAAAAATCTATATCTAGAAAATAAACTTTAATCTGTTTTAACCTTTTTTTCTTCTTCAAATAATAATTTAATATTCTCGTAAGAATTTTTTAAAGCTTCTTTGATTTGTTCAGGATTCAGCCACGCCACTTTTTCGATTCCTTCTTCAAGCTGACCTTGTGGAGTTCCTTCAAAATCAGAATACATTTCGAACCAATGCGTGACTTTGAGTTTATATTTTCCGTTGCGTTTAAAAATATGATACGTCTTTTGCAGTTTATTTGTTATTCGAAGTTGGTTTACGCCGGTTTCCTCTTCAACTTCGCGCATTGCAGTTGCTTCGATTTCCTCGCCTTTCTCGATACCGCCTTTTGGCAAATCCCATTTTCCATTTCTAAAGATAAACAAAACCTCTCCTTTTTTATTGTAAACAAAACCGCCTCCAGCTTTATTTACAGGAATTTTGGCTTTAAGAGTCTTCATAATCTCCTTTTCGTCAGGATGATACAAATAAGCCTTTTGAATTTTATTTTGAAACATTTTGACAATAAGCTGCTCAATATCAATACTCTCTAACAAGAATAATTGAAAATCGGTCTCTCTTGAGATTTCATTTGTCAAAAAAAGTGGTTTGTCGTTCACAAAAACTTTATACATTTGTACTATGATTTTTAATAAAGATACTGCCGAAAAAACAGCCGAATTGCTTTTGCAAATAAATGCAATTAAATTGAATCCCGAAAATCCTTTTACATGGGCTTCTGGTTGGAAATCTCCTATTTACTGCGATAATAGGTTAATTCTTTCATTTCCAAGCATCCGAAATTACGTTCGTGATGAGTTTGCGAAAAACATTGAAAAACAATTTGGAAAACCTGACGTAATTGCCGGTGTTGCTACTGGAGCGATTGGAGTTGGTATTCTGGTTGCTGAAAGTCTTGGACTGCCGTTTGTATACGTGCGTCCAGAAGCAAAAAAGCACGGAAGACAAAACCAAGTTGAAGGTTTTTTACAAAAAGGACAAAATGTTGTTGTTGTTGAAGATTTAATCAGTACTGGAAACAGCAGTTTGATGGCTGTTGAAGCTTTACGCAATGAAGGTGCGAACATTAAAGGTATGGCAGCAATTTTTACTTATGGCTTTAATGTTGCCGAAGAAAACTTCAAAAACGCTAATATCGATTTGTATACATTAAGCAACTACGAAAATCTGCTTGATTTAGCCGTTCAAAAACAATACATTACTGAAGATCAACAATCAACTTTGCTTGAATGGAACGAAAGTCCATCGACTTGGGGACAACCTGAATAGATTTTAGATTTTCTAAAAAATCGCTTCGCACTTTATTTAAATCCCAGCTTTGCGAACTTAAATAAAGTCAAAGTAACATAAAAAAACTTGTGCCCTTTGCGGTAAAAAAACATTTGCATTAAAAAACAAATAACAAAACAAAAAAATATGAACTTAGAAAGTCCAAAAGTTACAGTTCAGAAATCAGCTCAGGATCTATTTGATTTATTGACTGATGTTAAGAATTTCGAAAAATTAATGCCGGATAATATTGCTAAATTTGAAGTAATTGGTGAAGACGCTTTTATTTTTGGATTGAAAGGTATGCCGGAAATCAAACTTAAAATGAAAGAAAAAACAGCTCCAAACAAAATTGTTTTGGGTGCTGCAAGCGATAAACTTCCATTTACTTTAGTTTCAAATATTGACAGTGTTTCTGATTCAGAAAGTGCTGTTCAATTAGTATTTGATGGTGAATTTAACGCTATGATGGGAATGATGATCAAAGGACCTATCAGCAAGTTTATTGAAACTCTAGCAACTAATATGACGAAACTTTAATAATGGTGAATTATTAATTGTGAAATATAAATAAAAAGTCCAATCGAATGATTGGACTTTTTTTTGTCATGTCAATTTAAACCTTAGAACCTTAGCTACTCAGAGCCTCAGAACCTTCCCAAAAAAAACAGTTCATCCTCAAAAAAATACAATTCAGTACTATAAATTATTACAAAATAAATTATTGCCCGAAGTTTGATCCATCAAAACTAACAAACCACAAAATGGAATCAACTATTAAGATCTTAATTTACATTCACGCTTTTTTTGGCGGAATTGGGCTAATTACTGGAATTGGAAGTATCATCGTTAAAAAAGGCGGCGTATTACACAAAAGAATGGGAAAACTTTTCTCTATCGGAATGATTACTAGTTCACTTATCTCTGTTCCAATTTGCTGGATGCCAAAGCATCAAAATATCTTTTTGTTCTTAATTGGTTTATTTACTATTTACCTGGTTATTTCTGGAAATAGAGCTTTAACTTTTAAACACAAACAAAAAGCTGATTTTACAGACAAACTTATTTCGGGAAGTATGTTATTCTTTTCTGTGATAATGATTTCTATTGGATTGTATTGCCAATTGAATTCTGTTGAAAATGGTATTTTATTTACTTTCTTTGGCGCTTTTGGATTTTATATGACTCTAAAGGATTTTATTTTCTTCAAAAACGTCTCGGAAATAAAGAAAAAATGGCTATCTAAACATATTGGCAAAATGATTGGTGCATTGATTGCCTCTATAACAGCTTTTATAGTGGCTGGAATTGGATTAGGAAATATCATTACATGGATGGCTCCCTCTATTTTAGGAACAATCTACATTATGTATTGGAATAGAAAAATAGCACCAAAAAACACAAAAGCATTAGAGGTTTAAAAACAAAACAAAGATTTAGCAGATAAAAACCTCTCCACCTTTACCACTTTCGACCTTTGTACCTATCAATAAAGCATCTGTATCTCCTTAATATCAAATTCGGAAACTGAATCATCTTCTAACAAAACCTGCAATTTACCAACTGAAGATACTCCTTGAATAATTCCCATGAAATTATGTCCCGATGTTTTTGGATTAAGGTTTTTAAAAGGCATTGGAACTCCTTTTCGAAATAAGAAATTAAAATAATCATCCCAGAAAAATGAAGCTGATGACTGCCATAAATCCATTTTCTGCTTCATTTTTTCAACGATCAAAACTACTAAAGATTCTTTATCGAAAGTATTCCCAGAAATAACGGCAAGCGAAGAAGCGTTTGGCAATTCATCATAATTAGTTTGATTGACATTCAACCCTAATCCGACAACTGACACGATTCTGCCATCACTTTTTAAGGTATTTTCGATAAGTATGCCACCTATTTTTTTATTATATGACATAATGTCGTTTGGCCATTTTATAGATAATTCAGGAATATTTAATTCTTTTAAGACTTCTAAAACACTTAAAGAAACAACAATGCTTAAATTAAAAACCCGTTCATAATCAAACACAAAATCTTTTACCAAGACACTCATAATTAAGTTTTTACCTAACTCAGACTCCCACTTCGCCCCCATTTGCCCTTTGCCTTTTGTTTGATTTTCAGCAGTTACGACCATAAAATTCTCCAGTTCATCTTGACTTGACAATGATTTTAAGAAATCATTTGTAGAATCTATGGCATCGAGTTTGATTAGTTTCATCTAAATAATTTAAATAACTTAATTTAATATTTTGTTAAGCATCAAAAATAATCACAAAATTTGGTAACTTTACAAATTCATATAAAATAATTCATGGCGAAAAAGACTATTAATAATGATGTTCTATTGGCGAACATAATCAAAGGGATTGAAGAAGTAAAAGGAAATGACATCGATATTCTTGACTTAAGAGATATAGATACGGCGGTTTGCGACTATTTTGTAATTTGCAACGGAACCTCAAATACCCAAGTTAACGCCATTGTCAACTCAATTCAAAAAACAGTTTCTAAAGATTTAAAAGACAAACCTTGGCACGTAGAAGGAACCGATAATGCAGAATGGGTTCTGATGGATTATGTGCACATCGTGGTACATGTTTTCCAGAAACACATTCGTGAATACTACAATATCGAGAGTCTTTGGGGTGATGCCAAAATAACTACAATCGAAAACAAATACTAAAGAAAATTTTTTCTAATGGCTAAAGATAATAATCCAAATCCGAGTAAATTTAAAATAAGTCCTTGGTTAATATACACCGCAATACTTCTAGTTTTTTTATTTATAAGTTTTGCAACCGGTGGATCAAGTATGAGCGAACCAGCTCAACTTAAATCTTCTAACATTGACAATATGTTAGCTAAGGGAGAAATTAAAAATGTTATTATTTTTAATAACAAGGATGCTGAAATTTACCTTTCTGATGCGGGACTTAAAGATCCAGCAAATAAAAAGGTAGCTAAAGATCTATTTGATAGACCAAATAAAGGACCACATTATACTACCAAGTTTGGTGATTTAAAATCTTTTCAAGAAAAGCTTGACAGAGCAAAAGCTGAAAAAAAATTAATCGATTATGATTTTAAAGAAGCAAACAACTGGACTGACATTTTAATCAGTCTGCTTCCAATCATCATCATTATTGGTGTATGGATTTTTATTATGCGTAAAATGTCAGGCGGTGCTGGAGGCGGCGGCGGACAAATTTTCAACATTGGAAAATCGAAAGCAAAACTTTTTGATGAGAAAACAGATATCAAAACTACATTTAAAGATGTTGCTGGTTTAGAAGGTGCAAAAGAAGAAATTCAAGAAATTGTAGAATTCCTTAAAAACCCTGAAAAATATACTAATCTTGGAGGTAAAATTCCTAAAGGAGCTTTACTTGTAGGACCTCCAGGAACTGGTAAAACATTATTAGCTAAAGCTGTTGCCGGCGAAGCGCAAGTTCCATTTTTCTCATTATCAGGTTCTGATTTCGTAGAAATGTTTGTTGGAGTTGGTGCATCACGTGTACGTGACTTATTCAAACAAGCTAAAGAAAAATCTCCTGCTATTATCTTTATTGATGAGATTGATGCCGTTGGTAGAGCAAGAGGAAAAAGCAATATGTCTGGCGGAAATGACGAAAGAGAAAATACATTGAACCAACTATTGACTGAAATGGATGGTTTTGGTACAAACTCTAACGTAATTGTTCTTGCAGCAACCAATAGAGCTGATGTTCTTGACAAAGCTTTAATGCGTGCTGGTCGTTTTGACAGACAAATTTTTGTAGACTTACCAGACATTCGCGAAAGAGCAGAAATTTTTGCAGTGCATTTAGCACCAATCAAAAAAGTTGAAGGACTTGATTTAGATTTCTTAGCAAAACAAACTCCTGGATTCTCAGGTGCTGATATTGCAAACGTGTGTAACGAGGCCGCTTTAATTGCAGCTCGTAACAACAAAACCGCAGTTGACAGACAAGATTTCCTTGACGCTGTAGATAGAATCATTGGTGGTCTAGAAAAGAAAAACAAAATTATCACTCCAGACGAAAAGAGAGCAATTGCTATTCACGAAGCTGGTCACGCTACTGTAAGCTGGATGCTAGAACACGCAGCACCACTTATTAAGGTAACTATTGTACCTCGCGGGCAAAGTTTAGGAGCTGCATGGTACTTACCAGAAGAAAGACAAATCGTAAGAACAGATCAAATGTTAGACGAAATGTGTGCTACTATGGGAGGAAGAGCTGCTGAAAAAGTAACTTTCGACAGAATTTCTACTGGTGCTTTAAGCGATTTAGAAAAGGTAACACGTCAAGCTCGTGCTATGGTAACGATTTACGGTTTGAATGATAAAATCGGAAATGTTACTTATTATGATTCAAGCGGACAAAGTGAATACAATTTCTCAAAACCATATTCTGACGAAACAGCTAAAATTATTGACAAAGAAATTTCAGAATTAATTGAAGGTCAATACCAAAGAGCAATTGAGATTCTTGAAGAAAACAAAGACAAGTTAAATCAGCTTGCTGATATCTTAATAGAAAAAGAAGTTATCTTTAAAGATGACTTAGAAGCAATTTTCGGAAAACGTACTTTTGACAAAAATTTAGAAGAAGTGGTTTCGTAAATTAATCAGGAAATATGTAATATTTTTTAAAATCTTAATTCAAAATAGCCTTTTGAATTAAGATTTTTTTATCTTTGAACGTTTTCAATTAACATGTAAAGCATTTCATATAAAAATGAATTTTTTCAAAAAAATATTTGGGTCCAGTGAATCCGCTTCTGACGAAGAACATGAAAGTGAATATGGAGGAAATCCAGTCCAAAATAGTCATTTGTCTCTTGACGAGCAATTCATTTTCAATTTCAAAAAAAATGGCGGAAAATTCTTGTATTGCGAAAACAACCAAGAACTTGCTGAACAGTTTGAAAATATCCTTGAAGAGAATGATTGGTTTGAAAGTGAAGTATTATGCTACGAACCAGCTCTATTTAATTTATTAGATGAAAATAAATTATTTTATACTGCACCTACTAAACCAAAATTTCTTTTGGCGGTCTGTGAAAATCTTATAGCCGATGAAGGTTCTATTTTATTTTCATCAAAACAAATTAGACAAAACAAACCAAACGAGTTACCGGCAAATATTGTAATCATTGCCACTACAAGTCAAATTCTACCTATGAAAAGTGATGGTTTAACAGCCATTAAACGTAAATACGATAGAGATATTCCAACTAATATTACCACAATAAAATATTTCGAAAAAGCAAAAGAAGAAGATTTTACGCAATACGGAAGTGTTGCCAAGAATTTGTATTTACTGCTCTTAGAAGATCTTTAAGATGAATGAAACACTCAAGAGAACCATTTCTGGTGCTGTTTATATTGCTCTGTTATTAACTTCAATCTTGTTTTCGACTGAAAGCTTTATCCTCCTTTTTGGCATTTTTCTAGTTATTACGATTTATGAGTTTTCTAACTTAGTAAATCTCAATAAAGTCTTTTCAATTTTATTTGGAACCTTGCTTTACAGTGCTATAGTACTTGTAAGTCATTACGGTAAACAAACGGCCGCTTACTTAAACAATTTATTCAAATCAAATTTAAACTTAGAACTCAATATACAGCAGTTAGATCTTATACTTCTTGCTGTTACAATTGTGGTTTCAATTAAATGTATTCTATTCTTATTTTACGACTCCGTTCAAAAAGTAAGCATCTCATCTAAATACTTGTATTTATTAGGTTACATTACACTTCCTTTTGTTTTTATTGTCAAAATTTCCTTTGGAACTAACGATTATAATCCAAAAATTATTCTTGGCTTATTCATCTTAATCTGGACTAATGACACTTTTGCTTATTTAGTTGGAAAATCGATGGGAAAACACAAACTTTTTGAGCGTGTTTCTCCTAAAAAAACAATTGAAGGATTTCTTGGCGGAGCTGTATTTGCCGCTTTTGCAGGTTTCTTGATTTCAAAATTATACATTCAGCCCAATCCAGCTTTTAGCGCAAAATCTATTTTAATATGGACTATTATCGCTTTAATCGTAAGTGTTTTTGGCACTATTGGTGATTTGATTGAATCAAAATTTAAAAGAATTGCCGGCGTAAAAGACAGCGGTTCTATCATGCCGGGACACGGCGGTATCTTAGATCGATTAGATAGTGTTATATTTGTAGCACCAATTATATTTTTATTTTATCAAATTTTATATTATGTTTCATAAAGAAGGAGCCCCATCTATTTTATTAGGAACAGTTTTTACTGTTGCCGTACTTGTAATTGCTGATAGATTTATAGATATCAATTGGCTGAGAATGCTTGTTCAAATAGCAGCATTATTGATTTTAATTATCATCTTACAATTTTTCAGAAACCCAAAAAGAATTGCGGTTAGAAACAGCGATCATATTCTTGCTCCTGTTGACGGAAAAGTGGTAGTTATTGAAGAAGTTTATGAAGGAGAATATTTCAAAGATAAACGTTTACAAGTTTCTATCTTTATGTCGCCAATAAACGTTCACGTTACACGTTACGCAATGGACGGAATTATTAAATTCAGTAAATACCACCCTGGTAAATTTTTGGTTGCATGGCACCCAAAAGCTAGTGAAGAAAATGAAAGAACAACTGTTGTAATCGAAAATGATACTTTTGGTCAAGTACTATACAGACAAATTGCAGGTGCTTTGGCACGCAGAATTGTAAATTACGCTCAAGAAGGAATGCAGGTTATTCAAGGTACTGATGCCGGATTTATAAAATTTGGTTCGAGAGTAGATTTATTTTTACCTTTAGGTACGCCAATTAATGTGGTTCTGGACCAAAAAGCAATTGGCGGAAAAACTATTATCGCTACAAAAGCTTAAATGACAAAAAAAGATTTAGATACTCGTTTTTCAGAGGCTGTTGAAACTGCTCTAAAAATGACTCAAGCCTCACTGCCGCAAGATGTGCAGCTAAGACTTTATGCCTATTACAAACAAGCAACTTTTGGAACTGCTGTGTACAATCAATCTGAAAATTTTGATTTACGAGATGCTTTCAAAACCAATGCTTGGATGCAGATTAGTCATATTTCTGTTGATGAAGCTAAAGAGTGCTATATCGAGATCATCAATTCATTAACATCAAAATAAATTAACATTATGAAGAAAAACATTGTCCTTTTCAGCATTTTGCCTTCATTTTTACTGTTATTTTCTTGTAACGATAATAAACTAACTGAAGTTGTCGAGGTTCCTCTTCCTACTAAAGAGGAAAAAATAATGATCGGGTCACCAAATGATGTAAAGGCAGATCCAGGTTCATTTGAAATGACAAAACTTCCTTTTGGATATGACGGATTATCTCCTGCAATAAGATCATTGACTCTAGAAACACATTATTCTAAACACTATCTAACGTACACAAATAATTTTAACAAAGAGATTGTATCGACTGAGTACGAAAACATGCCAATTGCAGACATTCTAAAAAAATTAGATTTAAGCAACGCAAAACTTCGCCAGAATGCTGGAGGATATTATAACCATACTCTTTATTTCAACATTTTAGCGCAAAAAGAGCAAACTCCAAAAGATACTCTAGCAGGATCTATTAATAAAGAGTTTGGATCTTTTAACAACTTAACCAGTCAGTTTAAAGGACAAGCTGAAAAACAATTTGGTTCTGGATGGGTTTGGCTTGTTGTTGACAGATATGGAAAATTACAAATCACCACAACTGAAGATCAGGATAATCCTTTAATGAAAAATGCATTAATTCCAGGAACGCCAATTATGGGAATTGACTTATGGGAACATGCTTATTATTTGGATTATCAAAATAGAAAAGGAAGTTATATCGATGCTTTTTACGAACATATAAACTGGGAAAAAGTAAACGAAAATTATATTGAAGCTTTGAAAAAAGTAAAAAAAGTATAACACACAAAAGCTGATACAAATTATGTATCAGCTTTTTTTATTTACCAAAGAAAGACAGAATGTATGAAAGATATAGCCGTTCGTTTTACAGAAAATCCACTGCTGTCGCCTTCCGATCTAACTCCAAGCAAAGAAGGATTGGAAATAACCTGCCTTTTAAATCCTGGAGTATTTCAATTTCAGAATAAAATCTGGCTCCTTGTAAGAGTTGCCGAACGACCAAAACAAACCAAAAACAACATCTCTTTTCCAATATTAACTAATAAAGGAACTATTGAAATCATTGAGATTAAAAAAGACGATCCCGAATTAATAGCAACAGACGCAAGAGTAATAAACTATAAAGGTGCTGATTATTTAACCACACTTTCGCATCTTCGTTTATTATGCAGTGAAGATGGACGTACTTTTTATGAGCCAGAAAATTACCCATCACTGGTTGGAGAAGGCATACTGGAAACATTTGGAATTGAAGATTGCCGCGTTGTCTTGATTGATGGAATTTATTATCTGACTTTTACTTCTGTATCAGAAAATGGTGTTGGTGTTGGCTTACGAACTACTGTAGATTGGCAAAAATTTGAAAAGCACGGCATGATATTACCTCCTCACAATAAAGACTGTGCTATTTTTGAAGAAAAAATAAACGGATTATTCTATGCTTTACATCGCCCCAGCAGCGTAGATATTGGAGGTAATTATATTTGGATAGCTTCATCTCCAGATGGTATTCACTGGGGAAATCATCATTGTATTATCAAAACTAGAAAAGAATATTGGGACAGTAAAAGAGTTGGTGCTGGTGCTGCTCCCATAAAAACCATAAAAGGCTGGTTAGAAATTTATCATGGAGCTAATGAAAACCATCAATATTGTTTAGGTGCTTTTTTAATGGATTTTGAAGACCCAACAAAAGTTCTGGCTAGAACAGAAGACCCAATTATGTTTCCTAAAACAAATTATGAATTAAGCGGCTTTTTTGGAAATGTTGTATTTACAAATGGCCATATTTTAGATCCCGATGGAGAAACATTGACGATCTATTACGGAGCTTCAGATGAGTTCGTCTGCGGTGCGAAATTTTCGATTACAGAAATCCTTTCACTTTTAAAAGACATCTAAAAAGCTTGTTTGAAGAATCAATTAATCACTTCAAACAAGCTTTTTTTATATTAGTGCAGCTCAAAAATAAATGATTCAGAAGGCAGAATTTTAATTTTAGCCTTGCCTATTCCATTTTCCACTTTTAGCAATACAGAATTTTGCTGATACAATTGATCAGTAAGTTTATACTCTCCCTCTTTTAAATTCCATTTTGCAATGACATCAGCAGGAATTTTCAATTCGAATTCACTAGTTTTTTCTGAAGAAAAATTGGCAATTATCACAAGCTTTTGATTCTCTGACCAGCGAACGTATGAATAAAGCAATTCGTCATATCCAACATTATTTTGACGATTTTCAGATTGTATTTCCTGAAAGCTTCCCATTAAAGCCGGGCTCTTTATAGAGAAATTCAATAAGCGCTTGTAAAAATCTCGCAAGTTTTTCTCTGATTCCGAAAGCTGTCCGCCGTCAAACTTACCATCATTCATCCATTTTTGATGATTTGGAACTCCGATATAATCAAAAATAGAAGTTCTCGAACGAGTGCCAAAACCCGCATTTTCGTTTCCAGCCTCTCCCACTTCCTGTCCAAAATAAATCATGGTAGGCGACGTGCTTAAAGTTGTTGAAACCACCATTAAAGGTTTTCCTCTCTCAGGTGTTCCTGCAAACTCAGGCGAAGCTAAACGCTGCTCATCATGATTGTCTAGAAAGTGAAGCATATGATGTTCGATATCTGACATTCCTTTTTGGATATTCGACAATCCATCTGGAGTAGATTTTCCGCGAATAATGTCTTTCAATTTATCATACGTTTCAACTTTATCATATAAATAATCCATTTTACCTAAACGAATATAATTCCTGTATTCATTGGGATTGTAAACTTCTGCTAATAAAAAAGCGTTTGGATTTTTCATTTTAATGGCTGAATTCATATAACTCCAAAATTCATACGGAACCATTTCGGCCATATCATAACGAAAACCATCAACACCTTTTCCAGTCCAATACAAAGCAATTGATTTGAATTTTTTCCAAGAATCAGGAACATCTTTATCCTGCCAAAATGCAAAATGTTCTTGAAATGATTTCTGATCAAATCCAGCTGGAAGCTCTGGAAAATCTTTTGAGCCGTCAGGACGAACACCATAATTCACCTTTACCGTTTCGTACCAGTCATTTTGATCTGGCTTTACTTTACGTGAACCATTTCCTGTCCATTTTGCAGGATTTTCATCAAAAAAACCATCAACCATAGGATTTTTTTCTCCGTTTAACGGAATATCTCCATCAGGAATTTCAAAGTGTGTTTTTGGAATATAATAAAAGTTATTGTTTCTTTTGTATTCCACATTTACATCGTCATCAGCTCCAAAATCTTTAACCCCTTCTGGATTATTCTTGCCCTCATATTTTCTGGCGATATGATTGGGAACAATATCAATAATTAATTTTAGACCCGCTTTATGCGTTCGGGCAATTAAGTCTTCAAATTCCTGCAGTCTATTTGCTGGATTTACTGCCAAATCCGGATTTACATTGTAGTAATCTTTAACTGCGTAAGGCGATCCTGCACGACCTTTTACTACCTCTGGATCATCATTTGAAATTCCGTATGCTGTATAATCTCCTACCAAAGCATGATGAGGAACTCCGGTATACCAAATATAAGTAACGCCTAAATCTTTAATTTCGTTAAGTGCTATATCAGTAAAATCATTAAACTTCCCTACTCCATTCTCTTCAATTGTTCCCCAAGGTTTATTGGTTTTATTTTTATTCCCAAACAATCGAGTAAAAACCTGATACACGACAATTTTATGTTCTTTTGAATTTTCTTCTTTTACTTCACTCATTTTTAAATCTTTTGTTTTACAGCCCGAAAACAAAATTGTTACGGCTGTTCCAACAGCAAATAATTTACTTTTTATCATATTTTTAAATCTAAGACATACTTTCTTGAATCAGAAACATAAATCCTAATCCAAAAACCAATTCCTAAATTTAGTCTATTTTCTACAACCCAAAGAACACAAATTTTGATTTACACTTTTTAACTTCAAAAATGTATCACTACAACGTGAGAGTTAAATGTTTTGTTGATAAATTACAGGAGAAGGTTCAAAGTTGCAAAGGTTCAAAGAAACAAAGATTTAAAATAGGTAAAAAACTTGAACTATGTTTCAAATATAAACTTAGAACCTTTGCAACTTTGAACCTCTCAACCTAAAAATAAACATTTATAAATTAATGCTAATAACAATATAAGGTTGTAACCTTTTTCATAAATTTGACAAAAATTTAATCACTTGAAGAAATTACTCTTTTTTATATCTTGTCTGCTTTTATTAAGTATACAATTCATTTCTGCACAAGCTTCAAAAACTGCTCAGACGCCAAAAAAAATTAACATAGAGCATTCTGATTTCTTAGATGTTGATCAAGTTTTGGTACCTGACGGAATTTTACTAACTGGAAATGTAAAGGTAAATCATGATGGTGTTGTTCTTACTTGCAACAAAGCCTACTTTTTTCAAAAAGAAAATTATCTAAAAGCCTTCGGAAATGTACAGTTGGTTCAAGGTGACACTTTGTTTCTAAACAGTAAATATGCAGAATACAGCGGAAATATCAAAAAAGCATTCGCAACAGGAAATGCTGTAATGACTTCGCCAGATGCAACTTTGCAAACAGACACTATCAATTTTGATCGAAATGTTCAAGAAGTTTTTTATAATACTAAAGGGACTATCATCAACAAAGACAATACGTTAGTTAGTAAATCTGGAAAATATTTTGTTGCAGAGAAAAAATTTCAATTTTTAACTGCGGTTACTCTTACCAACCCAAAATATGTTGTAAAATCGAATCATTTAGATTATTACAGTAATTCTGGACACACTTATTTACTTGGACCATCAACTATAACTAGTAAAGCCAACTATATTTATACAGAAAAAGGTTTTTATGATACCAAGAAAAACCTCGCCCATTTTCTGCGAAAATCGTATATAAAATATGATGATCGACTTATAGAAGGAGATAGTTTGTATTATAATCGAAATACCGAATTTGCATCGGCAACTCGAAATGTAAAAATCACTGATTCTATAAATCGAGGTATTGTAAAAGGTCATTATGCCGAAGTTTACAAACTAAAAGATTCTATGTTTGTAACCAAAAGAGCTGTCGCAGTTAACTTTGTAGAAAATGATTCTGTATATATTCACGGTCAAAAACTAATGGTTACAGGAAAAGAAGGCGAACGTATTTTAAGGGCTTTTAAAAATGTACGTTTCTACAAAACAGACATGAGCGGTAAATGTGATTCGATACATTCTAATTCTAAAACGGCTTTAACCAAACTTATTGGAAATCCAATTTTATGGAATGGCGGCAGTCAGATTACTGGTGATATTATGCATTTAATTGGCGATAATAACACTAAAAAACTAGATTCTTTAAAAGTCCTCAACAATACTTTCCTTATCTCAAAAGACACGTTAGGAACGGGTTATAATCAAGTCAAAGGGCTCAATTTATTTGGAAAATTCAGAGAAGGTAAACTTCACGATGTAGATGTTATTAAAAACACCGAAGTTGTCTATTTTATGCGGAATGACGCTAATGAATTAATTGGAATTAATAAAAACGTAAGCAGTAAAATTAATTTGATTCTAGAAAATAACGCGGTAGAAACTATTACATTCTTCAACAGAGTCGACGGCGATATTTATCCTGAAGAAGATTTACCTGAAAATGCGCGTAAATTACGAGGTTTCGTCTGGCGCGGCGACGAAAGAATAAAATCAAAAGATGATATTTTTACTGCCGAAGATAATGAAATGAATGACAAACTAATAAAGCAAGGAAAGGACGAAGAAGCGAAAGAGAATGTCCCAATGAAAGTCAGGAAAGAGACTCGAGATTACGACAAAAAGAAACCTGCTGCAAAATCAAATACTACGAAAGCAAGCACTAATACTAAGAAATAATTCTCAGTCGCAGTTGCGGTTTTCAGTTTCATTTCTTTACTATAAAATTAGTCGTAGCGTAAGTCGCAGTTTTCATTTTAGAAACTTTGCGAACTTTGCATTTTAACAATACCAACTTGATTTAAAACTTAGCAAACTTTGCGATCTTTGCGGTTAAATTCAGTCACAGTATCAGTTTTTAGTTTTCAGTCAACTTGAAACATGAAACCTGAAACTTTTAAAACAAACAATAGTGAATCCAGATTTTATAAAATACCAAGCACAAACATCTCCATACCCATTAGGAATGGAAGTTTCGCATGCCATTGGTTCCTATATTTACGATACTAGTAATAAAAAATATTTAGACTTTGTTGCTGGGGTTTCGGCTTGTACACTGGGACATCAACACCCAAGAATCAATCAAGCCATAAAAGACCAATTAGACAAATATTCGCACGTAATGGTTTATGGAGAATATTCGCAAAGTCCTGCTGTTCAATATTGCAAATTAATGGCTTCTCTGCTTCCAGAATCTTTAAATAAAACCTATTTAGTAAATTCAGGTACAGAAGCCATTGAAGGTGCCTTAAAACTAGCTAAAAGAGTAACTGGACGCAGCCAGCTTATTTCTTGTCACAACGCATATCACGGAAACACAATGGGTTCTATGAGTGTAATGGGATTTGAAGAGCGCAAACAAGCTTTTCGCCCTTTACTTCCTGATGTAGACTTTATCACTTTTAATAACGAAGCTGATTTAGAAAAAATCACAACTAGAACAGCGGCAATTTTATTAGAAACTATTCAAGGCGGAGCTGGTTTTATTCAGCCTGAAAATAATTTTCTTCACAAGGTGCGCAAGCGTTGTGATGAAGTTGGTGCAATGTTTATTGTCGATGAAATTCAGCCTGGATTTGGAAGAACAGGAAAACTTTTTGGCTTTCAAAACTATGATGTTATTCCAGATATTGTGGTAATGGGAAAAGGTATGGGAGGCGGAATGCCTGTTGGAGCTTTTACAGCTTCGGCAGAAAAAATGGATCTTTTAACCGAGAATCCTAAACTTGGACATATTACTACTTTTGGAGGTCATCCTGTCATTGCGTCAGCCTGTCTTGCTACTTTGCAGGAATTAACTGAGACAAATTTAATGCAGCAAACTTTAGAGAAAGAAAAACTCTTTAGATCGCTTTTGGTACATCCTTTGATAAAAGAAGTAAGAGGAAAGGGATTAATGCTTGCCGCTATGACTGAAACGGCCGAAATAACCAATCAGGTCATTTTAAATTGTCAAGACAAAGGACTAATTTTATTCTGGCTGCTCTTTGAAGGATGCGCTATAAGAATAACACCGCCGTTAACTATTTCAGAAGAAGAAATAAAAGAAGGCTGTGCCATAATTTTAAATGTTATGGATGAAATATTGAAAAAGGAACAAACTAAAAATTAAGTCTTATTTCAACAGCAAATGAAACTTGCTTGACATCTCAGTTACTAAATATAATAATCAAATAATCTTTTTGTTATCAGAAGATTATGACTAAAAACAGAAATGGAATTCTGTCCATATTGTTAATTAAATTGTTCACAACAATTAATTTTCCTTTCCCGCATCAATAATATGGTTGCCTAATTTTATAACAGGCTAATTTCAAATAAAAAAAAGTATGCAATTAAGCAACGAAGAAGAAGATTATAACCTATCCCTATCCAAATTTGAGTCGATGTTAAAAACTAACAAAGTGCTCTTTTTTGATTCTGAAGAATTTGAAGAAATCATTCTTCATTATTTAGACATAGGCAAGGCTAATTTAGCAAAAAAGGCCTTAAAACTTGCATTAGACCAACATCCAAAATCTACAGGCTTAAAATTAGTACAAGTAGAAATGCTGGTTTATGACGACAAACTTGAAATCGCTGAAAAGCTTTTAAACGAGTTATATGCGATTGAACCTAACAACGAGGAAATTTATATCCAGAAAGCTAATATTTGTTCGAAAAGAGATCAACACGAAAAAGCAGTAGAATTACTTAAAATAGCACTGCAATATACAGATGACTATGCTGACGTGTACAACTTGATTGGAATGGAATATCTTTTCATGGATAACCTCGAAATGGCAAAAGACAGCTTTATCAAATGTCTTGAAGAAGACTTAGAAGATCAATCTGCCTTATACAACGTGGTTTATTGTTTTGAATTTTTAGATCAAAACCAAGAAGCCATTCTCTATCTTAACGAATACATTAACAAAAATCCGTACAGCGAAATCGCTTGGCATCAGCTTGGGCGCTTGCATTACGGAGTAAAAGAATACGAAAATGCAATTCGCGCTTTTGATTATGCGACTTTAATAGACGATGAGTTTTTAGGGGCATTTATGGAAAAAGCCAAAGCTTACGAACGTCTAAAAAAATACAACGAAGCAATCGAAAGTTATAATCGTACAATCGAATTAGACGACGCAACTTCTTATGCCTTATTGCGTATTGGAAAATGTTACGAAAAGCTTGGAAATTCAATAAAAGCGTTACAATATTACAATCAGACTGTACACGAAGATCCTCTTTTAGACAAAGGATGGATTGCAATTACAGATTTTTATGTTCGCCAAAAGAACTTTCAAAAAGCATTATTTTTTGTCAATAAAGCTTTAGCAATCGACAATCAAAATCGTTTGTACTGGAAGCGTTATGCAACCATAAACAAACAAATGAACTTTTTTGAAGAAGCTGAATTTGGTTATAGAAAAGCAGTCGAATTTGGAGATCATGCCTTAGATACGTGGTTATTTTGGGTTGATATTCTTCAGTTTTTAGGAGAATTTGACAGCGCAATACAAACTTTATTACAAGCTTCTGAATATTTTCCAGAAGAAAATGAAATCGAATATCGTTTGGCAGGATTGTACTTTATGATTCAGGATAACACAAAAGCAAAATTTCATTTAAGTAATGGATTACGCTTAAACTTCGATAATTATATTTTAATCGAAGATTTATTTCCAGTAGTTTGGACAAAAAAAACAGTTAGAAATTACATCGAAAAACACAGAAAACAATAATGATTGGTATTTTAAAAAGACGTTTTGGCTTACTAGGTCGTAATATTAGTTACTCATTTTCAAAAGGTTATTTCACAGAGAAATTCAACGATGAAGTTTTTGCCGGTAACACCTATGAAAATTTTGATATTTCTGAAATTGATCATTTCAAAGGATTAATCAAGAATAATCCTGATTTAAAAGGATTAAATGTAACAATTCCTTACAAAGAGCAAGTCATTCCCTTTTTAGATAAACTTTCAAAAAAAGCAGCCCTAATTGGCGCTGTAAACACGATTAAATTCACTAAAAAAGGTAAACTAAAAGGATATAATACTGATTATTACGGTTTTAAAAAATCGTTAAAACCTTTATTAGAACCACATCATAAAAAAGCACTTATTCTAGGCACAGGCGGCGCATCAAAAGGCGTTGCCTTTGCTCTAGACGAACTTGATATTCCGTACATTTTTGTTTCAAGAGAAGCAAAAGAAAATATCATTGATTATAATTTAATCAACGCTACTACTTTTGATAATTTCAAAATTATTATCAATTGTACACCAGTAGGCACAAGTCCAAACATAGAAGCTTGTCCAGATCTTCCATATGAGTTTTTTACAGACAAGCATATTGCTTATGACTTAATTTACAATCCGGCGGAAACTCAATTCTTAAAAAATGCGAAAGAAAGAGGAGCTGTAATAAAAAATGGATACGATATGCTTATTTTTCAGGCAGAAAAAGCTTGGAAAATATGGAACAAGTAATATGCACCTGAAATAAAAATAGTAAAGTATTTTTTCATAAATTAGACTACTCATTAATAAGTAGTTATGAAAAAATCGCCACTATTTTTTTTATATGCTTTTTGATTACATTTTCTGCAAAGGCACAGGACTCTAGTGATATCGACATAAATTCATCAAACCTTTATTCAGAAGCCCGATATCATTACTATCTAAAAACAATTTTACTTTTTAATGAATATTTAGATACAGACAATGGCTCGTTTAATACAACTGAACTTCGATTCTTACATCCAATTGGAAACAAAGCTTGGAATTTAAGAGTCGATCTTCCGTTAGTTTCTTCAAATACTTCCTCAATCAATAAAACCGGAATTGGAGATATCGGTGTTGGTGTCAGTTACATTCCTTACTTAGAACAAAAAAATGGAGGTATCGCTTTTCGTGCAAGAGTGCTTTCAAATTCAGCAGCAGATCCCGCTTTAGGATCTGGAAAATGGGTATTTGCTCCTGCAGTATTTTTTGGAAAATATCTAATTCCGAATAAACTCCTATGGATTACTTCATTAGAAAATCAAAGCAGTTTTGCAGGATCCAGTAATAGGAATGACATTAATACTACCGCATTCGAAAACTACTTTATGTACATTATTGGTAAAAATTGGATTGCTGCCGACGCTGCTTTTAGACACAATGCCATAAACAAAGGTTTTCCTAATAATGCTTTTGTAGAGTTTGGCAGAAAAATCACCAAAAATGATATGGCATATGTTCATCCAAGTATTGCATTTGGCGCTTACAAAACCTACAACTTTGGTATCGAAGTCGGAATGTTGATTCTGTTTTAAAAACTTCCTATAAAAGATTATTTTAACGATCTCTCCTATTCTTCATCCTAATAATAAAAGTAATAATCCACAATAGAAGTGCAAATTTTCAGGCTTTTTTCTTAAAAGCATATCTATTCTCAATTTAAATTTACTTCAAAAAAAAATCTAAAAAACAGATATCATATTTCTAAACATCTTCATTAAATAAGAATTTCATCGTAAAATAGCGTATAAACAAACGATTTATTTTGTATTTAGAAACACCTTTACTATCTTTCGCACTGTTAAAGTAAAAACCTTATACATTTAAAATGTTAGAAGAAAAGAATGATAACCTGCAAGAAGCAGACGGAAAATTAGAAATCGATACTACTGATTCTACACAAAACGATACTATAGAAACACCCGTTTCTGAAACAGTATCTGAAAATTCAATTTCGAATACTGAAATTGAAGAAGAAAAAAATGTAGAAACTGAAGAGACGGATCATCAAAATGCGCTGGATGCCATCACAAATTCTAATGCTGAAGAAAGTGAAGACGAAACACTGAAAGAGCGTCATGATATTCCTATGAAGGATTATCACACTTTTACATTAGACGCCCTTGTTGACGAGTTAAAGAAACTGGTAAACATAGACAAAATAATGTCTGTAAAAGACCATATTGAAGAAATAAAGAAATCATTTTTACTACAATACAATCATCTTATAGAAGAGAAAAAAGAAGAGTTTAACGCTTCAAAAGAAGATCCAAACGAAGAGTTTGAATATCATTCTCCTTTGAAATCTAAATTTGATGAATATTATAATGTTTTTAGAGAGAAAAGAAATGCTCACTTTAAACATTTACAAAGCAACTTAAAATCAAACTTAGACAATCGTCTTGCGATTGTAGAAGAATTAAAAGAGTTGATAAATCCACAGGAAAACATAAAAGATACTCTTAAACACTTTAATGATTTAAGAGAAAGATGGAAAAATGCTGGAGCGATTCCTAAAGACAAATACAATCACGTTTGGAACAACTACCATTTTCATGTAGAAAATTTTTATGATTATCTGCATTTAGATCGTGAAGCGAGAGACTTAGACTTTAAACACAATTTAGAGCAAAAGCAAAAAATTATTGCAAGAGTTGAAGAACTTGTAAATGAAAGTGACATAAGTAAGGCTTTCCGCGAATTACAAGATTTACATAGACTTTGGAAAGAAGATATTGGTCCTGTTTCTAAAGAGCACCGTGATACTATCTGGAACAAGTTTAGTGAATTGACAAAAAAGATTCATGACAAAAGAGAACTTTTGTTTGAAAGTCAGCGTGCAAACGAACACAACAATCTTGAAGCAAAAAAAGAAATCATTGCTAAGATTGAAGTTTTAGGAACAGAGAAAGTAAATTCACACTCGCAATGGCTGGTGCAAATTCAAAAAGTTGAAACGCTTCGAAATGAGTTTTTCGCAGCAGGAAAAGTACCATCAGAAGTAAATGAAGAGACTTGGGCTGCATTCAAAACTGCCGTAAGAAACTTTAATGCATTTAAAAATTCGTTTTATAAAGACATTAAAAAAGATCAAAACGACAATTTGAATAAGAAAATGGCTCTTGTTGCCAAAGCTAAAGAATTACAGGAAAGTGTTGACTTTAATGCAACTACTCCAATCATGAAACAAATTCAAGAAGAATGGAAACAGATTGGTCACGTTCCTAAAAAATATTCAGACAAAATCTGGAAAGAATTCAAAGACGCTTGTAACCATTATTTCGATAAACTAAAAGAACATAAATCAGAAGAAAACGGTGATGAAGTTGCTGCTTTTGACAACAAAAAAGCTTACTTAGATATTCTTCGTACTTATCAGTTGACGGGAGATCATAAAACTGATTTAGATGCAATTAAAAAACATATTGAGATCTGGAAAGGTTACGGAAAAGTTCCATTTTCAAGACGTCATATTGAAGGAAAATTCAACAAAATCCTTGATGCTCTTTTTGAAAAATTAAGCTTAAGCAAGAAAGAAACTGAAATGATTCGTTTTTCTAATCGAATTGATTCATTGAGCGACAGTAACGATACGCGCAAATTAGACAATGAAAAGATTTTCTTGATGCGTAAAATTGAGGAAGTTCAAAATGAAATTTTCCAATTAGAAAATAATATTCAGTTTTTTGCGAATACTAAAAATGCTAAAAAAGAGAATTCAATTGTTCTTGAAGTTCGTAAAAATATAGCGATCCACAAAGAAAGTCTTGATGTCTGGAAAGATAAATTGAAACAATTAAGAAACTTAGGTCAAGAATAACGTTTTAAGTTTAAACAATAAAAAAAGGTGTAATGATTTATTCGTTACACCTTTTTTATGTTAAAACGTTTTTTTTTCACCGCAAAGCACGCAAAGTTTTATATGCAAACTTTGTGTTTTTCTAACCGCAATGTAAAACAAAAATCTTAGCGCGCTTTGCGGTAAAATTCGCCCCAACCTTAATCTCATTTCAACCCGAAATTTAACATTATCATCAAACTTCGTAAAACCGTTCTAAAAAATATTGTTTATATTTGATAATCAACAAAATAACCACACTAATATTAATTCTAATAACGACAGAAAATGAAATTTACAAGAAAAGCAAATGCCAACTGGCAAGGAACCGGTATGGAAGGAAAAGGAACTATAAGTACACAAAGCACAACTTTAGACAAAGCACAACTCTCTTTTAAGACTAGATTTGCAGATGGCGTTGGTACAAATCCTGAAGAATTAGTCGCTGCAGCTCATTCAGGCTGTTTTACAATGCAATTAAGTTTTTTACTTAATGAAGCAGGTTTTATTGCCGATGATTTATCTACAGAGGCAACAGTAACTTTTGAAGATGGTTCTATTACTTTAATTCATTTGGACTTAAAAGGAAAAGTTCCTGGAATTTCTGCAGAAGAATTTGAAAAAACAGCCGCAAAAGCAAAAGAAATATGTCCGATTTCTAAACTCTTAAACACAACAATTACTCTTTCTGCGGCACTAGTAAATTAAGCTGAAAACAAAGCATAAAAAAACCATCAGCTGTGGCTGATGGTTTTTTCTTTATATAATGGGTAAAAGCTATTAGTTCATTGTAGCTTTTAAAGCTTTTGCTTCAGCAGTCATTTCTAACGCTTTGTAAACTCCTAATAATGTTTTAGAAACATCTTCGTTTTTAGGATCTAACTCGTTTGCTTTTTTAAGATAAGGAATTACTCCTTTAAAAACTTGCTCTCTTTGTGCTTTTAAAACATCGTAACGTTTCATATCTTTTGCAGAAGTTCCCAATTTATTCATCTCATCAATAATTGGTCTTTCAGCTTCTAATTTTAATGCAGCAAGATTAAGGTATGCATTAGTATAGCTCGGATTGATTTCAATAGCTTTTAAGTAATATTTCTCAGCATCAGCAGCATTCTTTGCATTTGCACTTAATACACCTAAATTAAAAACTAAATCAGCATTGTTTGGTTCTTTTTCTAACGCTTCACCAACCAATTTTTTATACATATCGAAATCTTTAGTTTCTAAATATAAATTCGCTTCTGTCAAAATCAAAGAAGTATCTTCTGGATTTGTTTTTCTAGCATCAGAAATCGCTTTCTTAGCATCTTCAGTACGTCCTTTTTGAACTAAAATCAACGCTAAGTTTTTATAAATTTCACCTCTTTTTGAAGGAATAGTTTCTGTTTTAGGTTTTTCGTGAGTTCCTAACTTTACAGCTAAATCTCTTTCTTTTGCATTGTTAAAACCATCTTCACTACTGTTTGCTTTATTTATTGCAGTATACATCGTTCCTTTTCCTGAATAGTTTAATTTTTTCAACTCTTCATACATTGGAAGGGCACTATCAAAATCTTGAGCATTTACTGCTGTCGAAGCTGCATAATACAAATTGATAGTATCATTTTTATCTAACAAATACGCTTCATATAATTTTTTAGCTCCTTCAGCACTTTTGTTAGATTGAGTATCAGCAATTGCAGAATTAATCAATTTACCTTTAATTTCAGTAATCGATGCTGCTCCCTGAGTTGAATACTTTTGTTTTTCAGATGCTTTTTCAACTTCAATTAATTTTTTATAGCTGTCAGCAGCTGCAGATAAGTTTTTACTTTCTTCAACTTTTTTATTTGCTAACTCTAAAAAAGCATTTCCTTGTACAAAATAGTACTGAGCCTGCTCAACATCTTTAGCATTAGCGATCAAGTTTTGAGCATCTTTTAATATCGTGATCGCTCCTTGAGCATCACCGCTTTTTAATGCCTTCTCAGCATTTTTAATTTGATCTTTTTGAGCAAAAGTAGCTACTGAAATCAGTAGTGCTGATGCAAGTATTACATATTTACTTTTCATAATGTTCAATTTGTATATTTAATTTTATTTTAGTGGTTTATAATTATTCTTCTGATTCTTCTTCCTCTGAATCGTCTTCGTCTTCAATTTCTTCTTCAGAATCATCATCATCGTCATCTTCTACAACACCATCGTCTTCAAGAACTTCTAAGTCTGGTTTAACTCTTTCGATTGCATTTTCAATAACATTGCCATCTTCATCTACAACAACTTCTTCAGCATCATCTTTCATTACTTTTGTAACAGCAGCGATAGAGTCTTTTCCTTTTAAGTTAATCAATCTCACACCTTGAGTTGCACGTCCCATAACACGTAAATCCTCAATAGCCATTCTAATAGTCAATCCAGATTTATTAATAATCATCAAATCATCCGCATCTGTTACAGCACTAATTGAGATAAGCTTTCCTGTTTTCTCAGTGATATTAAGAGTTTTAACCCCTTTACCTCCACGGTTTGTAATTCTATAAACATCTTCACCATCTTCATCAACTAATTTGGTACGTTTTCCGTATCCATTTTCAGTTACAACAAGAATTTGCGAATCGTTTACATCATTTTTAGCAACAGTAACCATACCAATTACTTCATCAGTTTCATCTTTTAAAGTAATTCCACGAACTCCTGAAGCTGTTCTTCCCATCGGACGTGTTTTTGTTTCTTCAAAACGAACCAATTTACCTGATTTAACAGCTAAAATAATTTGGCTTTCTCCATCAGTTAATTTCGCTTCAAGTAACTCATCTCCTTCTTTAATTGTAATAGCAGCAACACCATTTGCACGAGGTTTAGAATATTTCTCTAAAGAAGTTTTCTTAACCTGTCCTTGTTTAGTAACCATTACAAGATTATGAGTATTGATATAATCTTTGTCTTTTAAGTCTTGCGTACAAATGAAAGCTTTTACTTTATCATCGCTTTCAATATTCACTAAATTCTGAATTGCTCTTCCTTTAGCCGTTTTGCTTCCTTCTGGAATTTCGTAAACACGCATCCAGAAACATTTTCCTTTTTGCGTAAAGAACATCATATATTGGTGGTTTGTTGCAACGAACATATGCTCAAGGAAATCTTGATCTCTTGTTCCTGCGCTTTTTTGTCCAACTCCACCTCTATTTTGAGTTTTGTATTCAGTAAGATTTGTACGTTTAATGTAACCAGCATGAGAAATTGTAATGACTACATTTTCATCAGCAATTAAATCCTCGATACTTACGTCTCCACCTGAATATTCAATTTGAGAACGACGATCATCACCATATTTATCGCGAATTTCCTCCAATTCTTCTTTAATCAAATTCGTTCTTAAATTAACATCTGCTAATAAAGCTTTCAAATGCTCGATTAATTTCATTAATTCTTCAAACTCAGCTCTTAATTTATCCTGCTCCAGACCTGTTAACTGACGTAAACGCATCTCAACAATAGCACGAGCTTGAATATCTGACAAACTAAATCTTTCGATTAATTTATCACGAGCTTCTTCTGTATTTTTAGAACCTCTAATAATTGCAATTACTTCATCAATGTTATCCGAAGCAATAATCAAACCTTCTAATATATGAGCTCTCTCTTCTGCTTTACGTAATTCAAACTGCGTTCTTCTAACTACTACATCATGACGGTGCTCAATAAAGTAGTGAATCATATCTTTTAGATTCAATAATTGAGGACGTCCTTTTACCAATGCAATATTATTTACACTGAAAGAAGATTGTAATGAAGTATACTTATATAAGGTATTTAAAACTACGTTTGGTGTAGCGTCACGTTTCAAAATATAAACGATACGCATACCATTTCTATCAGACTCGTCGCGGATATTTGCGATACCTTCAATCTTTTTCTCGTTAACTAAATCAGCCGTACGTTTAATCATCTCGGCTTTGTTAACTTGATAAGGTATCTCAGTAACAATAATAGACTCTCTTCCGTCAACTTCTTCAAAACCAACTTTGGCACGCATTACAATACGTCCTCTACCCGTTTTAAAAGCTTCACGAACTCCTTCATAACCATATATTACACCACCAGTTGGAAAATCTGGAGCTTTAATATGTGTCATTAATTCATCTACTTCAATATCATTATTATCTAAGTACGCTAGTGTACCATTGATAACTTCAGTTAAATTGTGCGGCGGCATATTTGTCGCCATACCAACTGCAATACCTGTTGCTCCGTTTACTAATAAAGTAGGAACTCTTGTTGGCATTACTTTTGGCTCATATAATGTATCGTCAAAGTTTAATTGAAAATCAACAGTTTCTTTTTCGATATCTGCCATAATTTCTTCAGAAATCTTGCGCATTCTGGCCTCAGTATAACGCATCGCTGCCGGGCTGTCTCCATCTACAGATCCAAAGTTACCTTGACCATCCACTAATAAATAACGCATACTCCATTCTTGAGCCATACGCACCATTGCATCATATACCGAAGTATCTCCGTGCGGGTGATACTTACCCAGAACCTCTCCTACAATTCTCGCAGATTTTTTGTGGGCTGATCTTGAAGTCACACCTAAATCATACATTCCGTAAAGAACTCTTCGATGCACTGGTTTCAAGCCATCTCTAACATCCGGAAGCGCTCTCGATACAATTACTGACATCGAATAATCGATGTAAGCTGATTTCATTTCATCTTCAATGTTAATAGGAATTAACTTTTCTCCTTCAGACATAAGTTGTTATGTTTAAATAATTATATTAGTTTCAAAGCGTGCCAAGATACGTTTTTTTGGAATTTTTTCAGCTATTTACTTACACTTATTTCAATGATTTATTAACAACTTTATTTTGCCTTTTAGTTAATAAATTAAGCGTTTTTTAACTGTTTTTTTATTATTTTTTTTGTCAATTAGCTGACAGGAGTTCTCGATGGGTACGGTTTTTGTTTTTCAAACAGTAATTCACTAAATTTACAATACCAATTATATATTATGGATGATAATTTTTCACCAAGAGTAAAAGATGTTATTACATACAGTAAAGAAGAAGCCCTTCGTTTAGGACACGACTTTATTGGTACTGAACATCTAATGCTGGGCATTTTAAGAGATGGTAACGGAAAAGCTATTCATATACTTAATAACCTAGCAGTCGATTTAGATCATTTACGCAGGAAAGTAGAAATACTGAGTCCAGCTAACCACAGCGTGGAAGTAAATGCCGAAAAGAAAAATCTTCATCTTACCCGACAGGCCGAAAGAGCCCTGAAGACCACTTTTCTTGAAGCGAAAGTATTCCAAAGCTCATCAATTAGCACAGCTCACTTGCTTTTATGTATCTTACGAAACGAAAACGATCCAACAACCAAGCTGTTGAATAAACTAAAAATAGATTATGACATAGCTAAAGAACAATATTTAAACATGACGCCAAACGAAGAAGAATTCTTAGAAAACTTGCCAAGAAACGAATCGTATAATGACGATTCAGGACAAGATGACAGTCTAAAAGAAAGTAGTTTCAATAATCCAGCCAATAAGTCAAACAAAAAATCTAAGACTCCGGTTTTGGATAATTTTGGGAGAGATTTAACAGAAATGGCGGAAGAAGGAAAACTAGATCCAGTTGTTGGACGCGAAAAAGAAATTGAACGCGTTTCACAAATTCTAAGCCGTAGAAAAAAGAACAATCCGCTTCTTATTGGAGAACCTGGAGTTGGTAAATCTGCTATTGCAGAAGGACTTGCTTTGCGTATTATTCAGAAGAAAGTATCCCGTATCCTTTTCCACAAACGTGTTGTAACACTTGATTTAGCAAGTTTAGTTGCTGGAACAAAATACAGAGGACAGTTTGAAGAAAGAATGAAAGCCGTAATGAACGAGCTTGAAAAAAACGACGATATTATTCTTTTTATTGACGAAATTCACACTATTGTAGGTGCCGGCGGAGCAACAGGTTCACTTGATGCTTCAAACATGTTCAAACCTGCTTTAGCAAGAGGAGAAATTCAATGTATTGGTGCTACTACTCTAGACGAGTATAGACAATATATTGAGAAAGACGGCGCTTTAGAAAGACGTTTCCAAAAAGTAATTGTTGAACCAACTTCTGTTGAAGAAACAATTGCAATTTTAAATAACGTAAAAGACAAATACGAAGATCACCACAACGTGACTTACACCCAAGAAGCAATTGAAGCCTGCGTTAAATTAACAAACAGATATATGTCTGAGCGTTTCTTACCAGACAAAGCTATCGATGCTCTTGACGAAGCAGGATCTCGTGTTCACATCACTAATATTGACGTTCCAAAACAAATTCTTGATTTAGAACGCCAGTTAGAAGAAGTTCGTGAAATGAAAAACATGGTAGTTAAAAAACAAAAATATGAAGAAGCTGCCAAACTTCGCGATGATGAAAAACGCATAGAAAAAGATCTAGCTGCTGCGCAAGAACAATGGGAAGAAGATTCTAAAAACAACAGAATTGAAGTTACAGAAGATAACGTAGCTGATGTTGTTTCGATGATGACAGGAATTCCTGTAAACAGAATTGCACAAACAGAAAGCAACAAATTAGCTCAATTACCTGAATTAATTCAGAACAAAGTAATTGGTCAAAATGAAGCCGTTCTTAAAATTGCACGTTCTATTCAACGTAACAGAGCCGGACTTAAAGATCCTAACAAACCAATTGGTTCATTTATTTTCTTAGGTCAGACTGGTGTTGGTAAAACGCAATTAGCAAAAGTACTTGCAAAAGAATTATTCGATTCTGAAGATGCATTAGTTCGTATCGACATGAGCGAATACATGGAAAAATTTGCAATTTCTCGTTTAGTTGGAGCGCCTCCGGGATACGTTGGTTACGAAGAAGGCGGACAATTGACCGAAAAAGTTCGTAGAAAACCATATTGTGTTGTTCTTTTAGATGAGATCGAAAAAGCGCATCCAGACGTGTTTAATATGATGCTTCAAGTTTTAGATGATGGATATTTAACAGATAGTTTAGGTCGTAAAATCGACTTTAAAAATACTATAATTATCATGACATCTAACGTTGGAGCACGTCAGTTAAAAGATTTTGGACAAGGCGTAGGATTCGGAACTGCTGCAAAAGTGGCTCAAGCCGATGAAAACTCTAAAAGCATTATCGAAAATGCTTTGAAGAAAACTTTCGCTCCTGAATTCTTAAACAGAATTGACGACGTAATCGTATTCAACGCATTAGAAAAAGCTGATATCGATTTAATTATCGAAATTGAACTTAAAAAACTATATTCTCGTATTGCTGAATTAGGTTACAAACTAAGCTTAACTGACAAAGCAAAAGCATTTATTGCTGAAAAAGGCTTTGACAGACAATTTGGTGCAAGACCGCTTAAAAGAGCAATTCAGAAATATGTTGAGGATTTATTAGCCGAAGAAATCATCACTTCAAAAATACATTCAGGTGATGAAATCATGATGGATTTAAAAGATGACTCACAAGAGCTTTCAGTAGAAATTCACAAAGCTGAAGAGCCTACAAATCAATAAAATGATTTAAATTTATAACAAAAATAATATACCCGTTACGTTTTCATAACATAACGGGTATTTTTTTTGGATAATTTACTATCTTTAGTAAAAGCAAATAGCTATTTTTGGATATTAAATTCTATAATAAAAAACAACGTATGCTTCAACACAAAGTCATTTTAGGCAGCGAAGAATGGTGCTCATTTCCAGAACTAGGAATCCCGACAATCAAGGCTCGGGTTGATTCTGGTGCCAAAACATCAGCAATGCACGCCATAAACATAGCTCCTTTTATAAAAAATGATGCCAATTGGGTGAAATTTGACATTAATCCAATTCAAAATAACATCAAAACCATCATTCATTGTGAAGCACCACTGGTTGACAAAAGAATTGTAAAAAGCTCAAGCGGTTTTAGAGAACATCGTTATGTAATTCAAACCAGCATTAAAATTGGCGATTCAAAATGGCCAATCGAAATGACTTTGACCAATCGTGATTCTATGGGCTTTAGAATGCTTTTAGGACGTGAAGCCATGAGCGGCCGTGTATTGGTCGATCCAGAAGAAAAATACCTTCTTGGACAGCCAACTCCAGAATCTCTTAAAGAATTATATCAAAATTCAGAAAAAGCCAGTTCAGGCTTACGAATTGGACTATTAGCCAGTAATCCTGAATTATACAGTAATAAAAGAATCATGGAAGCAGGAGAAATGCGTGGTCATGAAATGCATTTTTTAAATATTAAAGAATGCTACATGAAACTGGACGCCAAAACTCCTGAAATTCATTACAGAGGCGGAAAAATTTTAAATCAATTTGACGCTATTATTCCAAGAATCCGACCAAGTATTACATTCTATGGTTGCGCATTAACACGTCAGTTTGAAGCTTTAAAAGTTTTCTGTTTAAACTCAGCAACAGCCATAACACAATCTCGCGATAAATTATATTCACTGCAATTACTTTTAAACAGCGGAATTGATATTCCAACAACTGGTTTTGCTAATTCTCCGCTTGATACAGACAACTTAATTAAAATGGTTGGCGGTTCACCTTTAATTGTCAAATTATTAGAAGGAACACAAGGAAAAGGAGTCGTTTTAGCCGAAACTAAAAAAGCCGCAGAAAGTGTTATCAATGCTTTTAAAAGTTTAAATGCTAATATTCTAGTTCAAGAATTCATTAAAGAAGCCAACGGAAAAGATATTCGCTGCTTTGTAATCGACGGGAAAGTAGTTGCTGCAATTCAGCGTGAAGCTATGCCGGGCGAGTTTAGAGCCAATATTCACCTTGGCGGAACTGCATCTGTAATAAAAGTAACAGCGGAAGAAAAAAAGATCGCTATTAAAGCCGCAAAAGCAATGGATTTAAAAGTGGCAGGAGTCGATATTATTCGATCTTCTAAAGGACCGTTATTACTTGAAGTAAACTCTTCTCCAGGTCTTGAAGGAATCGAAGGCGCAACTAATAAAGATGTTGCCGGAGAAATGATTAAAGCCATTGAGAAAAATTTCAAACTATAATTAAGTTCATTTAAACTTAATAACGCATAAATAATTTAGCAGCTTTGTCAAAGTTTCAAACTTTGACAAAGCTTTTTTATTTAACTTTAATAAAACAAAAGAATAGAAATGATACAATTCCCTTATTTAGATATAATAATCAGAAGTGTTGCGGTCTACTTTTTTATGACTATCGCTTTACGAATATTCGGTAAAAAAGAACTTTCGCAATTAAATACAGCCGATATAATTTTAATTCTGTTAATCAGTAATTCGGTTCAGAATGCAATGGTTGGTCCAGATACTAGTCTTGTTGGCGGTTTAGTAGCCGCTTTGGTTTTATTTGTAATTAACTTCACGATAAAAAAGCTGACTCATCGTTATAAAACACTAAACAATTTACTTTTAGACAAACCCGAGATTCTTATTCATAACGGTAAACTTGATTTTAAAGCCTTAAGCAAATTAGACATCTCACACGACGAATTAAAAGAAGCGGCACGTGAACATGGTTTAGAACATTTAACAGATATAAAGCTCGCTATGTTAGAAATAGACGGTACAATCAGTATTATTTCGCAAGATCAAAAGAAATTAAAACAAACGCATTATAAACGAAAACACAATCGTAAAAATCTTCAAAAGTTTTAAAACAAAAAAAAAGCCGATTGCAAATTGAAATCGGCTTTTTAAATATTTAGATGAAATGCAATTTATACTCACATTTCATAATAATCACTTTAAGAAATAAATATGCTTAGTACAAAATAAACCAAACCTGCCAATAAAGCTGAAATTGGAATAGTTAATACCCAAGCCCAGATTAAACTTACTGTAACTCCCCATCTTACCGCAGATACACGTTTAGTTAACCCAACTCCAATGATAGATCCAGTAATAGTATGCGTTGTACTTACAGGAATTTTCAAATGTTCAGTAAAATAAAGGGTTAATGCACCCGCAGTTTCTGCAGCAACACCTTCAAATGAACTAACTTTTGTGATTTTAGAACCCATTGTTTTCACAATTTTCCATCCACCGCTTAAAGTTCCCGCAGCAATTGCAGAATAACACGCTAACGGAATCCATCCAGGCATCACTCCTTTTATTCCTAAATCATCATTTGGTAAAACAACATCTAACCAAGCATCCATATGAACACCAGGATTTGTGTTGATATATACCGCAACCGCAGCAGCGATAATACCCATTACTTTTTGAGAATCATTTCCTCCGTGACCTAAACTAAAAGCTGCAGAAGATAATAATTGCATTTTTTTCAAAGCAGCATCAGCTTGATGAAGATTCAAACTACTGAATATTAAACAAAAAGTACTTACCGTTAAAATAATAAAGGCAACTAAAAACCATTTAATATTATGAGCTTCAAAAGCAACACTCCAAAAATGAGAATCAAATCTAGGTTTTTCGATTTCAGAATAAGGAATCATTTGAGTATATACAAACCATACAGTTGCAATCATCAAAAGTCCTGTAAAAATCTTAGGACCAATACTTTTACGAGAAGCATTTAAAAGCCAGATCGAAATTAAGTACGAAGCCAAAGCTCCTAATAAAGGCGCTAAAACAATAAATGCAATGATAATAAGAACTCCCGAAGGCATTGCACCATCTTTTCCTGCTTTATACCAGCTTACAATTTCATACCAATAATGTGTTGTTCCGTCTTCACCAATATAACCAGAGAAACCATGAACTGCAATTGCATGCGCAACAGCTGCTCCCGCAAAACCTCCAATTAAAGTATGTGAAGAACTTGAAGGAATTCCTAACCACCAAGTTAGTAAGTTCCAACAGATTGCCGCAATAACACCGGCAAGAATTACCACTAGGTTAATTTCCATTGTGTGCGCTGTTTTAGCAACAGTATCCGCAACACCAAATCCGAAAACCCAATAAGCCAGAAAGTTAAAAAATGCTGCCCAAAGAACGGCCTGAAAAGGCGTTAAAACCTTTGTAGCAACAACAGTCGCTATAGCATTTGCCGCATCATGAAAACCATTGATGTAATCAAATATTAAAGCTAATACTATAATTAATATAAGTAGCGTCATAAAATTATAACTTCAGAATGAAAAATTGAATTAAGAATGTTTTACAGAAATAGATTCTAGTATGTTCGCAACACTCTTACACTTGTCTGTTGCTGATTCTAAAACAGATAACACTTCTTTATATTTAATAATATTTTTAGCATCTGTTTCGTTTTCAAAAATTTCAAAAACTGCTTTGTTATATACATTATCAGACTTGTTTTCCAGCTTGTTAATTCTAGCACAAGAATCTTTGATAACTTTAAAATTCTTTAAGTTTCTCAACTCTTTTACTGCACTGTCAATGTTTTGACAAGCTTCAAGGTTGATTTCTGTCATCTTTCTGATCGATTTTGTAATCTTATCAACTTGATACAATTTCATACGGCTTGCTGCACCATGAAGATAATCGGCAACGTTATCAATAGAAGTAATCAAGGTATGAATATCCTCTCTATCAAATGGAGTAATAAAATTTCTACTCAATTCAAGATTGGTTTGACGCGTAATATCTTCACCTTTTTGCTCTAATTCATCAATTTTTTGAAAAAGAACTTCTCTTTCTTTCAATGGAAGGTTTACAGCTTCGTGTAAATTAGAAGCTAATTCAATTAAATTGCTTGAAGCCTCTTCAAAAAGTGGAAAGAATTTCTTGTCTTTCGGCACTAAAAATTGGAAAATACTGTTTATTGACATTTTTATATTTTTGATAGTGCAAAATTACTTCAATAATATTTTACAATGTTAAGCCATTGTTAACAAATCGTTTTCAATTTGGAAACTATCAAGGAACGAAATAGTCTTTTCAATGTCATAATGTAAGATTCTATCCTCTTTTACCAAAGGCACAACTTCTCTATAGCTATTCAAGAACATTTCAATAAAATCGCTTGATTTTAAAGGTTCTCTGTAGGCAATTGCCTGTGAAGCATTTAACAATTCGATTGCCAAAATTCGCTCTAAATTATCCATAACACGCAAAGCTTTAGTAGCTCCGTTTGCTCCCATACTCACATGATCTTCCTGTCCATTACTAGAAACAATACTATCTATACTTGACGGAGTTGCTAGTTGTTTGTTCTGACTTGCAATACTTGCTGCTGTATATTGCGGAATCATAAAACCAGAATTCAATCCTGGATTATCAACTAAAAAAGCTGGAAGATTGCGCAATCCTGAAATCAATTGATACGTTCTTCTTTCAGAAATACTTCCTAATTCAGCCAAAGCAATTGCCATAAAATCTAATGCTAAAGCTAAAGGCTGTCCGTGGAAATTTCCACCAGAAATAATCTGATCTGCTTCTATAAATATATTTGGATTATCTGTAACCGAGTTGATCTCTGTTTTGAATACTTTTCTAACATAATCAATGGCATCTTTTGATGCGCCGTGAACTTGAGGCATACAACGGAAAGAATACGGATCTTGAACGTGTTTTTTCTCTTGAGCAATAATTTCGCTTCCTTCCAAAAATTCATTAATACGTTGTGCTGTTACAATCTGCCCTTTATGCGGACGTATATAATGTATCAATTCATTAAACGGCTCAATTCTTCCATCAAAACCTTCCAATGAAATTGTTCCGATTAAATCTGCCAAATACGAATATTTATAGGCTTTTAATAAAATGTGAGCTCCATAAGCACTCATAAACTGCGTTCCGTTTAGTAAAGCCAAACCTTCTTTTGACTGAAGAACAATTGGCTCCCAGTTAAAATGTTTTAAAACTTCGGCAGAAGCCATTCTTTTACCTTCAAAAAACACTTCACCTTCACCTAATAACGGTAAAGATAAATGGGCTAGCGGCGCTAAATCTCCAGACGCTCCTAATGATCCTTGTGTATAAATAACCGGCAGAATATCATTATTATAAAAATCAACCAAACGCTCTAATGTAACAAGCTGTACACCAGAATGTCCGTAACTTAAAGATTGAATCTTAAGTAAAAGCATCAATTTTACAACTGCTGCAGGAACTTCTTCGCCAGTTCCGCAAGCATGCGACTTAACAAGATTCTCCTGAAGCTGTGATAAATTTTCATTAGAGATTTTCACATTACAAAGCGATCCAAAACCGGTATTGATTCCGTAAATTGGTTCTGAATGTGAAGCCATCTTTTTATCTAGATAATCACGGCATTTTTGCACGTTTACTTTTGCCTCTTCAGACAATTCAAGTTTTTTATCTAGAACGATGATTTCTTGTAAAGCTTCTAAACTTAATGTTTCTGTACTTATATAATGGATTTCTCTCATGATGTTTTTCAATTTAAGATGTCAAAATTCAACAAATCAATATTAAAAAGCAACATTTTATCACAATAATTAAAATTTCAATGCAAGTCATTCTTCACTTTTATTTTTTTCTCAATGCTAAAAACTGAGTCTTTTACTGCTTTTTGCCTATTTTTTCATTAAAAATCAACTCGTTGCAATAGGTTTTTATTTCAAAATGCGTTCTTAATAATATCAAAACCTCAATTTAGGTTATCTAATTTTAACAAATACTCAATATTGAAATTTTGAGATTTGAATTATTAAAATATTCGTAAAAAGGCTCAAGGAGTTTTAATTACATCTAAAAAACAGTACTTTTGAAAAATCAAAATGAAAAGTAACAGCGTAAAATATCATTCTACAATAACAACTCAAACTAGAGTTGCAATTGCTGCTACCATTACTTCTACTACAACAACTACTACCCCTTAGGGGTATACATTTTTACATATAATCCTAGGTTACCTATACTTTTTTCTTGAAAGAAGAGAGTTATTGGATAGATAAAATATTTGCATAAAAGAAAAAAAATATCAAAATGAAAGTATTAAAATTTGGCGGAACTTCGGTAGCCAATGCTCAAAATATAAAACTCGTTCTCGAAATTGTTAATCAAAAATCAAAAACAGATAAATTAGTTGTTGTAGTTTCTGCGCTTAGCAAAGTAACCGATTTATTGCAATTAGCAGCTGCAAAAGCGGCAGCGAGTGACGAGAGTTTTAGAGATATTGTTGCCGAAATAGAGAAAAAACATCTTGACACGCTAAAAGAACTTATACCTGTAAGTGAGCAAAGCAGCTTGTTGAGCCATGTAAAAAGAATCATAAATCATCTGGAAACGTTACTAGACGGCTGTTTTTTATTAGGAGAATTATCTCCAAGAACTGCTGATACTATTTTAAGTTTTGGCGAATTACTTTCGTCTTTTATCATCGCACAGGCTTATCAGCAAATTGACAAAAATGCGGTTTATAAAGACAGCCGCGAATTAATAAAAACAAATAATAATTTTGGTAAAGCAGTTGTAAATTTTGAAGCATCAAACAATTTGATTCAAGAATATTTTGCACAAAATCAAGCACAAATCAATATTTTACCTGGTTTTATAGCACAAACTCCTGATGGAATTACTACTACTTTAGGCCGCGGCGGTTCTGATTATACAGCTGCAATTGTTGCAGGCGCTCTTGAAGCAGAACAATTAGAAATTTGGACTGATGTAAACGGAATGTTTACTGCAAATCCAAAAATTGTTAAGCAAGCAAGACCTATTGCCGACATTTCGTATCAGGAAGCGATGGAATTATCGCATTTTGGAGCCAAAGTTTTATATCCGCCAACAATTCAGCCGGTTTTAAGAAAAAACATTCCAATTTTAATCAAAAATACTTTTGAACCAGAAGCCCAAGGAACTTTGATTTCTAACCATGTTTCCTCAAAAGATACTGTTGTAAAAGGAATCAGTCATATCGATAATATTTCGCTTGTAACACTTGAAGGTCCGGGAATGATTGGCGTTTCAGGTTCATCAAAACGTTTGTTTGAAGTCTTGTCTCAGGAAAAAATCAATGTTATATTTATTACTCAAGCTTCTTCTGAGCATTCAATCTGTATTGGAATTTTAAATTCGGATGCTGATAATGCCGAAGCTGCAATTAATAGAGCTTTTGAAATTGAAATTCTTCAAAATAAAATTGATCCGTGTATCGTTGAAAAAGATCTTTGCATTATTGCTTTGGTTGGCGAAAACATGAAAAATCACCAAGGTTTAAGCGGAAGAATGTTCAGTACTTTAGGTAAAAACAACGTGAACATTCGTGCCATTGCTCAAGGTGCTTCAGAAAGAAATATCTCGACTGTAATTAACGAAAGAGACGTTAAAAAAGCATTAAATACTTTACACGAAAATTTCTTTGAAGAAAACACAAAACAGCTCAACTTATTTGTAATGGGAGTTGGAAATGTGGGCGAAAAATTCATCGAGCAGATTCACAATCAAAGAAAATTTTTAAAAGACAATTTAAAAATTAATGTTCGTGTAATCGCTTTATCAAACTCTAGAAAAATGCTTTTTGATGAAGACGGAATCTCATTAAAAGACTGGAAATCGGCTTTAGACAAAGGTGAACCAGTTAATGCTGCAGAATTTATTCTGCGTGCAAAAGAAATGAATTTACGTAACAGTATTTTTGTTGATATTACAGCAAATGCAAGCGTTTCTGAATTGTACGAACAATTCCTAAAACAAAGTATTGCGGTTGTAACTTGCAACAAAATTGCGTGTTCATCTGCTTATGATAATTATAAAAAACTAAAAAGCTTATCTCGCCAATACAACGCTCCGTTTTTATTTGAAACGAATGTTGGTGCGGGATTACCAATTATAGACACAGTAAAAAACTTAATTGCTTCTGGCGATAAAGTGCATAAAATTCAGGCGGTTTTATCTGGAAGTTTGAACTTCATTTTCAATAATTTCGACAAAAACAATTCTTTCCACGATGTGGTAAAAGAAGCCGGAGTTCAAGGATTTACAGAACCAGATCCAAAAATTGACTTAAGCGGAATCGACGTTGCTCGTAAAATTCTGATTCTAATTCGCGAAAGCGGTTATGAAATGGATATTGACGCGATCGCAAACGAATCGTTTTTGCCGGCAGATTGTTTAGCGACAACAAACAACGAAGACTTTTTTGCATCGTTAATCAAACACGCTTCACATTTTGAAGGTATTTACAACGAAGCTTTAGCCAAAGATTCAAGATTGAAATACGTTGCACAATTCGAAAACGGAAAAGCAAGCGTTGGTCTGCAATTCATCCCAAAAGATCACCCTTTTTACAACTTAGAAGGAAAAGACAATATTGTATTGTTTTACACAGATCGCTACGTAGATCAGCCTTTATTGATAAAAGGAGCGGGTGCCGGAGCAGCTGTTACAGCATCAGGAATTTTTGCAGACGTTATTAGAATAGGGAATATTTAGAGGTGCTAAGGTTCTAAGACGCTAAGGTTCTGAGTTTTTTTCAAAACTGATCTTAGCCTCTTAGAATCTCAAAACCTTAGAAACTAAAAAATAAAAAGTTGCTACAGAAACCTTAGAATCTTAGCATCTTAGAACCTCAGAACCTTAGAAATGGAAATAAAACTATTTTGCCCAGCAACTATTGCAAACCTCTCATGCGGATTTGATGTACTTGGACTTTGCTTAGACAATGCGGGCGATGAAATGATTGTTCGAAAAGTCGATCAAAAAGGAGTTCGAATCACTAAAATTGTAGGTGCTGATCTGCCTTTGGAAACCGAGAAAAACGTTTCTGGAGTTGCGGCTTTGGCAATGCTTGAAACTTTAGGCGTTTTGGATTTTGGATTTGAAATTGAAATTTACAAACACATAAAAGCCGGAAGCGGAATTGGAAGCAGTGCGGCAAGTTCTGCCGGAGCAGTTTTCGGAATCAATGAATTATTAGGAAGACCTTATTCTCGTAAAGATTTGGTTCAGTTTGCGATGCAGGGCGAAAAATTAGCCAGCGGAAACGCGCATGCAGATAATGTTGCTCCTGCCCTTTTAGGCGGATTTACTTTAGTTAGAAGTTACGCTCCGCTTGATATTATTAGAATTGACAGTCCAGAAGAATTGTACGCAACGGTTGTTCACCCGCAAATTGAGTTGAAAACGTCTGATGCTCGTTCGGTTTTAAAACAAAACGTTTCGCTGAAAAGCGCCATCATGCAGTGGGGAAATGTCGGCGGACTTGTTGCAGGTCTTTACACCAAAGATTACGATTTGATTGGAAGATCGCTTCATGACGAAATTGTTGAACCTTTAAGAAGTGTTTTAATTCCGGGATTTGACCAAATCAAACAAACGGCTTACGAAAATGGCGCTTTAGGTTCTGGAATTTCAGGTTCAGGCCCGTCGATTTTTGCTTTAAGCAGAGGAAAAAATACCGCTGACCAAATCGCAAAAGCCATGAGCGACGTTTACGAAAGAATGAGTTTACCATATGAAATTCACGTTTCGAAGATAAATCCGGATGGCGTGAGGATTATATAACACCAATTTCACGAATTTTCCCGAATTGATTTGTGAAACAATTTAAACAAAAAGAAAAAACAAAACGTTTGTCAGACTGAGCGGAGTCGAAGCCTCACAAAGTATAGACACGATACATAACCGTGCAGTTTGTCATTTCGACTGAAAGGAGAAATCTTCACAAGAAGCTCGACAAAGTACAGACATAAAGAATATCCATATAGTTTGTCATTTCGAGGAACGAGAAATCTTCGCGAGAAGCTCGACAAAGATTGACTTATTGGAACAGAGTTACTTGCGAAGATTTCTCCTTACGTCGAAATGACAAAAATGCTTAAAAATAACTATTGAATAAAAAATATTACCACAAAGCTTTGCGATCTCTGCGTTTTCAAAAGAAACCAATTCCTTGCGTTCTTTGCGGTTAAATAAAAAACAACCAATGAAATACTACAGTTTAAACCACAATGCCCCAAAAGTTTCTTTTCAGGAAGCTGTTATACAAGGATTAGCGAGTGATAAAGGATTATATTTCCCAGAAAATATCACCGCGTTAGATGCATCATTTTTTGATAAAATCGAAAGTTTAAGCCACGAAGAAATTGCTTTTGAAGCGATTAAACAATTAGTTGGCGATGAAATCCCTGCAGACAAATTAAAAGAAATCATTGCTGACACTTTGGTTTTTGATTTTCCAGTTGTAAAAGTCGAAGACGGAATCTATTCGTTAGAATTATTTCACGGCCCAACAATGGCTTTTAAAGACGTTGGAGCGCGTTTTATGTCGCGTTGTTTGGGCTATTTCAATAAAGACAAAAAAGACGCTAAAAACACCGTTTTAGTAGCCACTTCTGGAGATACAGGCGGAGCTGTTGCGAGCGGATTTTTAGGCGTTGACGGTGTCGATGTTGTCATTTTATATCCGTCAGGAAAAGTGAGCGATATTCAGGAAAAACAATTGACTACTTTAGGGCAAAACATTAAAGCGCTTGAAGTTGATGGTGTTTTTGACGATTGTCAGGATATGGTAAAAAAAGCGTTTTTAGATGAAACTCTGGCGCATAAAAACCTTACCTCAGCAAATTCTATTAATATTGCGCGCTGGTTGCCGCAAATGTTTTATTTCTTCTTTGCTTACAAAGCGTTGAAAAGCCAAAACAAACCGTTAGTTTTCTCTTGCCCAAGCGGAAACTTTGGGAATATCTGTGCTGGAATTATGGCAAAGAAATTAGGTTTGCCAATTGAGCATTTCGTTGCTTCTACAAACGTAAACGATACGGTGCCAAGATTCTTAGAAAACGGAAAATACGACCCAAAACCTTCTAAAGCAACAATCTCTAACGCCATGGATGTTGGAAACCCAAGCAACTTTATTAGAATTCAAGAATTGTACAATAATGACTTAAAAGCTTTCGAAAAAGACTTCTCTTCTTATAGTTATACCGATGAAGAAACACTTGAAGCGCTAAAGAAAATTTATAACACAGACGGTTATATCGCAGAACCTCACGGTGCTGTTGGTTATTTAGGTTTGAAAAAAGAGCTTGAAAAACACCCAAACGCAATTGGTATTTTCTTAGAAACAGCACATCCTATTAAATTCTTAGATGTTGTTGAGCCAGCTTTGGGAATTACACTTCCTATTCCAGCTCAAATTGAAAATGTTATTAATGAGGAGAAAGTTAGTGTGAAGATTAAGAGTTATGAGGAGTTGAAGGCTTTTTTGGGATAAAAAAACACATAGATTATTAAAGCGAGTAAAAAAATACTCGCTTTTTTTATTGGATTACCATTAATTATTTTGACTTAATATATAAAAAATATCAAGTACGGAAATCCGTAAAAATTGGCAATAAAAAAAACATATATTTGAAAAGCAAGAAAACGAAATAAAGTTTCTCTTATCTACCCCTATTTAGGTGTATATCCGAAAGTTTGTTTCCCCAATAAATGAGATATTTTAAAAAATAAAATTGTGCAAAAAGTTATCGAAATAATTGAATATGAAAACGAAAGTCACAAAGTAGATTTCAAAAAAACGCAATATATTTTAGGAAAAGATACTAAAAAGAATGAAATTCTTAAAGACTTTTCTGCATTTACAAATCATTTATCTGATGATGAAAAGTACATAATCATTGGTATAAAAGAAAATCAGGACAAAACAAAAGATATTTTTGGAATTGAAAATCCAACTGATGAAGCTACATATCGCCAGTTTATTAATGAAAATATTGAACCTCAAATAAATTTTGAATACAATAATTTTACTT
>NZ_NRQV01000030.1:0-48671 GCF_004119505.1 Flavobacterium sp. YO64 | reverse complement strand
TATAGTACTCTTTTTGTTCTATTAATCTATTAAAAGAAAACTGGATTATTTCGTTTTTACACCAATTTCGGCGACAGTAATGTATCTGCCGTCTACACTTGTTTTTCCTGTAAATCTAATATATCTGGCTTTCGCCGATGCTTTTAAAGTTATATTTTGTTCAACCAGATTACTTTTGATATTGGCAAATTCACCTTCAGCAATTGTTGTCCAATTTGTATTATCGGTGCTTACCTGCCATTGGTAGTCTTTGACAATTCCGCCAGTTCCGTTTTGACGAGGCAAATACGATAAAGATTTGATTTCCAATTCTTGTCCCATGTCAATAACTATGAATTGTGGCAAAGGCATTAACGATGTGTTGTCTGCGGTACTCCAGATAGTTTCTGCATTTTCATCAATAGCATTTGATGTTTGTTCATTTTCGAAAGAAGCAGTAACTATTTTCCAGTCTTTTTTGCAAATATTGAAGGATTGAATCGCAGTTTCACCAGATTTCATATCTGTTCCAAATGATTTGGCTTTAACATCACCAGAAGTTAAAAACGAAAAAGCTTCTTTGTAAATTGGTGAGTGAATAGTAGGTTCCGTTCCGTCAATTGTGTAATGAATCTGATTTACAGTTGTTTCAGTGGTGATAGAAACAGTACCATTTTTGTCTCTTTTAATTTTTGGAAGAGGCAATTGTTCCGGTTCCTTAAAAACACCTACATCGCTTAAAGTAATACAAACAGGAGATTCTACAATGCGGATTCTCAATTTTGAAGTTGTAATATAATTTGGTAAACGGACCAATCGATTAGCGCCAATACTTGTAGCTTCGGCTACTTTTTTCCAGTTTTTATTAGCAAAAGCTTCAATTTCGACTTTTTCAATACGTTGACCTAATTTGATGTTTTCTCTTAAACGAATGATATTAAAGGTTTGCTCTTTATCCCATTCTAAAGTTATAAACGCTTTTTTTACATTATCACTGGTTGCCCAATAGGAGTAACGATCGTTGTCAGTAAGATTTTTGGTCCCGAAAAAGATTTGGTTCTCACCTCGAACTTCCGAAGCCGTAATCACAGCAGATTGTGCAAGATTATTTGAAAATGTCTGTTTTAAAAAATCTCCAAAATCTTTCAACGCTTTTACATCATTTGGATGTAATATACCTTCTGTAGTTGGTGCAAGACCAATATCCATACCAGCACCGCGGCCTACAGATTTACAATAAATCTCAAACAACTCCGAAACTGACTTTACGTGATTGTCTTCATTAGCATGGTAAAACCATCCGTTTCTAAGCGGTACATCACACTCAGCTGGTTTCCAGTATTTACCATTTCGAGTTCCCATTGGTGCTTTTTCGTAATTAGTTTCTCCTGGCACAGCTACTGTTTTACCTGCTATTGGTTCAGGAGTAAAAGTAGCCCAAGAAGTTTCGTCTGCAAAACCCCTTTCGTTTCCTACCCAGCGCACTTCACCATTATCAGAGAAAATAACAGCTTCTGGCTGCAATTCTTTAGAAATCGCCCATGTTTTATCCCAATCATAATAAGTAGCACGGTCAATACTTCGGCTTTCTTTTTTACCTCCGTAATAGCCGTCGCCGCCATTTGCACCATCAAACCAAGTGATGAATAATTTGCCGTAGTTCGTGTACAATTCTCTTAATTGATTTCGGTATTTAGTAACGTATTCAGGTTTTCCATAATCTTCATTATTTCTGTCCCAAGGCGAACAATAAAGCCCGAATTTCATTCCTGCATTGCGTGTTGCGGTTTCAAATTCTTTTACCATATCGCCTTTTCCATTACGAAACGGACTTGCGCTAATGTTGTAAGCTGTTGTTTTTGTAGGCCATAAACAAAATCCATCATGATGTTTAGCCACAAAAATAACCCCCTTAAAACCACCAGATTTTGCTGCGTTTACAATTTGGCTGGCATCGAATTTTGTTGGATTAAATATTTTAGGATCAGCATCGCCATATCCCCATTCTTTATTCTGAAAAGTTGTAGGTGTAAAATGGACTAAAACATATTGCTCGATTTCGTGCCAGCGCAATTGCGGTTCACTTGGCAATGCACCATAAGGTGCAGGAGCGCTGATTCTTTGAGCTGTCACAGATAAAAAGGCAAGACATCCCAAAATTGTTATTAATTGTTTTTTCATCTTTAGATTTTAAAATTTATTTAGGCTGTTAAATCACTTTAATTACAACAGCTTCTTGAGCCGCTAAAGAAGTTCTAAGTTCTTTCGGAATTGTGACTTCGATCCCACCGTTTACTTTTTTACTGGCTAGTTTTTGTTTAGTACCCAATAAAGAGACTTTTAAACCGCCTTTTTTGTCCGTTTTGATAGTGATTGATGCTGGTAACTCTTTTTCCTCTTTTGAAGGCATGTAGATGCCATAAACAGCATTTCCTTTTTGAGTATAACCCACTTTTCCGTCTAAGTATGGAGCAACAGGTTTAGTGTCGTAGATAGCTTCGCCATTTGCAGTTAACCATTTTCCAACATTAGCTAAAGTTGTCTCAATTTTTGGATCAAATTCTCCTTTGGCATCTGGACCAACGCCTAATAGTAAGTTTCCGCCTTTAACAACAATGCTTGTCATTAATTGAATAACTTCTTTTGATGATTTATAATGATCGTTTGGTACCCATCCCCAAGCTCCGCCAAGAGTAATGCAGCTTTCCCAAGGCACGCTTAATGGTTTTTCGGGTGTTTTTTGTTCCGGTGTTAAATAGTTTTCATATTCACTCGGAACCCAGCGGTCTACAACGAGCATACCCGGTTGCTTTTTGCGGGCAGTTTCTGAGACTAATTTCATGTCAATATCCATATCATAAGGATATTTGCAAAACTCTTCTACTTTCTTATTTATGGTCGAAAGTGGTCTAACCCAGCAGCCGTCAAGCCAAAGAATATCAACTTTACCATAATTTGTAGTCAATTCGTTCAGCTGATTTTGGGTGTATTGTACATAGCTTTTCCATCTTTCTGGAAATTTAGTAATGTCATAAGTTGGATTTCTGTCTTTTGGCGGATAATACGGCCACCAAAAAGTTTCGGTCGTCCAGTCAGGTTTAGAGAAATAAACACCAACAGCCAAACCTTCTTTTCTTGAAGCATCTAAAACATCTTTTAGTACATCGGCTTTTGCATTTTTGCTATATGGTAATTCTGGATTTGTGATTTTAAAATCGGTAAATTTTGAATCGTACATACAAAATCCGTCATGATGTTTGGAGGTAAATATCATATATTTTGCTCCAGCATTTTTAAACATTTTAGCCCACTTTTCTGAATTAAGATTCGTAGGATTCAGTTTGTATTTTGTATTTCTATAATCAGTAGCATATTTGTAATAATCATTGTAACCATCTCTATTTACCCAATCTTCAGGAGCTAATCCCCAAGATTCAACCGTTCCTAACTGAGTGTAAAGCCCCATGTGGATTAATACACCAAATTTGGAACCCTGCCATTTGTCAAGATTGGCTTTTACCAATGGATCTTTTGGCGCAATATAACCTGCTTCTTCAGATTTGTTGGCTTCCATGCTGAAATCACCTTGGGCATGCAGCGAGAAAGTACTAGCACAGACTAATGCAGTAAATAATAACTGAAATTTATTTTTCATTGTGGTTGTTTGTTTTATCTGTATTTGGTTAGATAGTTTTTTATTTAATATTCGTTGGATATTATTAATTTCAACACATAGTGCCGAAGTTTAGGGACTATGTGTTGAAGAAATTTATACTATGTAGAAGAGATACTTAGAAACGAATCAATAACAAGTAAAATGCTATTTAAGATAAAAATCAGGATCGATTAAGCGATTCCCGGTTTCGTCATAAACGGCGTAGTTAAAGCCGCTTTGAACGCAATACGAACCGTAATCTCCTTTTTTGTTCAAGGCAATAAAACCAACCTGAATGTCTTTCAGATTTTTATTTCGGTTTTTCATTAATTTGACAACTCTTGAAACCGCTTCTTCACAAGCTTTTTGTGGTGATCTTCCTTGGCGCATTAATTCAACAACCAAGTGGCAGCCCGAAATTCTAATTACTTCTTCTCCATGTCCAGTTGCAGTTGCAGCACCAATTTCGTTATCGACATATAAACCAGCGCCAATAATAGGAGAGTCGCCTAAACGTCCGTGCATTTTAAACGCCATACCGCTTGTAGTACAAGCTCCAGATAGATTTCCTGCAGCATCAAGAGCGATCATACCAATAGTATCGTGGTTTTCGATATTGGCAATTGGTTTATATTCGGATGTTTTTAACCATTCTTTCCATTCACGTTCTGAATCAGGAAGTAATAAATTTTCTTTTGGAAAACCTTGTGACAAAGCAAATTGAAGCGCTCCATCGCCAACCAGCATAACATGAGGTGTTTTTTCCATCACGGCACGAGCAACAGAAATAGGGTGTTTTATATACTCAAGACAGCCAACAGAACCAATATTAGACATTTCGTCCATAATACAAGCATCTAGAGTTACACGTCCGTCACGATCAGGTCTTCCGCCGTAACCAACACTTCTTTCTTTTGGATCAGCTTCGGGAACTTTTACACCTGCTTCTACAGCATCTAAGGCGCGTCCTCCTTTTTTCAATACTTCCCAAGCAGCTTCATTGGCTTGCAGACCAAAACGCCAAGTCGAAAGTACAATTGGTTTTCTCACTTTTCCGTCAAGAAGTTCATTTTGTTCTTCAAGTTCTCCCGCTCGTCCGGCAAAAGAACCAAACGCAACAGCAGCAGATGCCATTGCCGTTTTTTTTAGAAAATTTCTACGATTTGTCATTAGTATCTATTTTTTAAATCTGATTGTTAAAAATCAGAAATGGGTTTATTTTTAGGCTTCATAAAGTAAGCTTGCAGCTCCTAATAAAGCAGTAGTTTCATTATCTGTCGAAATAACCAGTTCAATTTCTATTCCTGATTCTTCTAATTTTTCTCTAAGAACATTTAAAAACAAGTCTCCTGCATTTGCAATTTTCCCGCCAATAACCAGCATATTGACGTTAAAGCTTTTTAACCATGGAATTATAATTTCGGCTAGATCTTCTCCAAATTCAGTAAAAGCCTGAATCGCTTTTTGATCTCCATCAACAGCCAAAAGATATAAGTCGAGCCCGTTATTAATTTGAATACCGCTTAAATTATGATAGCCAGAAAGCAATGCTCTTAGAGAAACAGCGTCTTCCGCCATTCCGTTTTTGTAGGCAAGGTTCCATATTTCTCCATTAGGCGGAACTTTGTGACCTGTACTTACAATTTTTCCTTTTTTAATAAAACATGCACCAAGACCAGTTCCTAAAGTAACAGCCATAACATTTTTTGGCAGATTTTCCATGTTTTTGTAAACTTCTCCTTTGCCAAAGCTTTTAGCATCATTTTCAAAAACAATAGGAAGGTTTTGATCAAAATCAAAACGTTCTCTCAAAAGGTCTTTTATATTTAGACCATAAAAGTTTTCATATTTATCTTGATCTTTAATCCAACAGGTTCCTTCTTCATAATCAAACGGACCAGGAATTGCCATGGCTATTCCAGATAAATTCTCTAATTGTGGTTTTTCTAAAACTGCACGAATGGCATTTTCCCAGAAATCCATTACTTCATTGGTAGGCAGATTGGAATCAAAAGAAACCTTAAAAAGGGATTCTTTAAAAACTTTCATCTCATTAAGATCAACAACTGCAGAAGTAATATGTGAACCGCCGACATCCATCGCTATTGCAAATCTTTTTTCCATTTTTTTAGTTTTGTTCTATGTTATTTTTTGTTTTAGTTTTTATACTCAAAAAGCATTGACATTCTAGAAATTGTTTGTTATTTTCTGAAGACTAATTTACAGTCCTAGTATTACAAACTAATTAACAGGGTTGCCAAAAGGTTGTTTATTCTGTGTTAAACGATTACCGTTTGTTTTGTATTCTTTAAATTTTCGTTAAAAGTAATTGTTTTTTATCGAAATACTAAATCGTATTAGTAAATAAATACCAGTCTGTTTTTTTTGAATATAAAATCATGATTTTGCGGTTTTTAAATTGTTTATTTTTGAAAAAATTCAAGCGTTTTTGCAGACCAGTCATTATCGAAGAAGCCGCTTACTTTCATATTAGGCAAACCATTCAAAAGTAAATCAGTTTTAAAGATCATTACATCAGGAAAACCAGTAATTCCAGAAATATAATTATTTGCCCAAGTTGCCTTCATTCCTTTTTCTGAAGTTCCGGCAACAACACCAATCATTGCAGTTTTACTGTCGGTTCTTGGTACCACAAAGTAAGCAGCTAAATCAGTTCCTTTCAATACTTTGCTGCCAATTTTTACCTGCTGATTGTCAATTTGAATAGGAGCATTTTTTAGTAGTAATTTCCAAGCGCTATTATTAGAAGCATTACCATAAATAATTACGTTTCTATCTTTGTATTTATCCAATGAAAACTCGCTGTCGGCAATCACATCAATACTTCCGTTTCCTCTATAATAAAAAGTTTCGGCATCAAAACGAGCTCTGTTTAAGTACCATTCGCGCTCAGAAGCTGATCCTCCAGTAGCATAAACAAAAACCACATTGTTATTAAAAGCAAATTTGAAACCGCCTTGACGATCACCATATTTTTGATTTGTATTGATTTCGTTAATCAAAGACCATTTTTCATCTTTTAAAGCCAGAATTGCTTTCTTGTCAGTTGCTGCTTTTAAGATTTGATCGTTGATATTGATTGTGATTTCGCCTTTTAAATCTAAAGAAACCAAGTCAAGTTCCATTATAGAAACATTTTTCGTTTTAATTGCAATTTGCTCTTTCTCTATTTTTGCATTAATATTTGAAAAATCAAATGGAAGAATCTGTTGCTGTAGTTTTATCCAATAATCAGTTGAAGAAACGGCAGGAGAAGCGGTATGAAAATCAATTTCTTTAACTTCTTTATTTGCTGGAATGGTCTGACGTTTGAAAAACTCGAAAATAGGGAACCAATCTACAGAATGATCTCCATACCAGTGTTCTCCGCCTGGATATTCATAATAACAAAAGTTGGGATGGAAAGTTCCTAGAATTTCTCGCATTTCTCGCACTTGCGAAATCGGAACAGTCGAATCGGCATCGCCATGCAGGATATAAACACCAGATTGTTTTAAGTTTTGAATAAGACTTCGAACGCGACCTGAGTTAGCAGAGCGTTTGATTGGTTCATAAGCTTTAAACATATCATGCATTTCGTCGCCTTTATCAAACCCATAAGTTGCAATATCAGGATAAGAGGCGCAAGGTGCAATTGCAGCAAATTTACTCGGATAAGTAGTTCCTAGAAACCAAGTTCCGTGACCACCCATTGAGTGACCTGTTAAGTAAGTTTGAGCGGGAATAGTATTGAATACTTTTTTAGCCTCTGCTAAAACTTCCATTGCATCGATTCTTCCCCAATCTTCCCAGTTAAAACCAAACGGGCGACGGTTTGTTGCGGCAACAATATGCGCCCAGTCCTTTTGTTTGTAAGCTCTTGCTTGATTTCTGGCTTCAACAGAAGCACCATGAACCGAAAGTATTAAAGCTTTTGGACCGCTTTCTAATGCAGGAGCGATACTGTAATATTGTACGCTGTTGTCGACCTTACTTATAAAAGTACGCTCATGATGCACCGTTGCAGATCGCTGTTGAATCGGGAATTCGGTTTTGTCGATTATCTTTCCGCTTTTATCCGTAAGCGTTAATTCGATCTTCAATTCGCCTGTAAAATTGGCTTTTGCTGCTGGAACTTTAAATTTTACTTTTCTAACAAACAAAGGAATAATAGCATCTGTTGTGTAATTCGCAGTTTCGCCGCTTGATAATTTGGCTTTGATAACAAGGTTTTTTAATTCTTTTTCCGTTGCATTTATAATACGAACAGAAGCCCATTTTTCGTCATTTTCACCATTAATAACATCCGGAAGTGTTAAGTCACGTTTGGTAAACTGTATACTTTTTGAAGGTACTACAAGTTTTGATTTCACGCGTCCAAAACGACCTTTCGTGTACACAAATTCATTTACGCCTTTGCGAAGTTTAAACGGAATCAATGTGTACCCAAAATCATAATGATCACCTTCATGCGGGAAACCATTTATATAAGTACGTGTACCGCCGGTTGTTTCAAGCAGTACGATTTGTTCTTTTGGAGCATTATATTCCGTAAATAAAAAAGCCGATCTCATATCCTTACCGCTAAAGACGCCTGCAGAATCAACTTTAATAGGCTGCCAATCTCCTTTTTGTTTGTTCGGATTTACAAATTTTCCAACCGAATACTGCCAAGCTACAGGATCTTGCCCGTTAAAAAGCGTCCCCGATTTTTTATCAGCAGGAAGGGTAAAGCCTGTGCTGAAATTGTGTAAAACGCTCCCCTCAGCGGTTGTAACAATTTTTTCTTTTCCAAAATATTCAACAACATTACCTGTAGTTTTGGTTTGTGCAATAGCATTTGCACTTAAGCCAATAAGGAAAATCACGAGGGCTTTTTTCATTTTTTTTAGTTTTAGTTTTTTCAGTTTTACTCCACAATCACTTCGAAATAAATTTTGCTAAAAATTTAAATTTGAGGAGTAAAAAACGATGAATTGTATGGTATTCTAGAAAGGTTTTGTTTTAAAAGAAAGCCTTTCTTTAATTTGTTTTTTAGTTTTTTTTAATGTTTTTGAGAAATCTCTGCCTAAATATAAAGTCCATTTTTTTCATATAATCACCTCTATTTTATCTTAGATTATTTGCATAATCTGCCAATATATCAAGGTAAAGCATAGAAAAAATAGTGCTGTTTTTTTGCAATAAATGAAAATTAATTACTCATTTTCGTTTTTATTTTTATATTTTTCAAACTTAGTAAATCGATTTAGTATTCTCATATGAATTTTTTATTATTTTTGTTTTTTGGGAAATTTAAAATTATATCTAAAAAAATAAGTGATTAATTCGATTTTATCCTTATTTAATTATTAATTATCATTACTATTCTGAAAATGAAAATTGTAAAGACTAACATTGCTTCTTATACCAATACATCGCTGTCTGTATTCTCGCGTGAAGAATCTTTTTTTCAGTCGCCTTTTCATTCACATCCAGAATTTGAGTTGGTCTATATTTTAGAAAGCCACGGAAAAAGAATTATCGGAAATTCTGTAGAATCGTTTGAATCTGGAGATATGGTTTTTCTAGGAGATGATATTCCACATGTTTGGCTTAATGACGAAATTTTCTATAAAGGAATTAATAGTTTAAAAGCGAAAGCGATTGTAATCTATTTTAGCCGAGATCTATTTGGAACCTCTTTTTATGAACTGCCAGAAGCGCAGGAAATTAAAAAGTTTTTCTCTCAGGCTATAAAAGGAGTTTCGATTACTGGTCAGACAAATGCTATTGTTTCTAAAAAATTAGAAAAACTGCTTAAGAAAAAAGGCTTTGAAGTGGTTATGGGACTAATCGAAATCATTTTTCTTTTATCAAAAAGCAAAGATTTAAGATTTATCAATGACAGTTCATATGTTTCGGTAGATGATGATAATAAAAATGACCGTTTAGCAGAGGTTTTCAAATATGTAAAATCAAATTTTAAAGAAGAGATATCACTCGACGAAATTTCTAAAATTGCCAATTTAACACCTACATCTTTTTGTAGAATGTTCAAGGCTAAAACCAAAAAGCCTTTTGTAGAATATCTTAATGAAATTAGAGTTTCTAATGCTTGCAAATATTTAATCGAAACAGATTTAGGCGTTTCTGAGATTGCCTATGAGTGCGGTTATAAAACAGCTTCAAACTTCAATAAGTTGTTTAAAAAATTAATTGGAACAACACCAAAGGAATATAGAAAAAAGGCATTAGTCTAGTTTTAGATTCTTTATTCTATTTATAAATACAAGTCATATTTATCTGAAAAGATAAATACAGTGCTATTTTACTAAAACGACTTTATTTCTGCAAGAAAATAGAAATAAACGGTTTGGATTTATAAAGAATAAAAAGCAAATATTCTTTTAAAAGGCTAAAAAAATCGGGATTGCATTATTTTTTATTCTTTTTTTTATGAAATTAATTGTAAAGATAATAAATGCTTAATTAATGATAATTTTGGAGTAATATAAGACTTAATAATACGATAATTTTATTTTTTTGAGATTGCATCAAAAAGGAGTGTCAAAATATATAAAACGATTTAGTAAATAAGTTAGTTTTTACTATAAAGAAGGACACTCTGTTTTATAATAAGGTATAAGTTTAGAAAAACATAATTATAGCACATGAAAAGCAGATTAAAACTAGTATTATCCGTTTGTTGTTTTGCCGTAGGAACTTTGTCTCAGGCGCAAGGAGATATTATGCCGGAAAATGAAAAAACACCTGCAGATACTTATATTGCTCCAAAGGATAAAGCTGTAAAAGAAAACTTGGCCAAATGGCAGGATTATAAGTTTGGAGTCCTTATTCATATGGGATTATACAGTCAGCTTGGAATTTGCGAATCGTGGGGATTGGCTCCTGAAGATTGGGTGACTCGCAATGGTTATGACGATTATGATTCTTTTGCTTCAGATTATCGCGGAGCACGATTTAGCTTGAATCCTGTAAATTTAGATTCAGAGAAATGGGCAAAAATGTTTAAAAGTGCCGGCGCAAAATATTTGATTTTCACATCAAAACACCACGATGGATTTTGTATGTACGATTCAAAATTTACGGACTTTAAAATCACAAATCCGAATTTGCCTAGTGCTAAAAATGCAAAACCAGACGTGTTAAGAAATGTTTTGGATGCTTCTAGAAAAGAGGGATTATCAGTAGGAATTTATTTTTCGAAACCAGACTGGACTTCACAAGATTTTTGGTGGAAATATTATCCGCCAAAAGATCGAAATCCAAATTATGATATAAAAGCGCATCCTGAAAGATGGCAGAATTTTGTAAAATATACCCAAAATCAGTTAAACGAATTAACAACAGATTATGGTAAAGTTGATATTCTTTGGCTTGACGGAGGATGGGTTCGTCCGGCAAAACAAATTGAAGGAAAAAAGAACCGTCAGAACTTAGATATCGATATGAAATTAATTGCCGAAACGGCACGTAAAAAGCAGCCGGGACTTATTGTCGTTGACCGTTGGGTGCCGGGTGAATATGAAGATTATCTAACTCCTGAGCGCAAAGTACTTGAAAAACCAATTGCGGTGCCATGGGAAAGCTGTGTAACACTTGGTAATGATTGGGGCTGGGTGCCAAATGATAAGTATAAATCAGGGACAGAAGTAATTCAGTTATTAACTGGAATTGTTGCCAAAGGCGGTAATTTACTTCTTGGCGTTGGTCCTGACGGAAAAGGTGATTTTGAACCTAAAATACAAAAAGCATTAGCCGAAGTTGGAAAATGGCTGGATGTAAACGGCGAAGCGATTTATGCTACAAAACCAATTGCTCCATATTCTGAAGGTAATTTGTACTACACTTCAAAAGGAGAAAAAACAGTTTTTGGAATTTATCTTCCATCAGCAAATGAGAAAGAAATTCCTTCTGAAATTATTATCAAGAATGATTTAAAAGGCAAATTAAATGTTATGCTTTTAGGAAGTAAAACAAAGTTAAGTTATAAAAAAGTAAGCGGTGGAATCAGTGTTTCGGTTCCTAAATCGCAGCGTGCAGAATTAGCTAAACAAGCTGGTATTGTTATTAAAGTAAGCGCTTAATTGGCAGTTTTGTTTTAATTGTTTTTAATTGAAAATAAATGAATTTAGATATTTTATCTAAAGTTTTAAATAAAGTATATGGTAACGCAAAAATATTGTCTCGCATTAGATTTAAATGAAGACCCAGTTTTAATGGCAGAATACAAAAAGTATCACGAAAAGATCTGGCCGGAAATTACAGAAAGTATCACCAATTCTGGTATTGAGAATCTGGATATTTATTGCGTTGGTAACAGAATGTTTATGATTATTGAGGCGAATGACACTTTTACTTTTGAAAGAAAAGGAGAAATGGATGCTAATAATCCTGTAGTGCAAAAATGGGAAGAATTGATGTGGAAATACCAAAAAGCACTGCCTTGGGCAAAAGAGGGTGAAAAATGGATGTTGATGGATAAAATATTCGATTTGCATGAAAATAGATAGCCATCAGCATTTTTGGAAATACCATCCTATAAAAGACGCTTGGATTACTGACGATATGAAAGTGATCCAGCAGGATTTTATGCCTTCAGATTTAGAGCCTTTATTGATAAAAAATCAGTTTGAGGGATGTGTGGCAGTTCAGGCAGACCAGAGTGAAGAGGAAACAGGTTTTCTTTTAGATCTTGCCAAAGAAAATGTTTTTATAAAAGGTGTTGTAGGCTGGGTTGATTTATGCGCTGAAAATATTGATGAACGTTTAGAGTATTATACTCAGTATGAAAAATTAAAGGGATTCAGACACATTGTTCAAGCTGAAGCTGATCTTGATTTTATGCTTCAGGAAAAATTTCAAAATGGAATTTCGAAATTGGTAAAACACAATTTTACGTATGATATTTTGATTTTTCCTAAACATTTGGAAAATGCTGCAAAATTAGTTGAGAAGTTTCCAAAACAAAAATTTGTTATTGATCATTTGGCAAAACCAGATTTCAAAAATAAAGAATTCAACGAGTGGGAGAAAGGAATTAGAGCAATTGCAAAATTTCCTAATGTAATGTGTAAGGTTTCAGGTTTGGTAACTGAAGCGGATTGGAGTAATTGGACACGCGAGGATTTTACATATTGCTTAGATGTAGTTACTGAAGTATTTGGAATTGATCGCTTGATGTTTGGCAGTGACTGGCCTGTGAGTTTGCTTGCAGCTTCGTATTCGTCTTCCTGTGATATTGTAGAAGATTATTTTTCGAAGTTTTCGAGAGCAGATCAAGATAAATTTTGGAGCAGTAATGCAGTTCAATTTTATCATTTGCAGGGATAATTGAGAACTTGGCTAAGAACATTTAACATAAAAAACTATCTAACCATAATAAAGAATAAATGAACCTTAATTTAAAAGACAAAATAATTATCGTAACCGGCGGTGCAAAAGGAATTGGACTTGGAATCTGTAAGGTTCTGGCTGGCGAAGGAGCTATTCCTGTGATAATTGGAAGAGACGATGATGATAATCAGGCAGCTATAAGACAAATAGAAGCTGAAAACGGAAAAGCCTTGTCAGTAGTTGCAGAATTAACGAATCCAGAGGCTTGCAAAACTGCTATAGATCAGATTATTGCTTTATACGGACGTATTGATGGATTGGTGAATAATGCAGGTGTAAATGATGGCGTTGGTTTAGAAAGCGGTAATTATGAAAAGTTTATCGCATCGATTCATAAGAATCTGACTCATTATTATTTAATTGCGCAGCACGCTTTGCCAGAATTGAAAAAAACAAAAGGGGCAATTGTAAATATAGGTTCAAAAACTGCTGATACTGGACAGGGAAATACTTCGGCTTATGCTGCGTCAAATGGTGGTCGTAATGCTTTGACTCGTGAGTGGGCAGTTGAATTATTAAAATATGGAATACGTGTAAACTCGGTTATTGTGGCTGAATGTTATACGCCTTTATACGAAACATGGATTAACACTCTTGAAAATCCAGAACAAAAATTAAAAGATATTACAGCTAAAATTCCGTTAGAAAACAGAATGACGACCGTAGAAGAAATTGCAAATATGACTGTATTCTTGTTGTCTGATAAATCAAGTCATACAACTGGGCAGCTGATATATGTTGACGGAGGATATACACATTTAGACCGTTCCTTGTAGCGGAACACATTTGCTTTAACAATACCAAAAAACAGAATAACTAAATAAACCAAACATGAACAAAAAGATGTTTTCGATAAGCAAAAGCCTAGTAGTAGTGCTTTGTTTAATCATGGGATCGTCTGTGTTTTCGCAGCAAGCAGCCATAAAGAGAATGGGATCAACAGATACACAGTCTTTTGATGATAACTGGCTCTTTTCAAGATACGGATCTCTAGCGGACGGATTAGTAAAAGAAGAACCTAAAAATTTAGAAGCCGTTTCTTTAAACGAATCTAATTGGGAAAAATTAAATCTGCCGCACGATTGGGCTATCAAAGGACCTTTTAGAATCGAATTAAGAGGCGAAACTGGAAAATTGCCTTGGAAAGGAATAGGATGGTATCGTAAGCATTTTACGGTTCCTGCTTCAGATTCTGGAAAACAAATTTTTGTTGATTTTGACGGCGCTATGGCTAATGCTAAAATTTATTTAAACGGAAATTATGTAGGAACATGGCCGTTTGGTTATAATTCCTTCCGTATGAACTTGACACCGTTTTTAAAATTTGGTCAAGAGAATATTTTAGCTGTTCGTTTAGATACTGAAAATTGGGATTCCCGCTGGTATCCAGGTGCTGGAATTTATCGTCATGTTTGGCTGGTAAAAACGAGTCCGGTACATGTTGCACATTGGGGAACTTTTGTGACAACACCAAATATTACCAAAGAAGCAGCTGATATCAAAGTATTGGTAAACGTACAAAATGCTTCAAATAAAGCTGTAAAAGCTGTTGTGACAACTGATTTATATGAAATTGATATCAATGACAATCTCAAAGCAAAAGTAGGTTCATTAATTACTTCAACACTTGACATTAAAGCAAACGGAAGTGAAGAAGCAGAAACACATTCGGTTTTGAACAATCCTAAATTATGGGATTTAAAAACACCAAATCGTTATGTAGCGCAAACTAAAATAAGCGTTGACGGAAAAGTAGTTGATACATATAATACTCCTTTTGGTATTAGAACCATTGAGTTTACACCAAGAAACGGGTTTTTATTAAATGGGAAAAGAGTTGAAATATTTGGAACCTGCAACCATCATGACTTAGGAGCGCTGGGGGCTGCCATTAATACATCGGCATTAAAAAGACAATTAGTAATGTTGAAAGAAATGGGTTGTAATTCATTAAGAACTTCTCATAATCCGCCTGCACCAGAATTGTTAGAATTGGCTGATAAAATGGGATTTTTAGTTTGGGATGAAGCTTTTGACGCTTGGAGAATCGGAAAAAAGAAGTTTGATTACAATGTAATTTTCGACGAATGGCATGAAAGAGATTTAATGGCATTGGTTCGCAGAGATAGAAACAATCCTTCGGTATTTATTTGGTCAATTGGAAATGAAGTTCCAGATCAACAAAACGTAAGATTAACCAAAGAATTGGCTGATATTATGCGCAGAGAAGATCCAACGCGTCCAATTTCTAACGGTTATAATGACCCTGACGGCGGCAGAGGTTCAGGAGCGGCTATGGCACTTGACATTATGGGAGTAAATTACTTTTTTGACCAACAGCCAAAATGGGATGTTGATCCAAGATATGCAAATAAACCAACGCTTGGAAGCGAAACAGCCTCGACTGTAAGTTCAAGGGGTGAATATTTTTTCGATGATAAATTCGATAAAAAATCTTGGCAGATTTCCTCTTATGATGATGCTTTTCCGGGTTGGGGATGTTCGCCAGATACACAATTTCGTACCAACGCAAAATATCCGCATTTATTAGGAGAATATGTTTGGACAGGTTTTGATTATTTGGGAGAACCAACACCATACAATTCAGATGAAACAAATTTGTTGAATTTTAGAACAGATCCTTCTAAACAAAAGGAATTAGAAGCAAAATTGGCAGAATTACAAAAAAGTAATCCGCCGTCAAGAAGCAGTTATTTTGGAATTATCGATTTGGCTGGATTTCCAAAAGACCGTTATTACAGCTACAAATCACATTGGAGACCAGATGTTCCTACTGCGCACATTCTGCCTCATTGGAATTGGAGTGAAAGAGTTGGAAAAGTAGTTCCTGTACATGTTTACACTTCTGGAAACGAAGGCGAATTGTTCTTAAACGGAAAAAGTCTTGGAAGAAAGAAAATGGAAACCGGAAAAGACTTCCGTTTAACTTGGGATGATGTTGTTTATACACCTGGTGAGCTGAAAGTGGTTTGTTATAAAAACGGTAAAGTATGGGCGACAGATATTGTTAAAACTACTGGAACAGAAGCAAAATTAAAAATGGCCGCAGATAGAACAGAAGTTCTTGCAGACGATGTTGATTTGGTTTTTGTAACGGTTGATGTAACTGATAATAGTGGTTTAGTAGTTCCGCGTTCAAATCCATTAGTGAAATTTTCAATTGAAGGAGCTGGAGAAATTGTAGCTACAGATAATGGAGACGCTACTAGTTTTGTGCCATTTCAAAGTACAGAAAGACCTGCTTTTAATGGTAAAGTGTTAGTAATTGTTAAAGCTAAAAAAGATCAAAAAGGACAATTTACAGTAAAAGCAGAAAGTGCTGGATTACAAGGTGCTTCAACAACAATCAGAATTAAATAATAAACAAACAAAATAAACTTAAAATGATTAAAAAGATAATCTTAACCGCTTTGTTCGTAGGAACATCTATTGCGGGCAGTGCGCAGAACAAAATTGCTGCAAAAGATATTGCTGAAAAAATGAAATGGTTTGAAGATGCTAAGCTTGGAATTTTTATTCATGCCGGAATTTATTCGGTTGCTGATGTTTCTGAATCTTGGAGTTTTCACAATGGAAAAATTTCAGTAGAAGATTATATGAAACAGCAAAAAAGCTACACTTTGAGTAAATATGATCCTGCGGCTTGGGCTGATATGATTAAAGATTCAGGTGCTAAGTACGCTGTAATTACAACAAAACACCACGACGGTGTAGCTATGTACGATACTAAATTAGGTAAGTTGAGTTCAGTAAAAACTACTCCTGCCAAAAAAGATATGATTAAACCATTCTTTGAGGAATTGCGTAAACGTGATATAAAATGCGGTGCTTATTTTTCCTTAATCGATTGGACACACAACGATTATCCAGGTTTCTTGAAAGATAAAGCACGTTACGATATTAAAAAAGAACCAGCTCGCTGGGAGCGTTTTCAAAAGTTCTTTCAAGGACAAATTAAAGAAATTTCAGATTGGTACAATCCAGATTTATGGTGGTTTGATGGTGATTGGGAACATAGTGCTGATGAATGGCAGGCTGAGAAAACGCGTAAAATGATGTTAGATAGAAATCCAAACACAATCATTAACGGACGTTTGCAGGGTTACGGTGATTATGATACTCCAGAGCAAAACTTTCCAGTTGTGCGTCCAGCATTCAAATGGTGGGAATTATGCATGACGATGAATGAAAACTGGGGATACCGTGTGAGCGATAACAATTGGAAAACGCCTTACGAAATCATCACTATTTTTGTTGATGCAGTTTCAAACGGTGGAAATTTATTACTTGACATAGGACCAAAACCTGACGGAACTTATCCGGATACTGTTGTTTCAACATTGAAAGAACTTGGAGATTGGAACAGAAGAAATGGTGAAGGTATTTTTGGAACTATTCCAGGAATTCCGTTAGGACATTTTTATGGACCAACTACGCTTTCTAAAGACTCAAAAACACTTTACTTATTTGTACACGGAAAAACTTCAGGACAATTGATGTTAAAAGGTCTGGATAATAAAATTCAAGATATTACAGTTTTAGGATCAAATGTAAAATTAACGCACAAAGTAGTTGGGAAAATTTCTTGGAGCGCAGTTCCAGGATTGGTTTATATCGATTTACCAGAGAATACAGCAGACAAATATGTGACTTGTATTAAAGTAACATTAGATGCGCCAATTAAATTGTACAGAGGTCAAGGCGGTTTCTTGACAAATTAATAAAGACAATAAAAATGTCATCTTCATCTTTTTGAGGATGGCATTTTTTATAAAGAATACATTCAATCCATTCAGCATAAGAGCAGTATTAGCATGAACAAAAAAACACTTTTAATCGTTTTATTTCTTGGAGTTCAAACCATTTTTTCACAAAACACTCCAAAGTATAAAAATCCAAAATTACCCATAGACGAACGCGTTCAGGACTTATTATCCCGAATGACAGTTGAGGAAAAATTTTGGCAGATGTTTATGATTCCCGGTGATTTGTCTGATGGAGCAGAGAATTATAAAAACGGAATTTTTGGCTTTCAGGTAAGTGCCAAAGGAAGTACCGATGCAAGCAATCAAATTTTAGATTACAGCGCAGCAAGTAACGCAAAGGAAACTGTAAAATTAATCAATAAAATGCAGAAGTATTTTGTAGAAAAAACACGTTTAGGAATTCCTATAATCGCTTTTGATGAAGCATTACACGGATTAGTAAGAGATGGAGCAACAGCATTCCCGCAATCTATTTCATTGGCTGCAACATTTGATCCTGGATTAATGAAAAGAGTTTCTACCGCAATTGCATTAGAATCAAAAAGTCGTGGAATTCGTCAAATTTTATCACCTGTAGTAAATCTAGCTTCAGATGTTCGCTGGGGGCGCGTTGAGGAAACGTATGGTGAAGATCCTTTTCTTTCTTCAAAAATGGGAGTCGCTTATGTGTCGTCTTTTGAAGAAAGAGGAGTAATCACAACTCCAAAACATTTCCTTGCAAACAGCGGAGACGGCGGTCGTGACAGTTATCCAATTGATTATAATGAACGTTATTTAGAAGAATATCAGTTTCCTCCATTCCGTGCCTGCTTTAATGAAGGCGGAAGCCGAAGCGTTATGACTTCATACAATACAATAAATGGAAGTCCTTGTACAGCAAATGACTGGTTGTTAAATAAGAAACTAAAAGGCGAAATGAATTTTAAAGGATTCATTATTTCTGATGCAAATGCCGTTGGCGGAGGAAATGTATTGCATTATACGGCAAAAGATTACCCTGAATCTAGTGCAAATGCGATCAACAATGGTTTAGATGTTATTTTTCAAACTGCTTACGATCACTATAAGTTATTTCAACCGCCTTTCTTAGACGGAAGAATAGATATGAAAAACATCGACGAAGCCGTAACAAGAGTTTTGAGATTAAAATTTGAGTTAGGATTGTTCGAAAATCCATATGCCGATGAAAGAGAAACTAATAAATGGAATGGAAATCCAGCTCATAAATTATTAGCAAGAGAAGCGGCAGAAAAAGGAATGGTTTTATTGAAAAATGAGAACAATGTACTGCCTCTTAAAAAATCAATACAATCAATTGCCTTAATAGGAAATGATATTACCGAAGCACGTTTAGGCGGTTACAGTGGTCCCGGAAATGGAAAAGTAAGTATGCTTGACGGTATAAAAGCAAAGCTGGGTTCTTCAGCTGTAATTAATTTGGCTGAAGGCTGTGCAAGAAGAAATAAAGAATATACCGCTGTTCCGTCTGCTAATTTATTCAGCGTTGAAAATGGGAAAACCGTAAATGGATTATCTGCAGAATATTTCAACAATGTACAATTAAGTGGAACTCCTGCTTTGACAAGATTAGACAATGCAATTAGTTTTGATTGGACATTATACTCTCCAGATCAAGAAAAAATAAATTATGATTTTTATTCTGTAAAATGGACAGGAAAAATTAAATCGCCAGTATCAGGAATTTATAAAATAGGTTTTGAAGGTAATGATGGTTACCGTTTGTATTTGAATGGAAAACTAATTATTGACAACTGGAAAAGCCAAACCTATTCGACAAAATTGGTTGATTTCAAGTTTGAGAAAGATAAAGAATACGAAATTAAAATTGAGTTTTTTGAATCGCAGGGTTATGCTAAATTCAAATTAGTTTGGAATGTAGGAGTTGATAATGATTGGCAAAAGAAGATTGAAGAAGCTGTTGCAGCGGCTAAAAAATCTGATGTTGCCGTAATTGCTGCGGGAATTGAAGAAGGAGAATTTAATGATAGAGCGTATTTAGGTTTATTGGGACATCAGGAAGAATTAATCAACGCCGTTGCTGCAACAGGAAAACCTGTTGTTGTAGTTTTAGTAGGTGGTAGTGCCATTACAATGGACAAATGGATTAACAATGTACCTTCTATTCTAGACGTCTGGTATCCAGGTGAAGATGGCGGACATGCTGTAGCTAATATTTTGTTTGGAGATAAAAATCCAGCGGGGCGTTTACCAATTACTTTCCCTGTTTTTGAAGGGCAATTACCATTAGTTTACAATCATAAACCAACAGGACGTTCTGATGATTATACAAATTTGAACGGAGCGCCTTTATTTCCGTTTGGTTACGGATTAAGTTATTCGACTTTTGAATACAGCAATTTGCGATTCGACAAAAAACAAATCGGAAAATCGGAAACTACAAAAGTGTATTGCACCATAAAAAATACGAGTAAAGTTGATGGTGACGAAGTGGTTCAGCTGTATGTAAGAGATCTTTTATCATCAATTGCCCAGCCAATTAAACAAATGAAAGGTTTTGAGAGAATTTCGCTTAAAGCAGGAGAATCAAAAGAGGTTTCGTTTGATATTAATAAAGAAGTATTACAAATGCTAAACGAAGATATGAAATGGGTTGTTGAACCAGGGGATTTTAGAATTATGATTGGTGCATCTTCCAGAGATATTCGATTAAGAGAAATTATTACAGTTACCAAATAATTAAGGATTTTTAGTTAAGAGGATTTAAACCTCTGAATAAAAAAAAAACAATAAAAAGAATACAAAAGAAATTTATAGAATATGAAAAAAATAATTTTTGCAATACTGTTAAATACATTACTATTTAGTAATCAGGTTACAGGGCAAAAACTGGAAATATTTAATCAGGTAAGAGTACAGCATGATGATAAATGTAAAGACTTTTCGACTGATGCTAATGGAAACGTTTATTATGGCGGTGGTCAATATGTTTTTAAAAAGCTGACTTTTCCAAAGCAAAAAGTAAATACTAAATACGAAATTAATGTAAGTGTTATTTCGGGCGGCGATCGTTACGATAGAGCAGGGTCAATTTTTGTTCTTCCAGTTGATAAGAACAATTCTTTAGAAGAAGTGGTGAAAGGAAAAAAGTTTGCTTCAAATGAATATACTAAAATAAAAATGATAGCTCCAGAAGGTAACTTTGCACCAACAGTAGAATTGATGCGTTTTATGACCACTTTCGGTATTGGCTTTTTTAGCAATGATTCATTGCAGCGCAAACCCGTTTATATTCCGTATTGGGAAAAAGAGGTGAGATGGAAAGAAGATATTTCGCAGTTTTCAACGTTGCTTCAAGGTGAAGTTTGGGTTGGAGTTCATATAGGAAATTATACTAAAGGCGGACATATTGTAAATGCATCTATTAATCTTACTCCAAGTGAGTTAAGCTGCGATTTACCAAAGAATAAAATCATTGTTCCAATATTGAATACAGAACCATTTGGAACTAATCAAGGTAATGATGAATTATTCGCGTACAAAGATTTTCAGGTAGAATTTAATCTGCCAAAAGGAGCTAAGAATCCAAAATTATATTATATCACAACAGGTCATGGAGGTCATGGCGAAGGAGATGAATTTGTTAAGAAACAGAATATTGTAAAAATAGACGGAAAAAAAGTAATTGATTTTATTCCGTGGCGAGATGACTGCGCCAGTTTCCGACGATTCAATCCAGGAACGGGAGTCTGGTTGAAGAAAAGAAAAGCACCTTATATTCAGGATGATAAAGGAACTTATGCAGTAAAAGAAATTGAAGAACCAATTGCTAGCAGTGATTTAAGCCGTTCAAACTGGTGTCCTGGAAGTAATGTTCCACCTATGATTGTTCCATTAGAATTAAATGAAGGGAAACACACAGCTGTTTTTAGTATTCCAGAAGCTCAAAAAAATGCAAATGGAACTTCAAATCATTGGATGGTAAGTGCTTATGTTGTTTATGAGCTTTGGTAAAAAAGGGTAGAAAGAGTTTTTTTTTGAGTTTACAAGAAGCAGTTTTCACTAAAAAACGGAATGCTTTATGAGAAAAGCATCAGTTTATAAAAACAAATGCAAATAAAAGCTTACAACTTTTAAAATTAAAAAAAGTATGAGAGTAAATTTTTAAAATGAAGGGGAGATTATTTCATGAAGTTAATAAATTGATGAAAATGAAAATGTTGAAAAAAGTTACATTTATTACAAAATTGTTATTTATTAAAAAGAATTAAGCTTAACATATATTTATGTTAAATAATTTATAATAACGCTGTTTTTTTTCTTCATTTTTTTGAAGTTTTAATTTTTCTCAAATTTTGGTACTTTTTAAAGGTTTGTCAGAAAAATAATATTCATTTAATTGCTTGTGTTTGTTTTATTTGAGATCAATTAGGAGTAAAATTGGGTTATACTTTTTTTAAATGTTAAAAAAAGTCATTTTGCTGCAAAAAAAAATACTAAAAACGTTTTTGTAAATCGTTTTATTAAAATATATTTGTTTTAATAAATTAACTAAGGTTTAAGATAAACTTAACGTTTTATGAAAAAAAAGATCACTATCAAAGATATCGCTAAGGCAGCAAATGTATCGGTAACTACGGTTTCATTTGTTCTTAATGATAAAGGTGAGAAGATGGGGATAAGCAAGGAAGTGATCAAAAAAGTTTTTAAGGTAAGTGAAGAAATGAAATTTAAACTCAATATGATCGCCAGCAGTTTAAGAACTGGTAAAACAAGATCGATTGGGCTAATTGTAGAAGATATTTCAAATCAGTTTTTTTCTGATTTAGCTAGAGTAATAGAAAGAGAAGCAATAGATTTAAATTATAGAGTTTTTTATTGCAGTACAGGCGGGAATGATGAACGTGCGGTTGAGTTGGTTAATAGTTTACTTCAGGCAAATGTTGACGGTTTTATTATAACACCAACTGAGAATATGAAATCTACTATAGATAGATTAGTAGAGTTACAGTGCCCGGTTGTTTTGGTCGATCGTTATTTTGAAGAGCAGGATGTGAGTCATGTAGTACTTGATAATTTTGAGGGGGCAGAAACGGCGACACACTATTTATTAAAAAAAGGATTTCGAAAAATTGCATTTGTGACCAACTCTTCGCAGTTGATTCAGATGAATTTGAGAAAACAAGGATATACAAAAGCATTAAAAGAAGTGGGCTTATATGATGAATCTAAAATTTTAGACTTAGAGTATCATATCAGTGAGGAGGAACGAATTGAAAAGATCTCTGAATTTTTGGATAAAACAAGTGATATAGATGCTGTTTTGTTTGGAGCAAATTATTTGCTTCTTGCTGGATTACAATCTTTAAGCAAGCTTGGGTTAAGAATTCCTGTAGATAAGGCAGTCATTAGTTTTGATGATCATGACAGTTTTAGACTTCATTCGCCATCCATAACTGTATTATCACAACCAATTGAAGAGATGGGAAAAAAAACAATCAAATTGTTGATGAAGCAAATGAGTGACGGCAGCAATTATAAGGTTGTAAAAGAAAAGAAAAAAGGAAGTTTGACAATAAGGGAATCGGTTTAAAAATTGCACCCTTTTTTTTAAAGAATATCACTAAAACGATATAGTTGAATTAGTAAGCAACTCAAGAGAGCCAAACAAATTATTAAATAAAAACAAAGACGCTTATGATGTAAAAGAAATAGAAAAATGTTATTCAGGAAACTTAAATTATTACTAAATGCTGAAAGGGTAAATTAAGTAATATAGAATTAAAGGTTTTAGTATTTACTATTTTTTTAAAATTCAGAACCTTTCAATTTAAACAAAAATTAAAACCAAACCAAACTAATATTAATTATGAGAAAACTGTTATACAAATCACTGTTAGTTTTTCTAATGGTATTGTGCTACGAAGGAGTTAGTGCACAAAACAAAACAATCTCCGGTGTAATTACAGACAACGCAAATCTTCCTATTCCTTCAGTTATAGTTAAGGAAAAAGGAACGAAACAAGAAACGCTTACTGATGAGAATGGAGCATTCAAGATTTCAGTAAAAGAGGGTGCCACAATCATCATAAGTTCGATTGGGTTTAAAACAACAGAATTAAAAGCTGTTGATGGAATGGAAGTTAAGCTGGCAAGTGCAACAAATGAACTTGAAGGAGTTACAGTTACCGCTTTAGGACAAACTAAAAAGAATAAAGCAATTGGTTACGCAACAAGTATAATTAAAGCTGATGCGATCACAAAAACAGCATCTCCAACAATTGCTAACTCTTTATATGGTAAAGCACCGGGTGTTCGTATTACATCTACACCAGGAGGAGCTGGAGCAATCAATATCCAGATTCGTGGTATCAACTCTATTACAGGTAGAAATCAGCCGCTTATCATTTTAGATGGTGTGCCTATTCGTGATGGTGAGGTAAACAATAGTGATTACTGGAATGAGCAACGTGTAAAAAACAATGGTTTAGCAGATATTAACCCTGAAGATATTGAGAACATCTCTATTCTTAAAGGAGCATCTGCAGCTGCATTATATGGTTCTGAAGCTGTAAATGGTGTTGTATTGATTACTTCTAAATCAGGTAAAGGAAAAAAAGGATTAGGTGTAGATTTTAGTACTAGTTACTCTGGTAACGAAATTGCATACTTGCCAAGATTTCAATATGCGAGAGGACCAGGATGGTCGAATGCAAATTTTTCTACAGGATTTTTAGCTCCAAATGGGTTCACGCAATATGATACAAATGGAGACGGTACACCTGACACTAGAGGAGTTTCTAATAGTAGTTATAACTACGGTCCATGGTTCGACGGGCAACCAGTTATGACTTGGGATGGAGTAGTTCGTCCGTATTCACCTCAAAAAGATGGATACAAAAATATGTTTCAAAATGCTTGGGATGCGACTACAAACATTGCGCTTACAAACAATACAGAAAACAGCAGCACTCGTTTTTCTTACACACATATTGAATCGGAAGGTTTAAGTATGGGGAATAACAACAAGAAAAACAACTTTAACTTAAACGCATCTTTCAAAACAGGTAAATTAAAAACAGACGTAATTGTAAGTTATTTGAATCAAAACATTACAAACCGTGCATACGGTATGGATCGTTTGGTTAATAATTTTACTGGTATGATTAGTCCGTTTTCTAATGGAGATTGGTACAAAGCAAGATACAAAACGAGCTTAGGATATAAATATGTTACGGGTAAAGATACTCAAAGTTTAACTCCGGGTGAGAATATTTATCGCAATGGATTTAGAAATGATATTGCTGATTATTTTTGGAATACAAATGCTAAAAGACAATCGGAAATTACAAACCGTTTAATTGCCAGCGTTACTGAAACACTTTCAATTACAAATGAGTTAACATTACGCGGCCGTCTTTCGACTGATTTGACTTCAGTAAATACAGAGAATAAAAACCCTGTGGAAATTCCTTTAGTTTATAAATTTGGTGGAGATGGAGATGCTTCAGGATCTTTTTTAATGGATGCTCAAGATTACAATATTCTTTATGGAGATGTATTATTGACATACAATAAAAAAATTAATGAAGATTTTGGTGTAAATGCTGTTCTTGGTTTTCAAGGGACTCAAGAAACAGGAAGAACATTATCTCGTTATACAAATGGAGGTTTAAGTGTTGAAGGATGGTATGATATGAACTCATCTATAGGAACACCTCTTAGTAAAAGTACAAGATACGAGACAGTAAAAGATGCGATTTTTGGAACTTTAAGCGGTAGCTTTAGAAACTATTTATTTATTGAAGGAACGATCAGAAGAGACCGTACTTCTACAATGAATCCAAATAACAATGCCTTTACTTATCCTTCTGTTAACTCAAGTTTTATATTGTCTGATGCGGTTGCATTACCAGAATTTATTAGTTACGCAAAAATGAGAGCTTCTTGGGGTATAGTAGGTAACTACCCAGATCGTTACAGAGCTAACGTTGCATTTATTCAAAACACTTTAGGAACTCAAGGTACAGCAAATCCTGTTTTGATTACAAATTCTCAGGATATTTATGGAAATGAAGGAATTAAACCTGAAATGAAAAACGAGTACGAGCTTGGTTTTGAAACAAAGTTCTTTGATAGAAGATTAGGGTTAGATTTTTCTTACTACAATGCAAAAATTAAAGATCAAATTCTTGACATGACTTTAGCACCAACTACGGGAGCTAGTAAAATTTTAGCAAACGTTGGGGAATTAAATAACAAAGGATTCGAGATTGCTTTAACAGGTTCTCCTTTTAGAACTCAAGATTTTTCTTGGGATGTAACTTTAAACTGGGCTAAAAACATCAACAAGATTGTAAAATTAGCTAACGGTGCAAGTGAATTATTACATGCTGATTATGATGGATCTGCTGCTCAATTAAAATCTGTTGTAGGTGATCCAATGGGAGGTATTTATGCGCATCCAGTTAAAACAGATGCTAATGGTAATAAAATGGTGGACTCTGATGGTTTTTATATGCTTGATGGTGACAAATGGGAAAAATACGGATCAGCAATGGCTAAAGGTGTTGGAGGTTTGTTAAACACATTCACGTATAAAAATTTCACATTAGACGTAAATATCGATTATTCTTACGGAGGTTCTTTGATGCCAACAGGTATCAACTGGATGACAGCTTTAGGTTTGACGGAAGAATCATTGAATGCTAGTACAAACGAGCGTGGTGGTTTAACGTATTACATGGACAATGGAAAAGGTGTTCAGGTTCCTAACAGTGCTACTGCAGGTCCTGCTGGTCAACCAGTATTCCGTGATGGTATGTTGATGGATGGTGTTAATGTAGATGGTACTCCAAATACAAATGTGGTTTCTCAAGCAGGGTATTATGTTACTACATATAACTGGGGAGGACCACAATACAGCAGCTCACGTTACGAATTATACGTTCAAAAGAATGATTATGTGAAGTTAAGAGAATTATCTTTAGGATTCAACGTTCCAGCATCTTACGCTAGTAAAATTGGAGCTACGAAATTAAGTCTTTCTTTATTTGGACGTAACTTATTCTACATCTACAGAACTATTAAAGATATGGATGCTGAAGCAACTACATCTGGATCTAGATGGGACAAAAACGTAAACAATGCGGGAGTAAGCCCTTCTACAAGAAGTTATGGAGTAATGTTAAGAGCATCTTTCTAATTACGTAAATTATAATTAAAAAACAGACAACATGAGAAAATTATTATATATATCATTAACGACAGCAGCGATCTTTTTGGGCTCTTGTTCAGACAGTGATTTTGAAAATGCGTATAAAGATCCATCTACTGTAACGGCAACAAATGTACCTAAGCAGTTTGCAGGGTTCATGAAAATTAACTTTGAGGATGTTATCCCATCGTATTGGAATTACTTTACGGTGATTAGAACAACTTCTTTGAATTATACTCAAGCTCACGGTATTGTTAATGCAGCAGGACGTTTTGTTCCTGGAGCAGCAGTAACGAACAGATGGGATAGATATTATAAATTCATTACTCAATACAGAGAGTTAGAAAAAGTAATGGCTTCTTTAACTCCAGCAGAGCAGGCAGAAAATAGAATTTATACCGTTACTTCTACAATTTATTTGTACGATCATACTTCAAAAATGATTGATAACTTTGGAGATATTCCTTTTTCTGAAGCAGGTAAAATTAGTACTACTGGTGGTAATTATGACGCTGCAGCAGCTAAGTATGACAATCAAACGGAGCTTTACATCAAAATGTTAGATGAATTAAAAGCTTTTTCTACTGAATTGAATACAATTACTTTGTCTCCTAAGGTGGTAGTAGAATTCAAAAACCAAGACTTGATTAACAAAGGAAACTTGGTAATGTGGCAAAACTACTGTAATTCTTTGCGATTGAAATTGTTAAACAGAGTTTCTGCGGTTCCGGCTTTTGCAGCTAGAGCAAATTCAGAAATAGCTGCAATCATTGCGGAAGCAAAAATTGTGGATGAAAATTCAGAGAATATCGCCTTTAGAGTTTATACTCAAGATACAGATTTAGATACTTCTGGTTTCTTTGATGCTTTAGAATCAGGAAATAACAATCTTGCACCAAAACCAATGATTGATCATATGAATGCTAACAGCGATCCACGTGAACCTTGGTTGTTTGAAATAGGGGCAAGTGCAACAAGTTATGTAGGACTTGATCCATTGATGGCAGCAGGAGCTCAAGATCAGTTAATTGCTGATACTAAAATAGCTATTTATAATAGATCTGTAATTAGTAGAAACAAGTGGCTTCCTGGAACATTGATTAATGCTGCTGAAGTAAACTTACTTCTTGCAGAGTATTATTCAAGAAGCGGTAATAGTGGTGCTGCAAAAACGTCTTTCGAAAAAGCGATTAGACAATCTGTTGAGTATTATGTAAGATTAGGAGATAAAGCTGATGTTTTAACTTGGAAGCCAGCTACAGAACCTACAACAGCTGAAATTGATGCTTATATTGCAAAAATTAACTTTGCAGGAGCAACAACAGCTGCTGCTCAATTGCAATTGATTGCTTTCCAAAAGTACATTCACTACAACATCATGCAGGCTGATGAAACTTGGGCTGAACAAAGAAGATTAAAACTTCCAGCACTTAGTTTCATGGAAGATGAAACAAGTACGATCAGAAAGACACCTCCAACTCGTTGGACATATCCAAACTCTGAGCGTGTTTACAATACAACAAATTACAATACTGTTAAAGACAAAGATAATTTAAGTACCAAAATTTTCTGGGACGTAAAATAATTTCATTTTTAATGTTTGGTTAGTAATTGGTAAACCCCAGATTCAGGATATTCTTGATTCTGGGGTTTTTAACTTTAAGATGAATCTTTTTTTAAGAGAAAAAATCTTTGCAAAGGAGATATTATTATAAAAAAAATCGGCGGACTAGTAGTTAATTCAACTATAGTCCGCCGATTTTTGTTTTAAATGGTTTTCCTTTAGATTCTTTTAATCATAACATAAATAGGAGGTCAGGTATAAAAGTTAAGGATTAGTCAAAAGTTTAACCGCAAAGTACACAAAGAAAAAAAACGCAAGGTTCGCAAAGTTTTACTATAACTTTGCGAACCTTGCGTAAATCTTAGCGTTCTTAGCGGTTTAAAAAAAATAGGCTGTCAAATAAAGTTTAAAGCGTTTTAATTCTGCTTAATAAAAGTCAAAGGCTGTTCATAATTTGCAATCGAAACAAGCGCATTATAAATGTACTTAGAGACCAAAGCACCACCTTCGCTGTTAATTAAAGCAGTATCGTCTTCTGGCGTGTGATATTGTGGATGCCCGCCTGTATGCAAACCTATAGCCGAAATATCATTTTTGTAGAATGTAACATGATCAGAACCACCAACATCACCAGCAAAAACAACTGGATTTAGTCCGCTGCTTTCGCCTAGTTTTTTCATTAGTTCAACTCCATTAGGAAAAGTTCCTGCGCCGCCCATATAGAGTTCTTTTTTGTCGTTTAATCTTCCAACCATATCCATGTTTATCATTACTTTAACAGCATTTTTAGCTACAGGTAAGTGATTTACAAAGTATTTTGAGCCCAATAAACCTTCTTCTTCAGCGCTGAAAGAAATAAAAATAATACTTCTTTTAGGAGCAGTTTTATTATGATGAAATTCTTCTATAATTGACAAAAGAGCTGAAACACCAGAAGCATTATCATCGGCTCCATTGTGAATGGCCAACGTGTCTTTTTTCTTGCTGCCAGAACCTTTTCCGCCCCATCCCCAATGGTCGTAGTGCGCACCAATAACGATATACTCGTTTTTCAAATTTTGATCTGAACCTTCGAGATATCCAACAACATTTTGTGTAGATACACTGTCTGATTTTATTTTATTAATATCAGGTTTCATGAATATTTTAAAAGGCTGATAATAGCTGTTATTGAATTTTTTTAATCCAAATTTTTTGAAATATTTTTTAATGTAAGCCGCAGCTTCATTGTTGCCTTTTGTTCCTGCAAGACGACCTTCCAGCTTATCTGAAGCCAAATAAGTATCGTGCTTAAGAAATTTCTCAGCAGAAAATGTAGATTGTGCAGTTCCTTTTTCAGCTGCGATAAAAGCAACTGCAGAAAAGAGAATAACTTTTTTAAACATGTTTGTAATAATTAATTTTTATGATATTTTAAATAAGCCCATAAAATTCAATGATCTTATGAGCTTATCGAATTATTGTATCTGCATTTCGATTATAGTATCAATTGCATCGGTTTTGACACCATTTAAATACACAAATGTTCCTTCAGGCTGCTGTTTGAATTTCAGTTCTTTTTTACTGTCCATCAAATAACATTTTTTAATTTTTTGCTTCATTTCAGGAATAAAAATATAATCAGCTTGATTAGGAGCTTTGATAATGTGTGCAAACCAAGTTTTATCTTTAGCAGTAAATACACCCCAATCCTGCGGCTTCATTACATTGCCTCTCGTTCCGTAAATTGTATGTCCGTTTTTACTCATCCAAATTCCAATTTCTTTTAATGTTTCTACGAATTCAGGCTGAATAGTTCCATCTGCCATTGGACCAACATTCAAAAGGAAATTAGCATTCAAACTGGCGGCATTGATTAAGTAATGAATCAAATCTTTAGTCGATTTGTATTTGCGGTCATTGATATTAAATCCCCAAGAATTATTCATTGTTTCGCAAGTTTCTAAAGGCAGTTGAGAAACAGATTGTCCGCCAAATCCAGTAGAATTTCCTCCAGGTAAGTCTTTCTCAAAAGCTTGAAAATCTTCACCCTGAATAGGTGTAAGATGATGATTGTTTGAAATTAAACAATTAGGCTGTAAGGAATGAATCAGTTTATAAATATCATCGTAATGCCAGTTTACTTTTGACTGTAATGTTTTATCCGTATCATTATCCAATTGGTCCCAATGACCGTCAAACCAAATACCGCCAATTTCTCCGTAATTAGTCAGCAATTCTGTTAATTGACCTTTCATAAAACGAATATAGCTTTCCCAATCGCTTTTTTGAGTTCTGCCAGTTCCTTTTCCTGTTTTTCCAGTTTCGTATTGGTAATCAGATCTTGTCCAGTCTAAAAGCGAATAATAACAGAATAATTTAATGCCTTCTTTATGGCATTCGTCTGCCAGTTCTTTTAGTAAATCTCTTTTAAAATGCGTATTTGTAATTTTCCAATCCGATAATTTAGTGTCAAAATTGCTAAAACCATCGTGGTGACGCGTAGTAAAAGTAATGTATTTCATTCCTGCACTTTTCGCAATACCGACCCATTTTTTGGCATCAAAATCCTGAGGATTAAAAACATTAATCAACCTGCCGTATTCTGTTACTTTGATATTTTGATTGTTCATAATCCATTCGCCGTTGCCAAGAACGCTGTATGGACCAAAGTGAATAAACATACCAAATTTATCGTCCTGAAATTCTTTTCTGTTTTTGAGGTTTCCTTCGGTTGGAGAGTAGGTTTGAGCCATTATTGCCGTCAAGTTCATTGAGAAAAACAGCAAGAAAAGTGTGATTTTTTTCATGTTTTTTGAAGTTAGGTGGTTTGAGAGTAAAGTTTTAATAGTGAAAATTAAATGAAGGATTTAAAATAATGACAATTTAAAAGAGAGTGTATCCAATAAAAGTCATAATTCTAAATCCTTCATTTAATTTTAGTTTTTTGAAACTTAAATATATAAAGACTTCTCTTTAAGCAATAAGTCGATATTATCTAAGTTTAACTATCAATTACCTTTCTCCAACCAAAAATCCCGAAACATTCCAAGCGCTGCTGCTGGTTCCTTCTGGTTTTCCCATTGGGATAGAAACGCGAATAGTATGTTTTCCTGGTGTAAGATTTCCTAAATCAATTAAATTTGGATTCGTTGTTGTTCCCGGACACCAGTTAGAGCGGCTTAAATCTGATGATGATAAACCATTTCCAAAATTGCCCGAAGCAGGATTACTCAATCGGTACGAACCGCAATCTGTACGCCAAGGTGTAAATGCAAACACTTCTTTGCCATCTATAAATATAGAATTCTTTTTCTGTAAAAATTCATCACCATTTTCCCAGCCTCCATGACCAGTTGTAGTATAGCTCAACTTGAAGTTTTTGTATCCTTGCGGTACTTCAAAAGTCATTTCCAGACCTTTTTCGTTATCAAACATAGTAGCATAATCTTGCCCCGCCATTTCCATTACATTAAGGGTATTGAATAAAGGCAAAATAAAATCGCCTTTTTCATTATTATCCTCACCCTCATGAATAGAAATATTCAAACTCGCTTTGTGTCCGCCTGCATCATAATTCCCAATAAACATTCCAATATAAACCTCCTGATTGCTCAATTTTGGCTGTAATAATGAAATGTCCTGACGATAGAAAACACTGTCTTGCCAAACTTTATTTTTAAGCTGTAAATAGTTGAAATGTTTTACACCAAACGGAGTAAAAAAGCGCATTAATTCTAACAGTGGTGCATATTCGTCTGTTGCTGCAACACCTTGATATTTTTTACCATTTCCGTTTTCGTACACAGGAAGCGTTTTAGCACCATTTTTTAGTCCGTCTAGAAAAGAACTTTTTTTATCCATTGGAATCATAAAAACAGAGCCGGTTCTGTCGTAAGCATCACCATTAGATTGCTGTGTTACATCAACAAAAATGGCGCTTCCGTTTTTTATTTCAGGAAATTTCACTTTTCGAACAATAATAGTACCGCTTGCAAATCGGAGGATGCTGTCATTTGATTTTGAATCAGATGAAAAGTTAATTTGCTCTTTTTCGAAAACTGAAATATTAGTAAAACGACTTTTCCATAATAAGTCTTTATACGTCAACTGGTCAACAGTTTGTACAGCAGGTATTTTTAATATAGCAGGAACCGTTTTTAGAATCTCGATTTTTGAAGCCGAAACAATAGAATTTCCATTACGATTAGTTTCTAGAACTAAACCTAAATCTTGTCCAAGAATACTTGGACCCCCTTTTAAACCCAATTCGTTAGTATACCAAATTTCGATTTTATTTGAGTTTACAGATATAGTAGCTTTTTTGCAGGTATAATTCAGAATTTTTTTAGTTTCATTACTAAATTCAAACTTTTGCTTTCCCAAAGCGTCACTGTCCTGACCAAGAATAGATTTATTTGCTTTAAGCTGCGCCCATTGCAAAATAGTTTTGGAATTGAAATCTACAAAAGTCTGCTCAAAAGGTAAATCTGCTTTTTGCTGTGTAATCTTATCAGATGTTACTAAACTTAAGTCTTTAGAAGCAAACAAAAGTAAAGCATCTTGGTTTTCGCTGATTTTTCCGTTGTAGCTTCTTTGGTAAGTAACTTTAATTGCTTTGGCTGTTTTTTGAGCAAAAGACATTGTGGTTGTACAAAAGATAAAGAAAGCAAATAATGTTTTTTTCATGTTATGGTTTGTTTGGTTTATTTGTACTTCTGGTTTAATCCTGAAGAAACTAAATTGGTTGGTTTGAAAATCAAATATATGGCAATTTGCTAAATCGATTTAATAAAATTACAAATCTAAGATGAAATCAGAATTTAAAATGCAGTTTCATAGTGTTTTGAAAATTATAAAATAGAGAAGTATAATTGAAACGTATACCGTTTTTCGCAAAAGCTAAGATAGAAAATTTTAGGTTCTAATAGGAACATACTAACTTTTTTTAGTAAAAAATAGCTCAATTTTAGATTCATTACTTGATAATCAGTTAATTTACTGTATCGTTTTAGTAAAAAAAGGTTTTTACTAAAAATGTTTAGTAATCAATTAATTACATTTTTTAAAAAATAATTTTGTTCGTAATAAAAAACGATTACATTTGTTATATGTATGAACATATGAACAAAATACCGTTATTAGATCACGACAGCAAAATTCCGCTGCACAAACAAGTGGAGGAGTTACTGCGCGAATTGATCAAACATCCCGATTTTAAAGATGGAGAGTTATTTCCAAAAGAAGTGGATTTGGCTAAACGCTGGGGGATTTCTCGTAATACGCTTCGTCAGGCAATCGCCATTTTGGTAAATGAAAAGCTGTTAGTGCGAAAAAAAGGCTCAGGAACGCGAGTTTCTCAAAATCGAATTACCACCAATCTAAACAATTGGATGAGTTTTACTCACGAGATGGAGGATATGGGATTAGAGTTTAAGAATCTTTCTTTGAATGTAGAAATGGTTAAAGCCAGCGCTAAAGTTGCTAAATATCTTCAAATTAATGAAGGTGATGAAGTCTTACTTCTACAGCGTACAAGAAGTATTGATGATAGTCCAATGGTTTATTTCGAATCTTATTTTCATCCAAGAATTGGACTTTCTGTCGAGGAAAATTTTGAAACACCGTTATATGAGATATTGGGCAATAAGTATAATGTCGTTCCTGTGTATTCGCAAGAAGAACTAAAAGCTATTGCGGCAAGTAAACGTATTGCGGGCTTACTAAAAATCGAGAAGAATCAGCCAGTTTTAGAAAGAAAAAGAGCTGTTCTTGACACTGCCAGAAAACCAATCGAATATAATATTTGTTACTATAGAAACGACTGGTTTACCTATACAATCGAAATCAAACGTACGATTTAAAATAGAATGAAAAAGTTAGGAATTGATGTTGGCGGGAGTCATGTTACTGTGAGTATTATTTATGAGAATATTATTAATGAGCAGCCGCAGACTTTAATTAGAAAAGAAATCAATTCAAAAGAAAAAGCATCCAGTATTATTTCTGTGCTTAGCAGTTCTATCGAAGAAGCTTTGATTGAATCCAATAATATTGATACGATTGGAATTGCTTTTCCTGGACCTTTTAATTATGAAAAAGGGGTGAGCGAAGTTTTGGGAGTTGGCGGAAAGTTCGAAACCACTTTTGGAATCCATATTCAGCAGGCACTAAAAAATAGTACAGGTTTAAAAAATGTTCCTTTTGTTTTTGCAAACGATGCAGATTGTTTTGCCGAAGGTGCCTATTTCCGTCACAACTTAAGCAGTGCAAGAACTGTTTTTGTGACTTTAGGAACCGGATTTGGTTCCGCTATAATGTTAGATGGCGAGCTAATTAAAAAGCATCATGACATTCCCGATGGCGGCGCTTTTTATAATCAGCCTTTTTTAGAACAAAAAGCAGATGATTATTTCTCAGTCCGCTGGCTTTTGGCAGAGTACAAAAGGCTTTCGGGCGAAAATATCAAATCGGTAAAAGCAATTGCAAATTTAAATACTGAAATTTCAAAAACAGTTTTTGCCAATTTCGGTCGAAATATGGGAACGTTTCTTTTTCCTTGGTTTGAAAAATTTCGATGCGAAGAACTGGTAATCGGCGGTAATATTTCTAAAGCCAAAGCACTATTTATGCCCGCTTTAGAAGAAGCCTTAAAAGAATTAAAAATAAAAGTAAATATTATTTTCTGTGATGACGCCGAACTGAGTATTCTTAGAGGAGCGACAATTATTGCAGATAAGAAAAATAAAATACAAATGGAAAAATCTATTCAATCTAAAAGAAAAACAACACAACCTTTATTGCCTGTACAAGCTGTTATTAAAGAAAATGGAGAATACAATGTTTTTCCTTCTTTTCCTTCGAAATCTGAAGTTTTTGTTGGATTTGAAAGTTTGGCGAATCAAATAGCAGGACAAAAGATTGTTATTATTGATGGATTTGGGGGCGTTCTTTGGGAAAATTTCAGACATCATTTAAATTCGGCTTTGATCGAAAAACAGAAAAATGTGCTTTGGTACGATATTGATTCCTGCTTAAAATCAAGCGAAGAAATTAATAAAATGATTGAGCCAAACCTTAATGGAAATGATCCTGTTTTTGGAAAAAAATATTTAGGAGAACTTTCTGATTTCTTTGAAGCCGAAAAATTAAATAAATTAAAGCCAGACACAAGTGCTGATATATGTATTGTTTACGGAACTGGAGCTTCATTGTCAAATTGGGAAGGACAGCTGATTTATGTTGACGTTCCAAAAAATGAAATTCAGTATAGAATGAGAGCCGGTTCTGCAAAAAATATGGGCAGTAACGACACTTTAGCTTATTCTCAGATTTATAAAAGAATGTATTTTATAGAATGGCCAGTTTTGAATATTCACAAAGAACATTTACTTCCAAAAATCGACATTATTATTGACGAACAGCGAATTGATGAAATCACTTGGATGAAAGGCAGCGATTTTAGAAACGCTTTGAATCTAATACTCGAAAGTCCGCTTCGTGCGCGTCCATGGTTCGAAGCAGGAGTTTGGGGCGGCGATTGGATGAAAAAGAATATTACTGATCTAAATCAAGACGAAGTAAATTATGCTTGGTCTTTTGAATTAATTAGTCCAGAAAACGGAATTGTGTTTGAGGGAAATAACCATTTGTTAGAAGTTTCTTTTGATTTTCTTCTATTTCAGGATAACAAAAAAGTGTTAGGAAAAGCTGCTGACCGTTTTGGGAATTATTTTCCAATTCGTTTCGATTATCTAGACACTTTTGATGGTGGGAATCTTTCCGTACAATGTCATCCGCGTCCAGAGTACATCAAAGAGAATTTTGGAGAAGAATTTACACAGGACGAAACTTATTATATTTTGGATTGTGAAGAAGATGCCGAAGTGTATTTGGGTTTTCAAGAAGATATTAATCCAGACGAATTTAAACAAGCATTAATAGAATCTCAAGAAAAAGCAGAAGAAATTGATATTGTAAAATATGTGCAAAAATTCAAAGCCGAAAAGCATGGTTTGTATTTAATTCCTAACGGAACCATTCATGCTTCTGGCAAGAATAATATGGTGTTGGAAATAAGCAGCACGCCATATATTTTCACTTTTAAAATGTACGATTGGGTTCGTCCCGGTTTAGACGGAAAACCTCGTCCGATCAATGTAGAACACGGATTTAAAAACGTTTATTTTGATAGAAAAGGAGAAAGAATTGAAAGAGAGTTTATTTCGAAACCAAGTGTAAGTAAAGAATTCCCGAATGGCAGAAAAGTAAGTCTGCCTACTCATGAAGAACATTTTTATGCTGTTGACCGATACGAATTTACTGGAGAAATAGAAATCGAAACTTTAGGACAATGTCATATTTGTATGCTTGTAGAAGGTGATATTGCTGATGTAAGCGCAGGACAAAACAGCCAGAAATTCAAATATGCCGAAACTTTTGTTATTCCTGCAAATGTTCCAAAATACAAAATCAATCATATTGGCAGTAAAAAAGCTTTTGTAGTGGTTTCGTATGTAAAAGATAACTGGTGTTAACAGTAAGGACAACAAATTAAATGAACCACCATTTAGTCCTTTTCTAATACAACCATAGGAATACAATTAACTATAACTACTATCTAAGAACCAAAACTATTATGAAAACCAAAGGAACCAATTATTTCATATCGCTCATAACGCTGATCGCAGCATTAGGAGGATTTTTATTCGGTTTTGATATGGCTGTTGTCAGCGGAATTATCGAACCATTAAAAATGCAGTACGGCTTATCATCAGCACAAGAAGGATTGTTTGTTTCCTGTGCTTTATTAGGTTGTATTGTCGGCGTAGCTTTTTCAGGTTATTTAAGTGATAAAATTGGAAGAAAAAAAGTATTGTTCGTTTCAGCCATATTATTTTTAATCAGCGCTGTAGGTTTTGCATTTTCAGAAGAATATTCAATATTAATTTTATTCCGTGTTCTTGCTGGAATGGGAGTAGGAGTAGCTTCAAATGTTTCACCGCTTTACATTTCAGAAGTAGCGCCTTCTCATAAACGCGGACAATTAGTTGTATTTTATCAACTTGCCATAACCATTGGAGTTTTAGCAGCATATATCAGCAATTTTTTCCTTCAAAAATATGCAGTATCACATTCAGCTGAAGGTCATGGTTTACTTCATTGGTTGTTTGTTGAAAATGTTTGGCGCGGAATGTTTATTGTTGGTGTAATTCCTGCAGGAGCATTTTGTTTGTTATTGCTTATAGTTCCAGAAAGCCCGCGCTGGCTGGTGCAATTCGGACTCGATGAAGAAGCTTTTAAAATACTAAATAAAATAAATGGAAACGAAAAAGCCCAATTAGAACTGCATTCTATTAAAGAAATGGCAAGTCAAAAATCTGGCGGTATTCAGGAATTGCTTCGTTTGCCTTTACGCAAACTACTGATTTTGGCAATGGTACTTACCGCTTTGTCACAGTTCAGCGGAATTAATGGAGTTATTTTTTACGGTCCGACAATTTTGAAATCGGCGGGTATCGTAACGAGTGATGCTTTGTTTTATCAAGTAATATTAGGATCTGCGAATGTACTTTTTACTTTTATTGCCATTTCAAAAGTAGACAGCTGGGGACGCAGGCCTTTGTATATTGTAGGTTCATTATGCGCAGCTTTTGCATTGGCTTTAACAGGTTTTTGTTTCCTAATGAATATTACAGGCTGGTTAATGCTGTTTTGCATCATTCTATTTCTTTTGTTTTTTGCCTTCTCACTTGGACCATTAAAATTTGTAATCTCAACCGAAATTTTTCCAACACATATTCGAGGAACAGCCTTGTCTATCTGTATTATGACCATGTGGGTATCAGATTGGCTGGTGAATTTGTTGTTTCCTATAATGCGAGACGGATTAGGTATTGCGGCTACATTTTTCATCTTCTCCTTTTTCTGTATTCTTTCTTTTGCTTACGCCAAAAAGAAACTATTTGAAACCAAAGGAAAAAGCCTTGAAGAAATTGAGAAATCTTGGAATTTAGATGTAAAAGCAGAAGGACTCAAAGAAATTGAGAAAGCATAAATTGTATTTATAAAAATGTGTAGCGTCCAGCTTTAGCTGGATGTAAACAATAAGATTTAGATTGCTGGCTTTAGCCAAAAGGTATAAGTTAGGCTAAAGCCATAATCTGGAATCAATTTTACCCTCCAGTTAAAACTGAAGGCAATTCAAATGTTTCTATGTGTTTAGAATAATTACACGCAACGAGTTTAATCAATAAATTTCATTATTTACAATCTTATTTAATATTCGAAATAGTATGAAAAAGAACGTACTACTATTTATCTTTTTAGTTTTTAACCTTACAACTTGGGCGCAGCAAAAGCCCAACATAATTGTAATTTATGCAGACGATTTGGGTTATGGTGATTTAAGCTGCTACGGCATGTCCAAAATCAGCACTCCAAATATTGATAAACTGGCGAAACAAGGATTGCAGTTTACCAATGCGCATTCGACTTCAGCAACCTGTACACCTTCAAGATTTGGATTGCTTACAGGCAAATATCCTTGGAAACAAAAAGGAACTGGAATAGCTCCAGGAGACGCCTCATTAATTATTCCCACGCATAAAGCGACTCTTCCTTCATTGCTTCAAAAGGCAGGTTATACAACGGCTGTAATTGGTAAATGGCATTTGGGATTAGGAAAGAACGGAATTGATTGGAATAAAGAAATTAAGCCCGGACCAAAAGAAGTTGGTTTTGATTACTCTTTTATTATGCCAGCGACTTTAGATAGAGTTCCCTGCGTGTATGTAGAAAACGGCAGAGTAGTAAATCTTGATTCGAAAGATCCTATAACGGTTAGCTATAAAGAAAAAGTTGGCAATGATCCGACGGGTAAAGAAAATCCTGAGCTTTTGCGAATGAAACCTGATCCAAATCAAGGACATAACGAAACAATTGTAGACAGTATCAGCCGAATTGGATATATGAGCGGCGGTCATAGTGCCTATTGGAAAGATGCTGATATAGCGGGTGACATAACCAAAAAAGCCATCAGTTTTATATCAAAAAATGCTTCAAATCCTTTTTTCCTGTATTTCGCAACTGGCGATATACATGTACCTCGTTATCCTCATAGTATGTTTCGTGGCAAAAGCGGAATGGGACTTAGAGGTGATGCCATATTACAACTGGATTGGACAGTAGGCGAAATAGTAAAGGCATTAGAAAGTCTGAAACTTACCCAAAATACGCTGATAATTTTCAGCAGTGACAATGGACCTGTGGTAAATGACGGCTATATGGATAAAGCGGTTGAAATGTTAGGAAGTCATAAACCAGCAGGACCATTACGCGGAGGAAAATACAGTGCGTTTGAAGCAGGAACCAGAGTTCCGTTTATTGTAAAATGGCCGGCAAGTGTTCAGCCTGATAAAAAGACATCTGTATTGTTAAGTCATATAGATCTATTCTCTTCTTTAGCAAAACTCACAGGACAGCCATTGCAAAACGATGACGCTCCAGATAGTTTTGATATGCTAACACAACTAACAGGTAAATCTAAAAAAGACCGACCTTATTTAATTGAACAAGGCGGACCGTTATCGATCATTCAAGGAAAGTGGAAATATATTGAGCCTTCAAAAGGCCCACGTATTGATCGTGATGTAAATATCGAATTAGGCAATGATCCGGTGCCTCAGTTGTATGATTTGAGTAAAGATATAGGAGAAAAAAACAATTTAGCATCGCAATATCCTGATGTCGTAGTAAATCTTTCAGCGTTACTAAAATCCAGCAAAGAATTGGAAATAACAAGACCATAATTGATTAAAACATATGAACTTAAGAAAACAAAATATAAGCAGACTATTTCTTTATTTTTTGCTGCTTTTCGTAACACAATCTCTTTTTGCTCAAAAAGAAGTTCCTTTTTTTGGAAAAATAAATTGGATTAATGGTTTTGGAAAAGAAATTACAGGAGAGAATATTACCTATAATTCGGCTTTTCAGGATTATGCAAGTGTTGCACTTTTAACGAGAACGACAGACGGAAATAAAACAATAGAATGGGAAACAGCTCCTGCTCCAAAAGTAATAAAAGACGATTATGTATATTTTAGCTGGGTTGCGGGACATTCGTCAGGATCTAGCAGCGGAGACCGAAATTTTGATTTGTATGTGGATGGAAAAAAGATTCTGACTTTTACCACTTTACCTAAAAATCAAAAAACAAACTGGATTTTTAAAGCTAATGACGGATCAGCATTGGCATTTCAGCAAATAAAATTAGATGGAGCAAGCGATTCTCAAGGATATGCATTCTTGCGTCTTCCTGCCAATAAAGTAAAAGCTGGACAAGCTGTTCGAATAAAAATTGTTGGTCAAAAGCAAAACAGCAACGATTGGTTTATGACTTTCAAATTTGCATTTGAAGAAAATGTAAAAGTTACTCCAATGCCTTTTCTTTTAAAAAATGGCACACAAACGCTGGCTTTAAGTGTTTTGCATTTTGGTAAAGATGAAGCTGTAAATGTAAAAATCAACGAAAAAGAAAACTATACTTATACTGCAAAAGACGGAATGAATAATTTTGATATTCCAATTGCGGCAGTTACAAAAGACGAAAATATAAAAGTTCAGGTGAAACTTGCTGGTAAAACTTTTATTGATGACTTTTTTGTTGTTAAACCTATTGTTTACAGAGAATTTCACTTACTGCATCATTCACATACAGATATTGGTTATTCGCATTTACAGCCAGAGATTGTAAAAGTGCACAATAAAAATATTGACGATGCACTCGAAATGATCGAAAAGACAAAATCATATCCAGAAGAAGCAAAATTTAAATGGAATATAGAATCCATCTGGGCAGTCGAAAATTATTTGAAAGTGGCAACACCGACTCAAAAAGAGAAATTTACAGCGGCAGTAAAAAATGGCGACATTCTGCTTTCGGCATTATATGTAAATATGCTTACCGGAATGAGTCAGGCCGAAGAAATGTTTCATTATACAGATTACGCTGTTAAACTGCGCAAAGAATTTGGTTTTACCATAAACAGCGCAATGATTTCTGATGTACCTGGATTTGCTTGGTCAACCGTAACGGCACTTTCAAAAGGAGGCGTAAAATATTTCTCTATAGGTTCTAATTTTATGGGATTAGATCATCCGTATAGAGGAGATAGGGCGGGTCATTTTCTTAAAAACTGGGGAGACAAACCTGTTTGGTGGACGTCGCCATCTGGACAAGATAAAGTATTGTTTTGGGCTGGAGCTAAAGGATATTCGTCATGGCACGGTATGCAGCCGGGCGATATTTATGAAAGAGGAGCTAAGAAAATTGCAGATTATTTAAATGAATTAACAGCCAATAAGTATCCATATGATATGGTGCAATGGCGTTTTAATATTATTGCTGACAATGCTCCAATAGAACCTAATGCTTCTGATTTTGTAAAGAAATGGAATGAAAAATATGCTTCTCCAAAACTAATTCTCAACACTGCCGATAAAATGTTTGAAGCATTTGAGAAAAAGTACGGCGATAAAATACCCACTGTAAAAGGCGATTTGACGCCTTATTGGGAAGATGGAGCACTTTCGACAGCTGATGAAGAAGGAAAAAACAGAGTTAACAGTTTGCGTTTGCAGCAATTAACGACGCTTTATACCATGTTGCAGCCTAAAAAGTACGATCAACAGAATTTTTATGAAGCTTGGAGAAATATTATAATGTTTCATGAACATACTTGGGGAGCTCACAATAGTATATCTGACCCAGATTCTCATTTTGTAACCGAACAATGGCGCATAAAAAAACAATTTATGCTTGATGCTGATACTGAAATTAATGCATTAGAAAAAAAACTATTTGAAACCATAAGTAATTCTAAATCTAAGAAAATTGCCGTTTTCAACACATCATCTTGGAAAAGAACTGGATTGGTACTTATTGAAACAACTGTAAAAGGAAAATCGGTAAAAGATGCAAACGGAAAAATTACACCATTACAGCAATTGAGCAACGGAAAATATGCTTTTATCGCAACCGATGTTCCTGCTTTAGGAACAGCATTTTATGAAATTACAGATAAAACAAAATCAGATTTTACAAATCAGTTTGTTTTAGGAGATCATTCTTTGTCGAACGGAAAAATTGAATTTGGCTGGGATAAAACCAACGGAAGTATTACGAATCTAAAAACGATTTCAGATTATAATTATGCGGGTGATTTCAATAAACAAGGTTTAAATAGTTATTGGTACGTTCCCGGTTTAAATCCAGAAGAAGTTCAAACAAATAAAAATGTTCAAGTAAAAACGTTGGAAAGCGGACCTGTAGTAACATCAGTTTCAATTATATCTGATGCGCCGGGAGCCAATAAATTGGAACGAATTATTTCGCTTTACAGCGGAAGTAATCAAGTATTAATACATAATATTTTAGACAAGAAAGCCATTCGTACCAAAGAAGGCGTTCATTTTGGATATCCATTTAATGCACAATTAACAAAAACTACCCTTGATGCGGGTTATGGAACCATTGAGTTTTTGAAAGATCAATTGGCAGGATCAAATATGGATTTTCTTTATGGAAGAAGATGGCTTGATGTTTCATCAGGAGATAAAGGAGTACAGTGGATGCTTTTAGAATCTCCTTTGGTCGAACCAAACAGTATGGTTGACGAACGAAAAGAGGTTGTACCTAATTATAAAGAATGGAAAAAGACAGAGAAACCTACTTCTACATGGTTCTCATACGTAATGAACAATTATTGGCACACCAATTACAAAGCGGATCAGAGCGGCATTGTGAACTTTAAATATGCACTTCGACCTCATGAAACGACAGATAGAGCAGTAATGGAAAAAGAAGCCGCAGAGTTTACACAGCCACTGATTGCAATGACGGTAAAAGAAGATGTAAAACTGCCTGCAAATTTATTCGAATTGACTAATTCTAGAATCGTGGTAACTAGTTTAACACCAAATCAAGATGGTACAATATTAATGCGTTTGTTCAATCCAGAACAATCAGAACAGAAAACCAAATTTGTATGGAAATCTTTGCAGCCAAAAGCAATTATAGATAAAACAACGGGAGTTGAGAAAGCGAATTCAGCTGAAATTAATATGACAGGAAGCGGAGTTTCAGAATTTATACTGAAAATATAAAGTAAAAATCAGTTAAAATCGGCGTTAGAGATTTATAGTTCCAATTTTAAAAAAATGCCTTGATATTAAATTTAAGATATATGAAAACAATTTCAAAGACAATAATATTGTTTGCTATGTTTATTTCGCTTTTCTCTTGTTCAAAGAAAAAAGATGATTTTAATGCAACAGCTTGGGTCGATCCGCAGATAGGTTCCGTGCATGGACGTTGGTTTTTTTATACGCCAGCCTCATTGCCTTTTGGAATGGCAAAATTGGCTCCTCACACCAATGCTTACGGAAGCGGCGGAAGCTGGGCGCCTTGCGGCTACGACGATCGTCATAATTCGATTGAAGGCTTTGGACATTTTCATGAGTTTCAAATTGGCGGTTTAGTTGCAATGCCCATAACGGGAAAATTGCAGACTACACCAGGAACTTTAGAAAAACCAGAAACAGGATATCGATCAACATTTGATAAAGAAGAAGAATATGCTGAACCAGGCTATTATTCCGTTTTCTTAAAAGAATATGGAATCAAAGCAGAATTAACAGCTACAGAAAGAGTAGGCTTTCATCGTTATACTTTTCCTGAATCTGGAGCATCACATATTATTTTTGATATTGGACATCGTCAGGGTGAAAGTAGTGGCGTTACTGAAGCTACGATGAAACTTTCTGGAAAGAATATTTTAGAAGGAACGATCGAAACGTTTCCTGAGTATTTAAAATTCTGTGATCCAGAAAAACGAGTGAAAATGTATTTTGTAATTCAGCTTAGTAAAACACCTCAATCCTTTGGCTCATTTGTAGAGGATAAAACATTTGACGGTCAAAAGGAAACTAAAGGAATTGGAAACGGAATGTATATCAATTTCGCTACTAAAAAAGGAGAAGTTGTCGAAATGCAAGTGGGACTTTCGTACACAAGTATTGAAAACGCAAAATTGAATTTGAAAGCTGAAGCGACTGGACAAACTTTTGATGTTGTAAAAGAAACCGCTCACGAAAAATGGAATGAAAAGTTAGGACGAATTAAAGTAGAAACAAAAGACAGCATCAATAAAGTAAAATTTTACACAGGTTTATATCACGCTCTTCTAGGACGTGGATTAGCCAGTGATGCTAACGGAAGTTATCCGAGACATGATGGTAAAATTGGTAAAATTCCGCTTGATGGAAACGGAAAACCAAAATACAATCATTACAATACAGACGGAATTTGGGGCGGATTCTGGAATTTAGGACAGCTTTGGGCTTTGGCGTATCCAGATTATTTGAGCGAATACCTTCAATCGAATATTGATTTTGCAAAAGAAACCGGCTGGTTACACGATGGAATTGCAGCTGGAGCGCACGCAAATGGTGTACAAACAAATTGTTTTGGTTTGATGATTGCAGCGGCTTATAATAGTGGCATTCGAGATTTTGATGTAGAAGAAGCTTATAAAATTGCCTATAAAAATGAAACAGGTTATAGCAAACGTCCGTTTGGTTCAGGAAAATACGACTTAGCTTACTTTGTAAAAGATGGATATATTCCTGCAAAAGATACCACGCTTGCAAATGGCTGGGTATTTAATTTTGGTGCCTCTCACACGCTGGAATTTGCCTATACTTCTTACGGAGTTTCTCAATTTGCAAAAGCTTTAGGCAAGACTGAAGATTACAAAAAGCTAACAAAACAGGCAGGAAACTGGAAGAATATTTTTGATCCTGAAACCAAGTTTATTCGTCCAAAATATGAAAACGGAAAATTCATAGAAAATTTTAATCCAATGGAAGCTTGGAGAGGATTTCAGGAAGCAAATGCCTATCAATATACTTGGTACGTACCACAAGATCCTGCAGGATTAATCAAAATTTTAGGTTTGGAATTATTCAACAAACGTTTGGAAACCACGTTTAATGAAAGTCAAAAATCGACTTTTGGCGGAGGAAAAGGAATTGACAGTTTCTCAGGCTTGGAAAGGTTGTACAATCACGGAAATCAGCCATGTCTCCATCATTCTTTTTTGTTTAATTATTCTGGAAAACCTTGGCTTACACAAAAATGGTCGCGCGCTATTTGCGAAGAATTCTATGGAGCAGAACCACTTCACGGTTACGGATTTGGACAAGACGAAGATCAGGGACAATTAGGAGCTTGGTTTGTAATGGCTTCAATGGGATTGTTTGACGTTCAGGGACATGCAGCCATGAATCCAACATTTCAGTTTGGAAGTCCATTATTTGATAAAGTGACCATTAAACTCGATCCGAAATATTATAAAGGCGAAGAACTGATAATCGAAACCAAAAATAATTCGAAGAAAAACAAATATATCCAGTCAGCATCTTTCAATGGAGAAAAAATAGAAAATGCCTGGATTGATCGCAAAAAACTAACCGATGGTGGAACCTTATTTTTTGAAATGGGAGCAAAACCAAATACCAAATGGGGAATTAAGACACCGCCACCGTCAATGAGTACAAGTGAATTTGGATCATAATTTTTTTAAACACATAGAAACATAGCTTTTTTGATAATCATTTGTCAGGCTGAGCGAAGTCGAAGCCTACGTGCGAATTGGAACGCCCTTCGACTTCGCTGAGGGTGACAATTCACAAACCAATTATGTGAAAAATATGTATTTCTTTTTGTACTCATTATTTACAATCTCGATAGCTATCAGATTGTTTGGTTTACAACAATAACAACATGCTATAAACGAAAAACAATAAACAATAATTCCAATTTAAATAAACATGAAAAAAATACTTTCGTCAGCAGCGGCACTTGCTTTTATGCTGACTCTTACAGCACAGCCAAAAATGCCGATTGACAAAAAAATGTCGGAGAAAATCAAGAACGATCAAAATATGGCGTTCGTAAAAAAGAAAGCTTTAGAAGTAATTAAAACTGGTGTAAATGCTGGTGACGGTTACCGTGAAGTATGGATTCGCGATTATAATACCTTTATCGAATTAGCCGCGCAAGTCACTAAAAAAGAAGATATAAAAGAGAATCTACTAGTGTTTTTTAGAATGCAGGGCGATGACGGAAACATTATTGACGGTTATACTCCTAAAGAACAAATTGGTGCTGGAGAAACTGATTTTTCGTATTCGAAATTAGAACCAAGATATGCAGCTCATAAAAATACAGTTGAAACTGACCAGGAAACATCTTTGGTACAAGCGGTTTACAAATACATTCAGTTAACTGGCGATAAATCTATCTTAGCAGAAAAAGTTGGAGATAAAACCGTTGCAAAAAGGTTAGAATGGTCTATGGACTTTTTAATGAAAAACCGCTATACATCAAAATACGGCTTAATTACAGGTGCAACAACAGCAGATTGGGGCGATGTACAGCCAGAAGAAGGTTACGGAGTTGATCTTGACGGAAATACGCATATGGCTTGCGATATTTATGATAATGCAATGTTTATTGTGGCATTGAACAATTTAATGGAAATGATTCCGTCAACTAAAGCCAAATGGCAAAAAATCAAAACTGACGTTGCTAAAAACACAAGAACTTATCTTTGGGATGCTAAAAATCAAAAATACATTCCGCATTTGTATTTAAACGGCTCGCCATTTCCAGCAGATTTTGATGAGAATAATATCTTCTATTTCGGAGGGACAACTGTAGCAATGGAAGCAGGATTATTGAGTAAAGCAGAAGTAAAAGCTTCGCTAGACGAAATGGTAAAAAGAGTAAAAGAAGCGGGAGCACCATCTATTGGTTTAACCCTTTATCCACCTTATCCAAATGGTTTTTTTGTAAACAAAATTATGAATCCAGTTTACAGCTATCAAAATGGCGGAGATTGGACTTGGTTTGGAGCAAGAACAATTCAGCAATTAATTAAATACGGATATGTGGAAGAAGCTTACAGAGAAGTACAGCCAATGCTGAAACGTGTAAAAGACAATAACGGTTTCTACGAATGGTATTCGATAAAAAATGAACCAAGAGGATCAGGAACTTTTAGAGGCGAGGCTGGAGTTTTATACACCGCAATTGTAATGTTTGAAAATCTGAATAAATAATAAAATCAGAGAAAGGTGAAGTAGATAAGATAATTATCAACTTCACCTTTTTTATAGAGTAGGATTTAATAGAACCTTAATTTAGGATTGTATTTATGTAAGTGAGATATTTCGTAAGAGATATCTTTTTTTTTATTTTTTAATTTAAAGTAAGGGCAATTGCAACTTAAATTTAGATAAAATCGGAGTATTATTTTATCAAAAAGATATTCTATCTTTAAATTTCTGAAATATTTCAAATTAAGTAATAAAGAAGAATGTTTATTCTTTGAAGTAAAGTAAGTTATGGTTTTTTAAAACGATTGACATGACTGAATTGTACAGTCATTTATTTTAATTGATAAAACGATTTAGTAAAAAAAGAAACTCGATAATAAAATTTAAAATCTCAATAATGAATTGCTTAAAAAATTACCGATTTGCACTGTTTTTTTGTTTCTGTGTCGGAATTACTTCTGCACAGCAAAAAACATATCCTTATAAAAATCAAAATTTATCGATAGATAAAAGAGTAGACGATTTACTAAAACAATTGACGATTGAAGAGAAAATTTCTTTATTAGGATTTGAAAGCAAAGCCGTTAAACGATTAGATATTCCGCAGTATAATTGGTGGAATGAATCGCTGCATGGAGTAGCACGAGCAGGAAAAGCAACTGTTTTTCCGCAAGCTTTAGGAATGGCAGCCTCTTTTAATGATAATTTATTAAATGAGGTAGCAAATGCCATTTCAACCGAAGCCAGAGCCAAAAATAATATGGCTGTAGCCAAAGATCGTCGTTTACAATATATGGGACTTAATTTCTGGTCACCAAACATCAATATTTTTAGAGATCCGCGTTGGGGAAGAGGACAAGAAACCTATGGAGAAGATCCTTTTCTAACTGGAAAAATGGGAACCGCTTATGTAAAAGGTTTACAAGG
>NZ_NRQV01000029.1:0-49632 GCF_004119505.1 Flavobacterium sp. YO64 | reverse complement strand
TTTTTTATTATTGCATTTTTCGCAATGCAATCTATGACATGTAAAATAAAGCTTTTTGAAAACTATTAAACTGCATCTGAGTAATACTTGGATTTGTAAATGCAATTTCTGGCAGTTTAGGCATCAGGTCTGATTTATTTTTAAAATACTCTTTTAAATCTCTAAATATTTCTGTTCTGCTCTTTGTAATATCAACTAAACAAAGGTTTTTTATGTCTTCTAGAAAAAACAAACCGCTCAGAAGATTTTTATTTGAAAAGCAGATCATAACGTTTCTTCCTTTTTTATCTAATTTTAAAAAATCAATTAATTCTGATTTCTCATAAATAACAAAAATAGAACGATCAAAATCTTTTGATTCTTCTTCGTTTTTTAATAAAAAAGAATCCTCAGAAAATTCAAATTCATCTTTAAATTTTCTTTTAAACATTTTTAAAAAAACTTTCTTATTATCACGGACCTGTCCATGAATACGTTACTGCGCTTGAAATATCAACATCCAGCGAAATTACACCAGTATTTGGTTTACATAAAGTTGGATTGTATAAACTTTCTGCTGTTGCATTTGGTGCACCAGCTACTCCTATTTGAGAAGTCTGCGTAATCTCGTTACCACAACCGTCTTTTATTTTAAAATAGTAAGAACCTTTTCCTAAGTTTGTAAACTGATTAGATGATTGATAAGCACCATATGTTGCGCCTCCATTTAAACTCAAAGCATATTGCAATACATTATTAGGAGCTGGAGAAATAGTAGCTGCTGTAATAGTCAAGGTACCATTTGTAGCTTCCTCAGTACACACAAAACCTCCAGTATTGCCTTTGTCTACTGTAATTGTATTGCTGGCATCATAAGTAACCGTTTGAGTATATACATTGGTTGAACCTCCTTTAATTCGTAAACCAAAAACATACGTCCCAAAATTTAAACCATTAAAAGGCAGTGAAGCTGTAGTACTGGCTAAGTCTCGCACCTGCCCAACATTTGATGGTCCTGAAACCACAATAACCTGATAAGCACTTTGTACATCAAAAATTCCTTTCATGGTATAATTAAATCCTCCGCAGATTGGATCTGCAGTATAACCAGAAAGTGTGGCTTTATAACCCTGCACGACAAAATTCACATTTTTTGTACCACATTCTGTTGTAACTGCAACGGTATAATTTCCTTGTGGCCAGTAACCACTTGGATCTGATGCATTTATTTCGTTAAAAGTTCCTGTACCATTTTGAGTAACTACTCCAGTACCCGTAGAACCAACCGGTGCCAGAGGATTATCTGAAGTTAATATATTAAATGTTACATTTGTGCTGACAGCTGGAACAATCGATACCATCGCTCTACCATATCCTAAAACATTAAGATTGGGCTGAACCCCATAAGTACTTTGCAACATTACAAGACTACTAGCTGCTGGAATCGTTATATTCTGCGAGGCAGGCATTGTCGCATAATCATTGGTCGTATTGCCGCCAGCATCTTCATAAGTAACATGGTACGTAGCGCCAGGTGTAAAACCATCTAATGTTATAGAAACATTAGCTGCTCCTGAAATTGTTTTTGTCACTACATCTGCAGCATCAGCTGTATTTGTAAACTTTATGTCAATTGGGAAACAGGTTAAAAGATTCGATACAACCTTTACTACTCCAGATCCCCCGCAATTTAAAGGTGTCATCGCCCCTCCACTCGACCATTGTGTAACTGCAAATTCCTTCTTGTTACCGCACTTGTCAATTATGACAATTCTCATATTTGGTATATCTGCAAATACACCATCTCGAGTGGCAATCTTAGGCATTGTTATTGTTTTTGTGGTTAATGGATATCCTTCTCCATCAGCATCACTATAACCGTCTGCATTGGTGTCTTTACCATATTCTATTCCCTGATATTTTACCTTCCAGCTAAACAAAGCGGCATCTGCTGTAGAAACTGTAGTACTGTTTACGACGTACTGAAAGCCTAATTCAACAGTCATAACAATATTCGAAGCACAATTCATACCAACCGAACGCGTAGGATATGATGTAGTTGCTTTAACATCATTCAAAGTAACCGTTGCAAGTGAAATAGCCGTTGCCCCTGTAACGGTCTGCCCGCATGAATCGGTAACGCTTACAATATAATTACCAACCGGTAACCCGTTAAAGGCAAAAGAAGCGGCATTAATTGCACCGCTGCTCTGTATGCTAATTCCAGGGCTTGATTGTAAAGCAATATTGTAAGTAAAAGGCTGTTTACCACCCGTTACTGTCGTAGTCAATACTTCTAAACCTCCTGTACATCCTGCAATTTTAGTAGGCGTAGCCACTTTCATCACTGTATAACCGTCCGATACTGTTATAGAAGCACTGGTAAACTGGGTTCCTGAATTGGTATTACGCCCTTTAAGCACATAACTACCAGACGCAAGCCCTGTAAAAACAGGATCATCTGAAAATTGGGTCGCATCACCCGCAAATGGAGCAATAACCAAGCCGCCCTTGAGTAATTGATATTGGGGCACTACCCAACTCGCATCATTTTTTGCGGTTATAACACCTCCGCTAAGACATCCTGTTGTACTGACAGTTCCTGATACATTTTGTGCAAATGCGTAACTGCCAATAAAAAAGAATAAAAGAAGCGCTAAAAATAAAGTAACTTTTGTTTTCATAATTTACTTTTAATTTGCTGTTTAATAATTTTGATAGTTTCAATTTAAGTTGCAAACTTCTTTCTTAAATTCAGCTTATTTTACCAGTAAAAGTTTTTAATATAACAGATTAAGACAATTCTACAGAAATGTACCATTCATCTATTTTTTTAGTATTTAGGCGATGTTTTTTACCTTTAAAACGCTCTTTGCAGTAAACAATAATCATAACTTTTAAAGTATAAAGTCATTATTCCTACTCTGTTTACTTATGGAATTACTATAGTTTGAAAATACGGAGACTAAGTATTTAGACTAAAAAGAAGAAAAAAAAATGAGAGAACTCGTATCCTCTCATTTTCGAAAAAATTATTATGGCTTATAAAACTGTGTTACTATAAATTCTAAAAACAACTAATAAAACAACAGTATTTATTATTCACGAATATAACAGCTAAATCATTCCAAAATAGATATTAAAAGTTTTTTATACAGCATTTTAAGGCAAAAGTTGATGGTAATTGTGAATAGATAATTGTTGATGGTAATTTTAAATGATAAAGGTGTAATCTAATCACCTTAAAACCATAGGCTGCTATTATCTCTATACGTTTTCTATGCTTAGGTTATGCTTTAGAATGCAGGCTTTCGGTCAAAAACTATAAACTAACAACTCTAAAATAGGCTTTTAAACATAAAAAAAAGAGAAAACAATATGCTTTCTCTTTTTAAAATATTATGTAAAAAAGGTAAAAAATCTTACTGAGAATTTCACAGCCAGTATGATATTTACAGTTGCAAAATTAGCTTCGCAATTACTGTTTTATTGCCATTAAAAGATTTTAAAGCAACATTTTAAGACAAAAAAAAATAATGGATAATGGTTAATTGTTAGTGCTGAATGTCGAAATCTAACGATTAACAACTGTCAAATTGCAACTGTCAACAGCCATAAACTACAAACATTTTACATTTTACAATTATCCTTAAGTTTTTTTAGCTGTGGATCTCCTGATTGCTTTATTTGATTGATCACTATCTGTGCTATTTTTGTGGCTCCAAGCAAAGAAAGGTGCGTATCATCGGCCTTATCTTTATCATAATAAGGGTTCTCGCCTGCTTTAAAATGCAAATGCAACTGTTTTGACTTTTCAGGACCGTAAGACTGCTCTAGAAGTTCTGTATAATACTCTAAATCTATAAAAGGGACTTTATATTCCTGTGCGGTCAAACGGGTTTCGAGTGGATAATCACCATGCGTAGGTACGAGAACTCCTTTTTCATTAAAATTACGTCGGGCAATTGAAGTCAATAAAACTGGAATTGCTCCCTTTTCTCTGCTGTCTTTTACAAAACGAATCAGATTATATCGATAGGTCGTATGCGGATTTGTATAACGTGTTGAGTCTTCGATTTTTTCATCATTATGTCCAAATTCGATAAAAACATAATCGCCTTTTTTTAATTTTTTATAGATTGAATCCCAGCGTTTTTCGTTGATAAAACTTTTGGTGCTTCGACCGTTAACGGCTTTGTTTACAACTACAATATCATCTTTAAAAAAAGACTGCAATACTTGTGCCCATCCATGTTCTGGATTTTTATCAGGGTCTTTTTTATTTGCCATTGTCGAATCGCCAATTGTGTATAAAGTCGTTTTTTGTGCAAAACAAACTGATGTAATTAGTAGTGTTAAGAAGATATATTTTTTCATTTTTGTTTGTTTTTATGTTTCATGCTCCTGCTAGCTATCGGGAGCTAAGTTTTTTTTTCTATATTTTATATTCTCCGTTTGTCAGTCTGAGCGAAGTCGAAGACCTTTACAGCTTGAAAATCCTTCGACTTCGCTCAGGAGGACAATACTTTGTATAAACGCATTGCGGTGTAGATCATCAGAAAACCTCTGTTCCTCTGTTCCTTTGCTCCTTTGAACCTAAAAAAATTAAGGTTTAGAAACTGCTGTAGGCACTCCTGCTCTTTTGCCTATAAAAACATCTGTCATCAAAACATTCTCTGCGTTTTCGTTTGACAGGGCGTTCTTTGCTTCTTTTATTTCGATATTGTTCAGCGATATGTTTCTAATTTTTTTGTCTGGGAAACCCTGAATTACAATTCCAGATTCTGATGCTTTGTTACAAGTAATATTTGAAAAATGAATGTTTGAAATATCCGATTGCCAGCCTTTGCCTTCTCCATGATAATTAGCAGTCATATAAAGACAATCTTCAACTTGATCTAATTGTATGTTTCTAACAAAAACATTTTTAATGTAACCGCCGCGGTCGGCATTAGTTTTTAAATAAATTCCTCGTTTTAAATAACCTATTGTTTTACAGTTCTCAACAAATACATTTTGCACTCCTGCCGACATTTCGCTGCCTATTACAACTCCGTGAAGTCCTTTAAAATTACAGTTTCTAATTACAATATTCTCACTTGGTGTTGCTGTATTTGCTCTTCCCTCATGATCTCGCCCCGCTTTAATAGCAACATTATCATCACCATTGTTAAAGGTTACATTCTCAATCAAAACATCTTTTGCATATTCAGGATCGATTCCGTCATTATTATGGTTTAATGATTTATAGCTGATGCCTCGAACTGTAATACTTTGTGATTTTAAAAGATGCAGACACCAAAACGGCGAATTTTCAATTCTGACATTCTCAACAAGTACATTTTTGCAATTTAAAAACTGAATCATCTGCGGACGTAAAAAATAACCTTCTCCGAATTTTCTATCTTTTAACGGCACATTATTATGATTCATATCTCGGCTTAATTCTTTGCCTGGACCTTCTTTTGCTTTAAAGCTTTTCCAAACTTTCCCGCCTTCACCATCAATAGTTCCTTCGCCAGTCAGTGCAATATTAGTACAGTCTGCAGCATAAATAAGCGGGCTGTAATTGTAAAGCATGGTGCCTTCCCAGCTGGTTAAAACCAAAGGATAATCCTGAGGATTGTCGCTGAATTTTATTTTGGCGCCTTTTTCTATTTTCAAATTTACATTACTCACAAAATGAATAGGCCCGTTTATTTTATAAATTCCTTTTGGAACAATAATGGTTCCTCCGCCTTTCTTTTTACAAAGCGCCATTGCTTTATCAAACGCAGCCTTATTGTTTGTAATAGAGTCGCCTTTTGCTCCTGTTTTTACAATATTAACTTGATAAGCAGGAAATACAGGAAGCTGAATTCTGTTTACTATAGAATCAACCTTTGCTGTTGGAAAATCATTTTTCTGAGCAAAGGAAACGCAGGATATTAAGAGGAGAAGTAGATATTTCATTTTTTTTAAGGTTCTAAGATTCTGAGGTTCTGAGGTTCTGAGGTTTTTCTTGTAGAGACGCCGTGCTGTTCGTCTTTTTGGTTCTGAGATATTTCGTCTAAGACTTAGCATCTTAGAACCTTAGTCCCTCAGCACCTTAATTAAAGGTACCAATTAGGCACTGTATCTTTTAGAATATTTTCTATCGAATATTGCTCTGCTTCTGTTTTTGTAAGCTGATGCGACCATGCGACTCTTTTCTTTGGTTGAAATCCTTCGCCGCTGTTATTGTATTCAGCATAAAAGGCTTTTTTCTCTGCATCGGGTTTTGACCAATTTTCCCAGCCTTCGGGTTTTATGTGTTTGCCTAATTCGCAGTCGATAAAAACGGTTTTGGCATAAATACGCCATGGTCTGCCCAGATAAACGGCGTTTGCAGCAGGTTCTGCGGTTAGTTTACAATTTTTAAAAACAAAACCATAAGCAACACCTTCGGGAGTTGAAGCAGCTGTTACGTATGAACTTTTAATACTGTGAATAATGCAGTTTTCGAATAAAGCTGTGGCTCCGCCAAAAATAAAATCGGTTGTACCTTCGATATAACAGTTTCTAAAATACTGCTTGGCATTTTTTCCTGATAAATATAAGGTATCTTGATTTCCTGAAATAATACAGCTGGTAATTTTAGCACGATTGCCGGTAACCGATAATGCAATTGCCTGACCTTTATCGCCCGAAGCGTTTTTAATGGTTAGGTTAAACGCTGTAAAATCGTCTGCTTCTACTAAAAGTGTTGATGTATAAAAAGTGCTGTTTCGCCCTAAGTTGATTTTCGAAAAATTATCATCAAAAGTAATGATCGTATTTTCTTTACTTTCGCCAAATAAAATCAAATTGTTGTTCCATTCAGGCACTCTAAGCTTTTCGTTGTATGTTCCGTTTTTAATAAGTATCGTTACTTTTTCATAAGGAAAAGAGGGGCTCGCATATATGGCATCTTGTATTTTGGTAAAGTCTCCAGAACCATCCTGTGCTACGGTAAAAAAAACAACTTTCTTCTTCTCTGATGCTGCTTCTGAAACTTTTGTACCATTTTTAATTCCCCAAGCGGTATATTTTTTCAATACTTCTTTTGGTTCATCTGTATACCAAGCGTAACCATTTCTTCGTTCCGCACCAATTTCATCTAGTGATTTCTTTTTGATTCCGTCACGATCGCAAAAGAAAGGTTCGTTATTGTCCAATTCCATAAATCTTGCCCAAATTGGCGCAGCATTTTGAGTTGGAATCATCTTTTTATCAATAACTTTTCCTGCATCGTTTAAAACACGCTTTTCTTCAAGATTGGTAATTTTTGTTTTCTCAAACCATGCATAGGCACTTTTTACAGCAGTCATAACCTCTGGTGACGGTTTTTTAATTGCCATTAAAAGCAGTACAATTTTAGCCGATTCTTTTCCGCTTAGCGAAGGCAGTTCATACGCTCTCGCTTTTGCAGGAAGCAGCGTAACTTCATCATGCTGTGCGCACCAAGCCGTTAAAACTCCATTTTGTTTGTATTGTGTTTTGATGATGCAGTCTATTCCTTTATCAAAAGCTGTTTTTGTTTTGGCAATAATTTCTTTTGATGGTTTAATGCTGTAGAAATCTGTTTCCTCGCTTACTTCTTTCATCACCTCTAAAATACGAACCATCGAATCGTCATTGTAGGTAATATGGGTGTAATATCCCTTTTTTAAAGGATAAAATTGAGGCCAGCCGCCATTTGCATATTGCGCTTCCAGTAAATAATTTAACCCTTTTAAAAATGATTCTTTGTAACGCTCGTCTTTTACCTGAGCATACATTTTAGACATATAAAGCATTTCCTGAGTGGTTGCTCCATTGTCTGTTGTGGTTTCTTTTGTGGTCTTTTTAATATCGAGTAAATCCTTTTTCTGCGAAGAAGTCAGCTCATTCTGCATTTGAATATTCTTTGGCCAGCCCCCAATATCTCTTTGGTAAAGCAGTACATTTTCGGCAATCTTTTTAGCTTCTTCGGTACCAAACCATGAAGCATCGTTTTTACGAATTATATCCTGCCAGTTTTTATAGGTGTTTTGTGCCTGAGTGCTAAAACTCAAAACAATACTAAAAAGCAATAGGATTTTTTTTAACTGAACCATTCTAAATTTTATTTCGTTACTCTAAACCAATCAACTGCCACACTTCCTGAATCGTTTGTTACTTTTTCACTTAAAGCAAAAAGTCCCATTTTTGCTCCAATCCATTTTCCTTCGATTGAAGTAAAATCACTTCCTATCGGCTGATAGTTTTTATCATCTAAGCTATAAAAGAAACTGCAAATTCCGCCTTTTTTTACTTTTACTTTCAAATAAATTGTATTGCTTGAAATTAAAATAGGTTTTGTTTCTGTTTCTGAAACGGTTTTATTAAAAGTTCCTGTTTTTTGATTGAGATATAATTTTCCGTTATCGTTTTTTAAGCATAAATAACTATAATCCAATCCCATAATAATCAGTCCTGTCGATTCTCCGTTTAATCTTGCATTAAAAGTTAATTTGGCTGTCGCCGAAAACTCTTCAGCAGGAAATTTTTGAAGCAGTAAATTTGGTGCATCAAAAATTCTTTTACTGTCCTTAATTGTGGTCATGCAAAACAAATTCAAATAACCAAGACTTGTAGGTAATCCCCAGTTGATCTGAGAATTTGCGTGCCACTGCCATTGCAATCCTAATTTTGGTTCGTTAAATTCATCTGATGTTGCTGGATTTTCTATTGGATATTTTTTACCAACATTTGGTTTTTTATAGGTTGTAACCGGTTCTCCTATTCCATTTTTATCAAAATCCTGTCCCATAACCGGCCAGTCTTTCTCCCATTTCATAGGCTGTAAATGCACAATTCTTCCGTAAGCACCTTTATCCTGAAAGTGGATAAACCAATCTTCCCCTGTTTGAGTCTGCACCCACGCTCCTTGATGCGGACCGTTTATTTTGGTTGATCCTTGTTCTAAAACTTTTTTCTTTTCATAAGGTCCAAAAACATTTTTAGATCTTAAAATAGTCTGCCAGCCCGTTGGTACTCCTCCTGCTGGTGCAAAAATGTAATAGTAATTGTTTCTTTTGTAGAATTTCGGTCCTTCAATCGTGCCTTCGCCGTCATGTCCGTCAATCACCATTACTTCATCATTATTAGCAATTGTTCCTTCGACATTCATGCTGCAAACCACAATTAAGCTTTTAATCTGCGCGCGGCTTCCCGCAAATGCATGCACTAGATATACTTTTCCATCATCATCCCAAAGCGGACTCGGGTCAATAAGTCCTTTTCCAGCTTTTACTAAAAGCGGTTCTGACCAAGGTCCTTCAGCCTTTTTAGCTTTTATCATATAAATCCCAAAATCAGGATCTGGATAGTAAATATAAAACTCGTTATTATGAAAAGTAATACTTGGCGCCCAAACACCATTTCCGTGCTGCACTTTATCATAGGTTTCAAAAGGCGGCTGTTTTGGCAGCGCATAGCTTATAATTTTCCAGTTTACTAAATCTTTTGAATGTAAGATTGGTAATCCCGGAATACAATTAAAAGACGATGCTGTCATATAAAAATCATCTCCAACCCTTACTGCATCAGGATCTGAATAATCGGCATGAATAATTGGATTTGTATATGTTCCGTCTCCATTATCTGGTGTCCATACTTGTGCTTCATTTTTCTGAAATGAAAATACGGAAAGGAGAAGAACTGCGATTTTTATACTTTTCATTTTTGTTTTGTTTTTTTGTCATTTCGACCGAAGGGAGACTCGAGCGATAGCGAATAGACGAAGTAAATCGCACTAGAAATTCCGTACAGAATGTCTTCAATCTTTGTCGAATTACGAGTGAGATTTCTCCCTTCGGTCGAAATGACAAGTTTTGTGTTTTAAATCCGACAAGTTTTAAAACCTATCGGGTTTGTACCTTAATTTGTAATTGGAGTTTCTGTTCGATGCTTCGACTTCGCTCAACAAGACAAAGCAGACCGTCTTCACTAATAATTCATAACTCACAATTAACAATTATAAATTATCTATTTAATTCTAAAGCAGCTAAAATAAAAGGACCAGTTGCTTTAGGATCGTTGTCTTTTTTTCTTTCGTTTACGTAATATTCATAAGAACCATCACGGTACGGAGTTCCTCCTAAACCTGCAACTTGGCAGCAGTTTGTTAATGTAATACCGCCGTCTTCATCAACTTTTTTGATTAAAATAGTTGTTAATCCGTCAAAAGCTTTGTTGGCTAATTTTTTATATTTTGCTGGTAAATATCCTTTGTTTGCCCCTTTTGCAAAAGCATAAGCAAACATTGATGATCCTGAAGCTTCTAAATAGTTTCCTTTTCCTCCTGCTTTATCTGTAACCTGATACCACAATCCAGATTTATCTTGATATTTAGCCAAAGCTGCAGATACATTGTTTAAATACTTAATTAATTCTGCTCTCTTTGGGTGCTCTTTTGGCATATAATCTAAAACGTCAACAAGCGCCATTGCATACCAGCCTAAAGCTCTTGACCAGAAATTTGGTGAGTTTCCTGTAACTTTATTTGCCCAAGGCATTGCTTTACTTTCATCCCAACCGTGGTACAATAATCCTGTTTTAGGATCTGTTGCGTGCAATTGAATCAACTCAAATTGTTTTGCGATGTCATCAAAACTTTTTCCATTTTCAAAAGTCAATGTGTATTCTGCGTAAAATGGTTCTCCCATATACAAACCGTCTAACCACATTTGGTTTGGATAAATTTGTTTGTGCCAGAATCCGCCGCTCGCTGTACGAGGCTGCTCTGTTAATTGTTTGCGAACCAATTGCATTGCTTTTAAATATTTATCCTGTTTTGTTTCGGCATAAATAGCAAAAAGTAAACGCCCCGGAACCACCAAATCGATATTGTATTTGTCTAGTTCGTACGTTTTAATCGTACCGTCTTCCTGTACCAATTCATCTACATAACCTCTTATATAGGCTTTGTAACGCGGATCTGGATTTTTTTTGTACAATTCTTCGATAGAGTGTAATACTAAGGCATGAACATAATCCCATTTTGGTTTTTTAGAATCGTCGATCATGTAACTTTCTGGATGACGTTTCATCAAGGTTAAAGCCATTTTATCTGACCATTTCATGTCTTTCGAAATAACGATTTCCTTTTTTGCAGTTTCCTGTGAAGTTACTTTACAGCCTGTAAAAGCCATTACGCAAACTAATAAAACCGACATAAAACTGTGTTTCCTACTATTTTTCATTTCAAAATATATTTAAAAATTCTACTATTGTTCTACTTCTAATGCAGCCAAAATAAATGGCCCTAAACCGTGTGAGTTATCTATTTTTATTTTCTCTTTTATATAATATTCAAAAGAACCATCGCGGTACGGATTTCCTCCTAATCCTGCACTGGCGCAAACTTGTGTAATATGAATTTCGCCATCAGCATCAACAGTAACCATTTTTTTAGTAATGGCGTCAAAACCTTTTAAAGCGAGTTTTTTATACGATGCTGGTAAATATCCTTTTTTTGCTCCTTTCGCAAAAGCGTAAACAAACATTTCAGATCCCGAAGCTTCAAGATAATTTCCCTCTTTATTTCCTGCATCGGTAACCTGATACCATAATCCTAATTTGTCTTGATATTTTGCAACAGCTTTTGAAATATCGTTTAAATACTGAATTAGTTCTTTTCTTTTTGGATGCTCTTTTGGCATATAATCCAGAACATCAACTAAAGCCATCATATACCAGCCAATAGAACGTGACCAGAAATTTGGTGAAGTTCCTGTTTCTTTATTTGCCCATGGCATCGCTTTACTTTCATCCCAAGCATGAAAAAGCAATCCAGTTTTTTTATCCAGCGTATGCAGGTGAATTTGTTCGAATTGTTTGGCAACATCATCTAAATCTTTACCGTTGTCAAACTCAACTGTATAACGTGCATAGAATGGTGTTCCCATATACAAACCGTCGAGCCACATTTGGTACGGATATATTTTTTTGTGCCAAAATCCTCCTGAATTTGTTCTTGGATGTGTTTCTAACTGCTTTCTTAAAGTCTGCATAGCTGTTAGATAACGATTATCATTTGTTCTTTTGTAAAGTTCAAACAAAAACTTACCCGGATTTACATAATCGATATTATAATCTTCGAGTTTATAATTCATAATTTCTCCCAAAGGATTAACTACTGTTTCTCCATAAGCTTTAATGTAATCGCCATAAACAGGATTATTTGTTTTTTGATGCAGTTTTTCAAAAGAAGTCATCAATAAACCCAATTTATAATCCCATTTTGGTTTTTCGTTATTATCGACCTGCCAAGCTTTTGGAGCACGCTTGATAATAGAAAGCGCCATTCGCTCTGACCATTTTAGATCTTTTGAAATAGTACTAGAAGACTGCGCCGAAATTGCATTAAACGAAAATACAATCGCACTTATCAGTACAATTCGGGCAAAACTAAAATGGCTTTTCTTTATCATAATAAATCGTTTGTTATTTATTTAATTCTACTGCACTCAGTAAAAATGCCGCTAATGCCGGCGAACTATTGTCTTTTGTTTTACTTTTTGCATAATATTCATTTGAACCATCACGAAAAGGTTTTCCACCCAATCCTACATTGGATGAAACATTTGAAATGGTAATCTCATTATTCTCATTTGTTTTGACAAATTCCTTTACATATGCATCAAAAGATTTTTGCGCTGTTTTTTTATACGATGCATTCAAGTATCCTTTATCTGCTCCTTTTGCCAAAGCATAAATAATCATTGCAGAACCTGAGGATTCTAAATAATTGCCTGTCAATTCTGGTTTATCGGCAACTTGATACCACAATCCTGAAGGGCTTTGAGCCTTAACCGAATTCTTTGCTATTTCATTCAAATAACTTACTAATTCTTTTTGCTTTGGATTACTTTTAGGAAAATAATCCAATGTTTCTACCAATGCCATCATATACCAGCCAATTCCTCTGCTCCAAATTGTTGGCGAAGTTCCTGTTTCGGGATTTGCCCAGCCAATTTCTTTATTTTCATCCCAAGCCTGATAAGGCAATCCTGTTTTTTTGTCTAATAAATGATTGTGAACCAATTCAAATTGTTTCGCAATATCGCCTAAGCTTTTACCTTTTTCGTACTTAACCGTATATTGGGCATAAAAAGGTTCTGCCATGTACAAACCGTCAATCCACATTTGATTCGGATAAATTTGTTTGTGCCAAAATCCTCCACTTGGTGTTCTTGGCTGACTTTCGAGCTGTGTTCTTAATTGTTTGATAACCGTTAAATAGCGATTGTCTTTTGTTTCCTCATATAAATTAAACAGTAATTTTCCAGGATTTACATAATCAATATTATACTCTTTAATATCGTATTTGGCTATATTTCCGTTGCTGTCAATCAGTTCATCTGCATATTCTTTGATGTAATTGAGATATTTTTTGTCTTTTGTTTTCAAATACAATTTCTCAAAAGCAGACAAAGTCAAGCTCATTTTATAATCCCATTTTGGTTTTTCGGTTCCGTCGATCTGCCAGGCTTTCGGGTATTTATTCAGAATTGTCACTGCTGTTTTCTCTGACCATTTTGAATTGGCTGCAACTGCAATTTTATTCTGATTATCATTGTTCTGACCAGTTGTAAAAATGCTGTACAATAAGAAAAACGCAAAGACTGTTTTTTTATAATTCATTCTTATATTTTGTTTTACCACTCCCAAAGCTATCAGGATAATGGATTATTTGGATTATTCTTTGCTTGCATTTTAAACACATAGAAACATAGCTTTTGGTACTTGATAAAAGGCGTTTCACTTGCGTTAACACACATAGTATTCTATGCGTAAAAAGCGAGCTTCTTTTATACTCTTTTAAAAAACAATAAATTCTATGCTTCTATTTGTTAAATTATTTTCACGCAAATTTGCTTCGCCTGTTCGCTATCGCACGGATAGCAGATCTTGCAGATTTTTTTAATCTTATTATTCATTTATCCCGATAGCTATCAGGAGTGATAAAAACTAAAATCTACATTTTTCCTTTTTTGTTCAGAATTTCTAATTGAGCGTCTAAATATTTCACGAAATCTTCTTTCGATTTTATGCCATTTTGCTCTTGTTCCCAAGCCCCTAAAAGGTAAAATGAAGTCGCTTTTGTTGTTGGTTTAAAAACTAATAAATAATCTAAATCAGTATCAGCAATATTTTCGATTGTGTTTACTTCATAAAAAATAGCCATTCCTAATTTATCTGGAACTAAAGACTGTACACCGTAAGTTGCCAAATATGCCCATTTTTTGTTTTTACTTTCTTTTTTAAGAAGTTCTGTATTTTTCTGTTTTACAATTCCGGTACAAATTCCTTTAATTTCTTTTGAAGCCTGAATAGTATGTTTTGTATAAAGCTGATCTGGTTTTATTGTTAAAGTTGAAGTAAAATCAATTTTATCAGAAGCTGTTTTCCATCCATAATAATTCACTTTTACGCCAGATTCGTTGTTTTTATTTACAACAGTTGCAATTGTAGAATCTACTTCACGGAAATGCAGTTTTTCGTTGTTTAAATAACGATCAATTGATCCAATCCCAATTCCTTTCCCTGCTTTTAGAATATCCGCTCCCCAATCGCTCATTTCGTGATACGAATCAAAATTATCCTGACCTACAATTGGCAGAATCATTTTAGAAGTTTTCTTTCCAAAAATATCAATCGCATTTCTCCAGTCTAGATACAATCGGTATCCAATTCGGTTACTTTCCCATCCCGGACCTTCGTAACGAATATCAAAAGAATGATCTGTATGCTCTGGAGCTAGTTTTAGTCTGTCTACATTTTTAAAAACGGTTCCGCCTTTGTATTTCCTTCCCTCCCAATGTCCATCTGTTTTAGCAGAAATTTCGGCATATGTTTTAGCGGTTTTAATATCATACTTTTGAGCATTTACTGATGTCAAACCAATTAAAAATAAGGCTGCGACTGTGATTTTTGTTTTCATTTTATTGCAATTATTTGAATGTCTTTTTTAAAAAATTAGTTGTAAAATCAACGGTTGGATTAAACCAAGGCTGAAAAAACCAGAAGGAATGAGGCGAATTTTCGATTGTATGAACCTCACTATAAATCTTATATTGATTTAGAATTTTTATCATATCATCTCTTCCGGCATGAAACCTGTCGATACTGCTGTTTATAAACAATATTGGAGGTGTATTTTTATTAGCATGGCTTAAAGCCGATGCGTTTTTCCAGTTCTCTGTTTTTTCTTCATAAGAACCTCCAAGCCAAAACGATGCCATCTCTCCTTCAGAAGATTCTGGATGTCTAAATGCCAAAATGCCGTCTACATTGATGATTGCATTTACTTTTGAAGATGATTTACTTTTATTTGAAGGATCATCAAAAGCCGAAATTCCATTTGTTGTACCAATCAAAGCTGCCATTTGCCCTCCCGAAGAACAGCCTAAAACCGCAATTTTGTTTGGATCTACATTGAATTTCTTTGCATTATCTTTTATAAATCTAATCGCATTTTTTACATCATACACGCCGTACGGATATTTTGCTTCGAGCGATAATCTGTATTCTATTGTAAAACAAGAATAGCCTTTTGAAGCTATTTCTTGCCCCAAAGGATTCATTTGGCTTTTATTTCCTGATCTCCATCCGCCGCCGTGAATCATGATTACAGCGGGATTTTGTTTTTGTTTCTTATTTACAAAAGCATCTAAATGCAGTGTTCTTTCTTTTGATGTAAAATAAGCCACATCGCCAATTTTATCGATATTTTCATTCTCAGCAATAACTGGAATTGTAATCGACGGGTATTTTTTTATCAACTTAGCATAGGTGCTTTTTACGGTGTACGAAGTGTCGACACTATAAGTCTGCTGTGCATTTGCAAAGCATGTAAACCCTAATAAAATCAATACAATTTTTCGCATTAAAATCCTTTTACTTTTTAGTTAAGAAAGGAGTTCGGCACTTTGGCCAAACTCCTTTTTAACTGCTTCAAAAAAACAATAGTCTCAAAATATTAATCAATTACTAATAACCAGGATTCTGAGGAAAATCTTTATTTTGGTTTAAATCTAAAACCGATTGTGGAATTGGTCTTAAGATTTTAAGTTTACCGCCTACACCAACAAAGTTGGATGCTTTAATTTTATAATTATATGCTGAAGCTCTGTCAACCAATGTTCCTGTACGCTTCAAATCAAACCATCTTTTATATTCGCCTAACAATTCTCTACCTCTTTCATCAAGAATATAATCGATAGTGAATTGTCCGATTGTCGCATTTGCAACTCCCGCTCTTCTTCTTACTTCATTTAAACGAGCTAAACCTGTTCCTGGTTGTCCTGCTTTTAAATACGCTTCGGCAGCAATTAAGTAAGTTTCTCCCAAACGAGATACGATAATATCTCTTGTACTAACTGGTCCTGTACTTGAAGGTGTAGTTGGATCTGGATCGTCAAACTTCTTCACTGGAATAGTGTAACAGTCTAAATTTTTAATTAAAGTATGAGCTGCAGAATACTCTCCCCAAGGGTGGTAAACAAACGTAGCCGCTTTTCTTGAGGCATTTGCAGTTTCCCAAGCTGTTCTGTCAGCAGGCGTAAACCATTTTGGCTCGTAAAAGTGTCTTACTTTTAATGATGCTGGATTTGAACTTCTATAGTATGGATAGTACAAAATAGTTTTAGTAACTCCATTTGTAGTTTCTGGACCTTCAAGAATTTCAGTCATGAAAGTAGCATCCCATCTTTTATCTCCTTTTTCATATAATCCTAAAGCATAATCTGTCGGGCATAAATTGTAGCTTCTTAACGGTGCTCCAGTTTCTGCTCCACCTAAGTAAGAACTAAAATAGTAAAACTGATTATTCCCTAATTTTGTTGGGTCTGTACTTGTTGATGCTTTATCATATTGTACAGAAAAAATCGTTTCAGCATTTAAATCGTTTCCAGGTTTAAATAATTGATCAAAAGCAATTGCCAAAGTTTGTCCTGCAATCGCAGCATCAGCATAAGATGCAGCCTTAGTAAAATCATCTGCTTTACCAAATGTTTCGTATCCTCTTGTTAAGTAAACTTTTGCCAATAAATCATTTACGGCTCTTTTGTTTACTTTTCCTGCTGAGCTATAAGCTGCAGTTCCAACATTTGCCAATGCGAAATCTAAATCACCTATAATCTGTGTATATACTTCTTCGGCTGAATTTCTGGTAAAAGATAAAATTGGTGTTGAAATATAATCGTTTACAACTGGAACACCACCGTAAGTCTGCACCAACAAAAAGTAAGCTTGTGCTCTTAAAAATCTTGCTTCACCTACCTGAGCATTTAAAATTGAAGTCTGCTCTGTTATAGTCGAAAAATGAATCGTTTTATTTACCGCCTGAATCAATTGATAACAAGGATTGTATAAATCTGCCACATTATCTGATGAAGGTATTAAAAGTGTATATTGACTTAAACCTGCAGGTTCTGGCCCTCTTCCTTCTGCATACATATCTGTTCCTGACTCAAAAAGCCACGGATTTCCACCATATATACCTTTTAACCAAGCGTAATTTGTGTTTACCAATAATTGAAATCCAGATGCGGTTTTATAGGTTGCATCTGCGGGTACATAAGAACGGCTTTCTTCTTCAATATAATCACTGCATGAACTTACAGATACAGCGATTATTCCTAACATTATTATTATTTTTTTCATTTGATATCTTTATTAAAATTTAACACTTAATCCCAATTGTGTAGTAACAGATGCTGGACGATTTACTCCAAATGGCGAACCTGCCCACTCTGGATCGTACCCGTCAAATTTTGTAAATACAAATGGGTCTAAAACATTTACATAAACTCTTAGATTACTGATTTTTAGTTTTTTCAACAATTCAGAATCTAGTGTATAACCTAAAGATATATTTTTAATTTTCACGTAAGAAGCATCTCTATAATATCCAAATAAAGAAGTCCAATAAGCTCCAGCTCCTGTTGCAACTGGTCCTGGTCTTGGATTTTGAGTGTTTGCATTAGCAGGAATTCCTGTACCATTAGTTGGAATAAAATAGTCCATTGCAATTTTCTGACGTCCTCTATCGCTTACATCAGCAAAGTTTTGGTGAAAAGTACTCAAAACAGTTTGCCCTTGGCTAGTTAAAACTGAGAAATTGAAATCAAACTGTCCAACAGTTAATTTTGAATAAAAACTTCCCTGCCATTCTGGGTTTGGATTACCAATTACAGTTCTATCATCCTGATTAAATTTACCATCATTATTTAAGTCTTTTGGTCTTGCTTGTCCAGGAGCCATTCCGTAAGTCGCTGCTTGAGCAGCTTCACTTTCTTGCCAAACTCCATCATAAACATAATTGTAATTAGGATTCAAAGGTGCTCCAAGAATCAGTTTATTACCAATATCACTTACTTTATCTTGATTGTAAATTGACTCTAATTTGTTTACGTTTTTAGTAAATGTAAAAGTTGTTTCCCAATTTACATTTTTAGATTTAATGTTTTTTGTTGTCAATAAAACCTCAATACCTTTGTTACTTACAGATCCAACATTGGCAAATGTATTTTTCCAGCCTGTTTCTGCTGGTAATTGCTGCTTGTAAATTAAATCATCTGATAATCTGTCATAAACGTCAACACTACCGCTAATACGGTTTTTTAAGAATCCAAAATCAACTCCTAAATTGTATTCTCTTGTTTTTTCCCAAGTTAAATTTGGGTTCGCTAAATTTTCTGACTGCCATCCAGAAACAACATTTGCTCCTGCAGCATAAAATGTCTGCTGATTTAGTAATGCTTGAGAAGTATATGGCGCAACGTTATCATTTCCTGTATAACCTAAACTCGCACGTAATTTTAAATCAGAAACTACTGAACTGTTTTCTAAGAAAGACTCTTTGCTGATTTTCCATCCTAATGCTACAGAAGGGAAACTCTGCCATTTATTACCTTCAGATAAAACAGAAGAACCATCCCATCTTGTAGAAGCTGTAATTAAATATTTGTCTTTATAGGCATAGTTTAAACGAACTGCATAAGAGTTTAAGGTATTCTTTGCATAAGATGATTTTACTACATAACTGGTTTGTACTCCAGAACCCATGTTATCTGTTCCTACATCAAAAGGCTGATTGTTAGAATACAAAGAAGAAAACTCATCAACATTTGAGTACAAACTTTGTAATAACAATAAACTAAAATCATGTACATCGTTAAAAGTATGTTTTAAATCAATTTGATTGTCCCAAGTATAATTGAAGTTATTTGAGTTTTCAAGAGTTGCAGAATTCTTTCCATTTAATGTTACCCCTGCATTTGTTTGTGCAGTATAAGCCTTTGAGCCTTGTGTATCCATAATACCTGCAGCAAATGTAGTTTTGAACGAAAGCCATTTTAAAGGCTGATATTGAAAATAAGCATTACCAACTGTCTGCCATGTTTTCTCTGTTTGAGAAGAATTAGCAATCTCCATTAATGGGTTTACTGTAGACGTTTTATTAATTGCCCAAGAACCATCAGGATAAGTTAATTTACCAGGTAAGAAAAATAAAGTTCCTACTTTTTCATTTCCAGCTGCATCAACAGCCCAAGGAGACATTAAAGGACTTAGTCTAAAAGCATCCTGCATAGCTAAATCACTTCCTAATTGATTGTCTAATCTTGCAATTGTAACATTTACTCCTGTAGAAAACTTGTCATTAATTTTATGATTTAGTCCTAATTTAAAAGAGTATTTGTCTGTTGAATCATTATCTATAAGACCTCTGTCACTTTGAATACCAAATCCTAAGTTATAACTCAAACCAGAATCTGAACGACCAGAAATATTTAAGTAGTTATTCTCAGTCATTCCAGTTTTAAGTACTGCATCATACCAGTCATAATTATAACCGCTATTGGCGCGTGAAACTAATAATGGACTTTGATTTCCTGCTAATGCTGCTAATTGAGCTGGAGTCTGCGTTGCAGGAGTAGCACTCATGTAAGCCACTTGGTGAAATTTCCACCATTCTTCTCCAGTCATCATTTTTGGAAGTCTAGCTGCTGTTTTATTTCCATAAGAAGTATCAAATGTTACACTGATACCTGCTTTTGCACTTGTACCACTTTTTGTCGTAACAATAATAACTCCATTAGATCCTCTAGAACCATAAATTGCCGCTGAAGACGCATCTTTTAAAACATCCATTCTAGCAATATCCTGTGGATTTAAGAAATCAATTCCATCCATTGGAACTCCGTCAACTACATATAGTGGAGAAGAACCAACCATGCTTGGATTACTAGAATCTGCGATTAGAGAGTTATTTCCTCTAATTACTACTTTAAATCCATCACCCGCACGACCTGTACTAGATGAAATTTGAACTCCAGGAGTACTTCCCTGAATTGCTTCAAGCGGACTGATTGTATTTCTTTCTGTAATTGTAGCCGCATTAATTGTACTTACTGAACCGGTAAGATCTGTTTTCTTAACAGAACCGTATCCTACTACTACAACTTCATTTAATGAATTTGACTGCTCTACAAGACTAACATTTACTTTGCTTTTTCCAGCAACACTTACTTCCTGAGTTTGAAAACCCAGATAGCTTATTATTAAAACTGCTTTATTACTTGTTACATTTATCTTGAAACTTCCTTCAAAATCTGTCGAAGTTCCATTTTTGGTTCCTTTCTCGTTAATGTTTACCCCTGGCAGTGACAATCCCGACGCATCTGTAATTTTCCCTTCTATTGTGGTAGACTGTGCTTTTGCTGAAAAGCTCACCAGAAAATTTAGGAAAAATAAAAATACAATATTGTATTTTATTTTTCTCTTTAATGATTGTTTAATGTTCATAATTTTGTTTAGTGGTTTTTTGGTTAATTGATAGTTACTTGTCCTTAATTATTTACTTTTCTTTCATTGATATAGGTATTAATAAATTTTATTTTCTTTACATTTTTTAATTTATAGATCGAATCTACTTTTTGAATTTTTACGTTTTTAAGGGTTACATTTTCTACTGGAGATTCCTTGTAACCTTCTGCCCAAACGCTGTATTTTCCACCATTTTTTACATTTACATTCTCAAGACTTATGTTCCTTATCGTTGGTACAAAATTTCCAGTTTGTGATCCGTAAACATTATAAAACATGTTTAACTTCAATACACATTCTTTCACAGTTCCTACTTCAAGGTTTCTAACATAAACATCTTCGATTACACCGCCTCTTTTTGAATTGGTTTTGATTCGAATGGCACGATCCAAATTTGGACTGTCCATATTGCAGTTTTCTACAAAAACATTATTCACACCGGCTGATATTTCGCTTCCAATAACTACGCCTCCGTGCCCGTCGATCATTTTACAGTTTTGCACAATGATATTTTTACTTGGTAATCCCACTCTTCTTCCATCAGCATCACGACCTGCTTTAATCGCAATACAGTCATCACCTGTATTGAAAGTACAGTTTCTAATTATTATATTTTGAGAATACTCAGGATCGCAGCCATCGTTGTTTGGTCCGTGGCTGTTTACCGTTACACCGTCAATAATCATATTGTTTGTTTTGATAGGATGTAAAATCCAAAAAGGAGCATTTATTACCGTTATATCCTTTACTAAAACGATGTTACATTCAAAAAACTCAATAAAATTTGGTCGCAGATATCTTCCTTCTCCAAAAACTCTTTCCGCTATTGGAACACCTTTTTCAGCCATATCTACCAAAACTTCACGATTGTTTGGATCATTCTGAGACGGAATACCTTTTTTCCAGCCATAATTTTTTCCGCCAGACCAAATCCACCAATTTGTACTGTCTGCCTGTCCGTTTAGAGTTCCTTTTCCAGTTACAGCAACATTCGTTTTACCCTTAGCGTAAATAAGCGGTGAATAATTCATTACTTCAGTTCCTTCCCAAGAAGTATGAACAATTGGATATTCTTTTGGATTCAGACTAAAAAGAATTTCAGCATTATCTTCTAAATGCAGATTTACATTACTCTCTAAATGAATCGGACCTGTAAGGTATTTCCCATTCGGAACCAAAACTTTTCCTCCTCCATTTGATGCACAAGCTTTAATTGCTTTTTCAAAAGCTAAAGTATTTGACGTTTTTGCATCAGCTATTGCTCCAAAATCGTTTACATTATATGTTTTATCTGGAAAATGAGTTTCTGGAATACTTTTTATTATCGATTCCATTCTTTTCCAAGGATCCGCTTCTGTTACACTATTAATCTTTTTTGAACATGATAAAACCATCACAACCATTATGCTGTAAAAAACAACCCTTTTGCACGTTACACCTTTATCTTTAATCATTTGAACAGAATTAATAGTTTAATAAGCGAAAACATCAATAATTATGTAATCGATTACACGAAATTAGAAAATATGTTTCAACGAACCAAATTTATTTAGAAAAAATTTATACTTTTAATTTTTATTAATAATTATTATTACATTTAATGCAAAAAATATTATAATTTATTATCATTGTAAAACAGAAATCGTTTGAGTAATGAATTATGGTAATCGATAACATTAAATATTACATTATATAAAAAAATGTATTTTTGTCTATAAATTAATTTGTAAAATCTCTTTTTAATGAGCGAAAAAGTAACCATTTATGATATTGCCGAAAAATTAAATATCACTGCAGCTACTGTTTCCAGAGCACTTAATAATAATCCTAAAATAAAAGAAAGCACTCGGGAATTGGTTATTAAAACAGCTGCTTCAATGAATTACAAGCAAAACAAGCTTGCATTAGCATTAAAAAGCGGCAGAAGCAATAATATTGGAGTAATTGTACCTAGAATTGACAGCAATTTTTTCGCCTCGGTTATTAGAGGAATTGAAGAAGAACTGCATCCGCACGGTTATCAGGTAATTATCTGCCAAACTCATGAAAGCAAAAAAAGAGAAAATGAAAATCTATATACTTTAATAGATGCACAGGTCGACGGCATAATCATGTCTGTTACTGATGTTACCTCTGAAAACGACAATGCTTTTCATAACGTACTGCAAAAAAACGTTCCTTTAATCTTTTTTGATAGAAGTAAACATATCGACGGAGTGAGCTCTGTAACTATTAACGACTTTAGAGGCGGTTATTTAACCACAAAACACTTAATTAATGAAGGCTGTAGATGTATTGCTCACTTATCTGGTGACCAATCATTAGATATTTTTAAAAACAGGTTTTTAGGTTACAAACAAGCTTTACTTGACAACGGAATGATATTTAGAGAAGAATATGTAATCCCTGTAAAAAGTAGTGTTGATGCCGGAAAAGAAGCAGTTGACAAATTATTACAATTAGAAACACCTCCTGATGCTATATTCTCTTCGAGTGATTTTGCCGCTTTAGGTGCAATACAAGAGCTAAAAGAGAGAAACATCAGTATTCCAAAAGAATTTTGTGTCGCAGGATTTAGTAATGAACCTTTTACCAAATTCATGGAATTGTCTATTACTTCTGTTGATCAATCTCCCCTGGAAATGGGAAAAATGTCTGCTCGCGTTTTCTTAGAACAAGTAGACAAAACCGATACTATTAAAATCGAAAAAAAGGTTGTTCTTGCTCCAGAATTACACATTCGTAAATCATCATCCAGAACTACCTTTTAGTTTTTCGTCTGAAACCATATAAGTTACATAAGTAAATTTAAGTTTAGTTTAAAATGTAACAAAAAAAGCAGCTCTTACGGAGCTGCTTTTTTATTGTAAGTACAATCTAGAATGAACTTATATCATTTATATGGTAAAGAAAAAGACGCACTGCTGTGCGTCTTAATATATATATGTTTAAATCTCTTCTTATAAAGAAACTCCTCTTTTCCAAGGAATAAAATCGTTTTGATTTAAAATCGCCGCTTTGGTTTTAATTGTACCACTTGCAACATCAATAATGAATTCTAACATTTCATCAGCCATTTCATCAATTGATTTTTCACCAGTGATAATACCGCCAGTATCAATATCAATAATATCAGACATTTTAGCCGCTAATTGCGTGTTTGATGAAATCTTTACAACTGGAGCAATTGGATTACCTGTAGGCGTTCCTAAACCTGTTGTAAACAATACCATATTTGCACCAGAACCTACCATTGCAGTCGTACATTCAACATCATTACCTGGTGTGCAAAGCAATGTAAAGCCTGGTTCGTTAATATATTCTCCATAATCGAAAACACCTGTAATTGGCGATGTTCCTCCCTTTTTAGCAGCACCAGCCGATTTCATTGCATCTGTAATCAAACCATCTTTAATGTTACCTGGAGAAGGATTCATATCGAATCCTGAACCTGCATCTACAACTGTTTTTTCGTACCATTGCATTAAGTCTAAGAAACGTTTTCCATCCTTATCATCTATACAACGATTTACCAATTCTTGTTCTACTCCACATAATTCAGGAAATTCAGAAAGAATTGTAGTTCCTCCCAAAGCAACTAAATGATCAGATAACACTCCCAATGTTGGGTTTGCTGAAATTCCAGAAAATCCGTCAGATCCACCACACTCTAAACCAATTCTTAGTTTAGATAATGGAGCTGGTTCTCTCTTTATTTCATTTGCTTTTTTAATTGCTTCAAAAGTATCTTTTACAACACTGCTCAACATAGTTTCAATTGTCCCAATAGATTGCTGATCGTAAATCAAAACTGGTTTTTTACTATTTGGATTTATTGCATCTAAAGCGTCTTTGAAAATTTGAATTTGCAGATTCTGACATCCTAAACTCAAAACAGTAGCACCAGCAACATTAGGATTATTTACATAACCTGCTAATAATTTAGCTAAACTGTGAGAATCCTGACGAATTCCGCCGCAGCCGCCTTGGTGCGTAATGAATTTTACTTCAATATTATTAAACAAATTAGCATCATTTGAAGCCGCTTCATTACCTGCTCCGCCTGTTTCTGATTTTACCAAAGAACGCAGTAATAACTGGTAATCATTTTCTTTTGGTTTCATCAATTCTTTCTCAAAAATATCTTTTAAGATTTCGATGTTTCTGTTTTCACAAAATACTAATGGAAAAAACAACCAAACATTTTCAGTTCCAACCTGACCATCTTCTCTATGAAAACCCTGCCAAGTTCTATCTTTCCATTTATCAACATTTGGAGCTGTCCAGCCAATAGTTTCTGTTTTACCAGTAACTTTATCGCTTTCGTGCTTCACGTTTACAGTAGAAAGCAATCCTCCTTTTTCGATTCTTGCACTTGCTTTTCCTACCAAAACACCATACATAATGATTCTGTCTCCCACATTAAAAGGAACCATTGCAATCTTATGTTTCATTTTTACATCAGACTCAATAGTAATTGATTCTCCTTCGAAATCAATTACTTCGCCCGCTGTAAGATTCACCAAAGCAACCGCTACATTGTCGGTTGGATGAACTTTTATAAGTTTTTTTTGCGTTGCCATAATTAACCCTTGTTCTTTATTTTTTTATCTTTTTTTTATTTTATTCTTTCCTGAAACTTAGCAAAGCCAGCTTCAATACCATTTGCATCAATTTCCTCTAATGCAATTGTAATTGCTTTTGTTAATCCAGAGATTTCAGTTAAATCCTCATCCCAGAAACTTTTATTTTGTAATGTTAAACGAGCGATTTTTTCATAATCATCCGATTTCCAAAGTCCGCTGAAGAAAGCTGTAATATCTTCACCATCTTTAACCGGTAAACTTTCACCATTCCAAGTTCCTTTGTAGAAACGAATTAAACTCGCTAATGAAAAAGTCAAATTAACAGGCAATTTTTGGTTAGCCTTATAATATCCTAATAAACTAGGCAAAACTCTTACTTTGAATTTCGATACAGAATTTAATGCAATATCAGCAAGCGCATGTTTGATAAATGGATTTTTAAATCGGTCCATTACTTCCTCAGAATAGGCCGTAATTTCATTTTTGTCCATATCAAGAGTTTCACTAATTTCACTAATAACGCTATTTACAAATTTTCCAGTAAAATCTCCGTTAACAGTTTCCATTACTAATTTATTACCATGCAAAAGTGAAAAAGGAACCATTGCCGTATGCGCACCGTTTAAAATACGAACTTTAATCATTTTAAAAGGACGTATATCATCAACGATTTTTACATTCAAATCTGTTTTGTGAAAAGGCAATTTTGCTTTTAGATCATCTCCTCCTTCAATAGCCCAAAGGAAAAAAGGTTCAGCCGCAACAATTAAATTGTCCTGATAATCTAATTTATTATTGTATTCTTCAATTTCAGCTCTTGGATATCCAGGAACAATTCTGTCAACCAAAGTACTATGATAGGTACAAGCATCTGATACCCAAGTTTTAAATGCATCTTCTAATTTCCATAAATCAACATATTGTAAAATATATTTTTTAAGCGTCTCAGAGTTATAATCAATTAATTCACAAGGAATTATTGTAACTCCTTTAGAAGCATCTCCATTAAAATGCTTAAATCTTTCATATAATAAAACAGTCAATTTTGCAGGAAATGACACTGGCGGCTGCATATCTGGAGTATCACTTTCAATAAATTCAATTCCAGCTTCTGTAGTATTAGAAACAATAAACTGAAGTTCTTCTTCTTTAGCTAAAGCCAAATAATTTGTAAATTCAGTATATGGGTTTATAGTTTTTACGATATTAGTAATTAACTCAATGTCTTGTATCTTTTCACCTTTTTTAATTCCGTTCATAAACAAGGTATAAAGACCGTCCTGATCATTTATCATATTTACCATACCGTCCTTCAAAGGTTGAACTATTGCAATACCAGCATTAAAATCAACTTCTTTATTTAGTTTGTAAAAAGCATAATCAACAAAGGCTCTTAAAAAGTTACCTTCTCCAAACTGAACTACCTTAATTGGCTGTAACTTTTCTAATCCTGTATTTATTCTATTTAATTTTTTCATCTTAAATTTTCTTTAATGCGTTATAAATAACCATTTATAAACCCTATATCTTTATTTCTGCCTTTTAAATTGTAAATGAAACATTACACTTGAATGTAAAATAAAACCCGCTGTGAGGAGTGACAGAAATTATTTTGCAAGCGTAATGTTCAATTACAACCTCTAAAAATCTAAAAAAAACTTATAAAATAAGGAGTTTGGCATGATTACCCCTTAATCTTATTTTCTTATATCTTTTATAATGTCAAGAACTTGCTTCACTTTTGCAGTCAGTCCTTCGAAGTCTTTATTATCTAATATGTCTTTTGAAATCAATTGTGAACCTAAACCTACACAAGTTGCCCCAGCATTCAACCACGAGCTCAAACTTTCAACCGTTGGATAAACTCCTCCTGTTGGCATAATGTTTGTCCACGGACATGGTCCTTTTATTGCTTTAATAAACTCCGGACCGTAAGTATCTGCTGGGAATAATTTTACAATTTCACAGCCTAATTCTTCTGCTCTTGCAATTTCCGTCAGTGTACCACAGCCTGGCGACCACAATACTTTACGACGATTACAAGCTATTGCTATATCTTCTCTAAAAACTGGTGTAACAATAAAATTTGCTCCTAAACTCATATACAATGAAGCTGCTGCTGCATCTGTAATAGAGCCAACTCCTAAAATCATTCCTGGAAGTTCAGCCAAAGCATATTTATTTAAAGCTCCAAAAACTTCGTGAGCAAAGTCACCTCTGCTGGTAAATTCCATCAATCTAGAACCACCATCATAACAAGCTTTTAAAACTTTTTTACTTAATTCGATGTCAGAATGAAAAAACAATGGAACCATTCCGTTATCTTTCATTGTCTGCGCAACCTCTATTCTTGAAAACTTTGCCATATTTCTCTTAATTATCTTGATACTAATGCAGAACCATCACCATCAATCATATTTTCAACTTCTTTTAAAGTAACCAAATTATAATCTCCTGCAATTGTATGCTTTAAACAACAAGCTGCAACTGCAAAATCTAATGCTCTCTGGTTATTATTTTGATATTCTAACAATCCGTAAATCAATCCTCCCATGAAAGCATCACCGCTTCCTACTCTATCTACAACCGGCGTTACTTCTTTAACAGCCGCTTGATAAACCGCTTTTCCGTCAAACAAAATCCCGCCAATTCTTTGATGAGATGCACTTACAGAATAACGCAATGTTGTAGCCGCCACTTTTAAATTTGGAATCAATTCAAACAACTTTGTATACAAAACAGGAAGTGTTTTTTCATCCTGATAATTTGGATTCACTTTCGGAATTCCTAACATAAAATATGCTGTATCGATATCACCTAAAATAACATTACTATATTTCAGCATTTCTGGCATAACTTCACTTGGTGTTTTACCGTATTGCCAAAGTTTTGATCTGTAATTTAAATCACATGAAATTTTAATTCCAAGTTTGTGAGCCGTTTTAATCGCTTCTAAACAAGCTTCTGCAGCGCTTTGTGAAATTGCTGGCGTAATACCGCTCCAGTGAAACCATTCAGCTCCTTCAAGAACTTTTTCCCAGTCAATTTGTCCTTTTTCAATAGTCGACATTGCACTGTGCGCACGATCGTAAACTACGTTGCTTCCTCGTGTTCCTGCACCTGTTTCAAGAAAATAAATCCCTAAACGTTCTCCTCCGTAAAGAATATTTTTAGACTCTACGTTCATTTTTCTGATTTCTTTTAATGCAGAAAAACCGATTTCATTTTCAGGCAGTCTTGTGACAAATTCAGCATTTACACCATAATTCGCTAAGGAAACACATACATTGAATTCTCCGCCTCCATACGTAGCGCCAAATGCTGTAGATTGTGAAAAACGCAAGTGTCTTTCTGTTGATAAACGCAGCATGATTTCTCCAAATGCAACTACTCTACTCATATTTTTTATTGTTTTTACCAGTAAAAATATTTTTTTTCACCATTAAGACATTAAGAGAATTAAGCTTTACTTTTTTAATTCTATACTTTAAAAAATTAACTTTATTAAGCATTTCTGCTTTATTATCTTTTCATCTTAAAAATAAATTTTAAGCTCAAAACTTAATTTCCTTAATATCTTAATGGTTCAAAAAAAATTAAAATTTGAAATATTCTTTAGCATTGTTATATGAAATATCAGAAACTAATTTCCCAATCCATTCCATATCATTTGGAAGTTCTCCTCTTTTGATTTCGTCTCCTAAAAGATTACAAAGAATACGTCTGAAATACTCGTGTCTTGGGAATGATAAGAAACTTCTTGAATCTGTAAGCATTCCAACAAAACAACTTATTAATCCCATATTTGAAAGCGCATTTAACTGCTTTGTCATTCCGTCTTTTTGATCTAAAAACCACCATCCAGAACCAAATTGTACTTTTCCACGAACGCTTCCATCGTTGAAATTTCCAATCATTGTTGCCATAACTTCATTATCGGCAGGATTTAAGTTGTAGATAATTGTTTTAGTCAATTTATCTTTACTGTCTAACGCGTTCAAAAAGCTTGATAATTTTTGTGCTTGCGGATAATCTCCAATAGAATCCCAACCAGTATCAGGGCCTAAAATTCTGTGCATACGAGCATTATTGTTACGCAATGCCCCTAAGTGAAACTGCTGTACCCATCCGAATTCATGATAAGTTTCAGATAAGAATACTAAAACAGCACTTTGGAATTTTAAAGCTTCTTCTGGAGTTATGATTCTGTTTTCTCTTTTCTTTTTGAAAATTGAACTGATTTCAGATTCTGTAAATTCTTCAAAATAAATTTGATCTAAACCGTGATCACTCAATTTACATCCATTTGCATTAAAGAACTCAATTCTGTTTCTTAATGCTGTTTGTAAATCAGCGTAAGTATTAATTGCAACTCCAGACACATCCCCTAATGTGTCTAGATATGCATTATAACCATCATTAGAAATTAAGATAGCTTTATCTGGTCTGAAAGCTGTACTCATCTTTGTTCCAATTGGATTTTTTGCCAATTTCTGATGAAATTCTAAAGAATCAATTGGGTCTTCCGTAGTACAAACTAATTCAGCGTTTACTTTTTTTAGCAGATTTTGTGTACTGTAAGCTTGAGAATTAATTTTCTCAGTCGTTTCGATATAAATTTTTTCTGCCGATTTTTCATTCAGCAAATCGTAGATATCAAAATAACGAGCTAATTCTAAATGCGTCCAGTGATACAAAGGATTACGCATAGTATACGGAACTGTTTTCGCCCAGTTTAAGAACTTATCTTTATCTGAACCATTTCCTGTTACAAACTGCTCATTGATTCCTAGTGTACGCATTGCACGCCATTTGTAATGATCTCCGTTAATCCAAACCTGAGTTATATTGTCAAAAATTTTATCTTCGGCAATAAACTGAGGATTTAGGTGATTATGGTAATCAATTATAGGCTGATTTTTTGAATAGTTATGATATAACTCTTCAGCAAATTTATTTTCTAATAAAAAATTATCGTTTATGAATGTCTGATTGCTCATGTCTTTTAAATAAAAATTGATATTTAATCTTCGTTTGAAGGTTTTCCAATTGTGGCAAGAATTCCCCCATCAACATATAAAATATGTCCGTTTACAAAATCACTTGCTTTCGATGATAAAAATATTGCAGCTCCTGCCAAGTCACCTGGATCTCCCCATTTTGCCGCCGGTGTTCTGCTTATAATAAAATCGTTAAACGGATGTCCGTCAACTCTGATTGGTTTTGTTTGTTCCGTTGCAAAATAACCAGGTCCAATTCCGTTAATTTGTACATTATATTTTGCCCATTCTGTTGCCATATTTTTGGTCAACATTTTCAAACCGCCTTTTGCTGCTGCATAAGCCGAAACTGTACTGCGGCCTAATTCGCTCATCATTGAACAAATGTTGATTATTTTACCTTGTCTTCTCTCAATCATTCCTTTTGCAACATGCTTAGAAACTATAAAAGGACTTACCAAATCAATATCAATAACTTCTCTAAAATCAGAAACTTCCATATCTAGTAATGGAATTCTTTTGATGATTCCAGCATTGTTAATCAAAATAGCAATTGGTCCAACTTCACTTTCGATTTTCTTTACAGCTTCTATAACTTCATTCTCATCTGTTACATTAAACCTGTATCCAAAAGCGTTAATACCTTCATTTTTTAGCTCTTTTACAGCTTCATCAATCTTTTGTTGAGACGAATTACCATTAACAACAATTGTTGCACCGGCATTTCCTAATCCCTTTGCCATTGCCATTCCCAGTCCGTGAGTACTTCCTGTAATTAAGGCAACTTTTCCTGTTACATCAAATAGGTTTGTCATGATTTTATCTTAAGTCCGTAATTTTACAAACATCCATATCTCCATAATCTAAATTTTCACCAGCCATTCCCCAGATAAATGTATAGTTGCTGGTTCCTGAACCTGAGTGAATCGACCAAGGCGGAGAAATAACTGCTTGATGATTATTCATCCAAATATGTCTTGTTTCCTGCGGCTGCCCCATAAAATGACAAACAGCTTGATTTTCTGGAATATCTAAATAAAAATATACTTCCATTCTGCGATCGTGTACGTGTGCCGGCATTGTGTTCCAAACACTTCCTGGTCTTAATTCCGTCATACCCATTTGTAATTGGCAGGTTGTTACAACGCTTCCAATAATCATTTGGTTTACAGTACGATGATTAGCCGTTTCCATCGTACCTAATTCTAATTTATTAGCTTCTGCCAAACTTACTTTTACCGTTGGGTAAGTGGTATGAGCCGGCGCAGAGTTAAGGTAAAATTTTGCCGGATTTTTGCTGTCGTTACTTTTAAAAACAACTTCTTTATTCCCGCTTCCGATATACAAAGCATCTTTAAAACCTAACTCATAAGAAGTTCCTTCTACAACTACAGAACCGCTTCCTCCTACATTAATAATTCCAAGTTCTCTTCTTTCTAAAAAATACGGTGCTTTAAGCGGATCGATTGTTTCTAAAGCCAAATCACCTTTTACAGGAACCGCAGAACCTGCAATGTATCTGTCGTAATGAGAGTAAACCAATACAACTTCATCCTCCTGCATTAAATCATCAATTAAGAATTCTTCTCTTAACTGCTGTGTATCATATTTTTTAACAGCTTCAGGGCTTGACGCGTATCTTGAACTATATTTTGTCATAATTTTTATTTTAATGTAATCGATTGCACAAAATTAATTTTTTATATTGAAATAGCATAATTGAAACCAACAATTATTTAACTTGAATTACATTTTTCTTTATAATTCTACCTTTTTCATCCTCGGAACCAGTATATGCATTATCAGCCAAGCCAATAAATAGGAAGCACCGCAGATACAGAACATAATAAAGTAACCTGTTTCTATTTTACCTATTTTAGTATAATAAACAAACATATTCTTCTGTACAAGTAAGGTTAGTAAAATTCCACCAAGCGCTCCAAACATCCCTCCCATTCCTGTAACCGAAGCTGTTGCTTTTTTAGGAAACATATCAGAAACAGTTGTAAAAATGTTTGCACTCCAAGCCTGATGCGCAGAAACTGCAAAACCAATAACCAAAATTGCATACCACATATTTATTGCTCCTAAGTACTGCGAAAACAAAACTGGTAAAACTGCCAAAGCATACAACAGCATACTTGCTTTTCTTGCTTTATAAGCCGGCCAATTATTATTTATCAATTTCAAAGGAAGCCAGCCGCCGCCAATACTTCCAATACTTCCAATCATATATACCAGCGCACAAGGCCATATAATTTCTGTTGCTGTCAGTTTGTATTGTTTCATCAAGAAATCTGGAAGCCAGAACAAATAAAACCACCAAACTGGATCTGTCAATAATTTACCAATTGCAAAAGCCCAAGTCTGGCGAAATGAAAGCAGTTTTAACCAAGAAACTTTTCCTGTATCTTCGACTTCAGCAATTTCTGCTTGATCTGATGTGATATATTCTAACTCAGCTTGAGATAGACGCTTTTGCTTTTGCGGCACTTCATACAAAAGAAACCACAATCCTAACCAAATAAAACCAACAATTCCTGTTAAAATAAACGCCCATTGCCATCCATAATTCTCTGCTATAAAAGGCACTGACAACGGCACAATGATAGCCCCTATATTACTCCCTGAATTAAAAATTCCTGTTGCTAATGCTCTTTCTTTTTGCGGGAACCACTCCGCAGTTGCTTTTATTGCCGCTGGAAAATTTCCTGCTTCTGTAATTCCTAAAAATACTCTAGCGATCAAAAAACCTCCAGTTCCTGTCGCAAAAGCATGTCCAATTGCGGCCAAACTCCATAAACCGGTTGCAATTGCATAACCTAGCTTAGTTCCTAATTTATCAATAATTCCACCTGCAACCAACATCCCTAAAGCATACGCAATTTTAAAAGCCAGCTCTATATTTGAATAATCTATTACCTCCTGTTCTGGTGTCCATTGAAAAGCTTCCGCCAAAAAAGGTCTTAGGTAACTTATTACATTTCTATCCAGATAATTGACAGTTGTAGCAAAAAAAACTAAACTGCAAATAGTCCAACGGTATTTTCCTATTGCTGCATTAGCTTGGTTCATGATTAGCTTGTGGTTTAGGTTGGTTAGTTAGTTTTAAAAAATCTTGGTTAGAGATTTGTAATTGGCCTGTATTTTGGAACAAGCAATTTCATTACCATCCAGCCTATCAAATAACACACCGCACAAATTGAAAAAATAATCATATAGCCTGAATTTATACCATCAACAACCGTCTCTCCTGATTTTGATAATAATTTCAAAAACTCAGCTAAGTTCGCAACACCTCTCTCTTTTAAAAATGCTTTTTCAGTTTCTGGATTTAAAAATTGTGGATATTTTGCTAATAATGACTGCCCGTTTACCAAGCTCCAATTTCGTTGTGTAAAATCAAACAAAACACCTGACCCTTTGTTAATTATAGTCGAACCAACTCCACCTGCTAAACCTCCAATTCCTGTAATAGTTGCAATCGCTTTTTTAGGAAACATATCTCCAACTGTAGTAAAAATATTAGCCGACCAAGATTGATGCGCCGCGCCTGCAATTCCGATAATTACAACTGGAACCCAGTAGCTGATATATCCTAAAGGCTGTGCAATCAAAGCCAATAGAGGAAAGAAGGCAAAAATCAACATTGCTCTCATTCTTCCTTCATAAGGATTCATTCCTTTCTTTTCCACAAAATAAGTTGGAAGCCATCCGCCAATAATTGACAATAATGTAATCATATACAATACAAATAATGGCAATGCTGCTTCTGTAGAATCCATTCCGTAAACAGAGCTTAAATAAGCAGGCGTCCAGAACAAGAAAAACCACCAAACACCATCTGTCATAAATTTACCAAAAGCAAAAGCCCAAGTTTGTTTGTATTTAAAGCAGTCTACAAAAGAAACTTTTGAAGTTGTTTCCGGCACATAACCTTCTAATTTACTATCTGCAATATCATCTTGTTGAATATAAGCTAATTCCTCCGCACTTACTCTTGGGTGTCTTTCTGGTTTATCATACATAAAAACCCAAAATCCCATCCACACAAATCCTAAAGCACCAATGATGATAAAAGACATTTCCCAACCAAATGATTTTGCAATAAATGGAATGGTAATCGGAGCTGCTAAAGCACCTACAGTTGCACCCGCATTAAAAATACTTGTTGAAAATGCACGGTCTTTTTTAGGAAAATATTCTGCTGTAGTTTTAATCGCTGCAGGAAAATTTCCTGCCTCACCAACTGCTAAGACAAAGCGGGCAAAAATAAACAAAGCTACACTCACGTTGATTACCAACGCAGTATCATTTATTGTACTGATTATTTCTTTTGAGCCGTGAAATCCTACGAACCAATTACCAGTTATAATTCCTGAAGTTGCTATACCGCAAAATGCATGCAAACAAGCTCCTACAGACCAAATACCAATTGCCCAAAGGAATCCTTTTTTTGTATCAAGCCAATCTACAAATCGTCCTGCAAACAAAAGAGAAACAGCATAAAATATAGAAAACAATGCTGTAATATTTCCGTAATCATTATTTGTCCAGTGAAATTCAGGAGCTATAAAATCGCTCCATGTTAACGATAGAACTTGACGATCTAAATAGTTAATGGTCGTTGCAAAAAATAGCAGCGCACAGATACTCCAACGATATTTTCCTGAGGATTTGACGGTTTGATTTACGGTAACGGCATCGGTTTGATTCATGGTAACGGCTTATTATAGTTATAAAGTTTTTTGGAAAATCAACACACTATTAAGTAAAATTCGAAAGATCAAAATCAAGAATCCAAAACAAACAAACGAAAATAATGTAATCGATTGCACAAATATAGTTTTAAATCTTTATATTCCAAATAAATTATATAAAAATTTATATTTGTCGCATAAATAAACACATCACTTAAAAAAATGACTACTAAATTAAATATTAAACAATATATTTGTTAATTGCGAACATGCAAAAATAATCTGTTTTCGGCATCAAAATTGTCCGCTGAAAAATAGAATGTTTCAATTTTGGTTTTAATTATTTAAGTTTTGATGAAATTTAACATTCTTAATCTGTCTGTTCTCTTAAAATTAATCCTAAACAACTTTATTTACCGTGAAAAGCACAAAAAAACAATACTTCAAAAAAGCTGCATTTTTTATGATTTTAATACTTGGAAACTTAGCTTCAGCATCGGCACAAAATCAAACTATAAATCTTTGGGAGCAAATTCCTGACGAAATAAAATCTTCTGATTATAAAGAAAAACCAGATTTTAAAAACGGAATTATTCAAAGTACAAGCTTAGTTTCAACACCTACTCTTACAGCGTTTTTTCCCACTGCAAGCAATCCCGATCATACTGCTGTTATTATTCTTCCCGGCGGCGGTTATTCGCATTTGGCGATTGATAAAGAAGGAACCAAAGTAGCAGCTTGGCTCAACAGTTTAGGAATTACAGCTTTTGTACTAAAATATCGTCTTCCGAGCGATTTAATAATGAAAAATAAAAATATAGGCCCGCTCCAAGATGCACAAGAAGCGATGCGTTATGTACGTCAAAATGCTGCTAAATGGAATGTTGATCCGAAAAAAATTGGAATAATGGGTTTTTCTGCAGGCGGTCATTTGGCTTCAACATTATCAACCCACTATGATGACAAAGTATACGAATCCTCTTTTAAAACAAGTGCACGTCCTGATTTTTCGCTTCTTATTTACCCAGTAATTTCAATGGAAAATCAAATAACACACAAAGGCTCACAAACCAATTTATTAGGAAATAATCCTTCACAGGATCTTATAGATACTTTCTCTAATGAAAAAAAAGTTACTCCTCAAACACCGCCAGCTTTCTTAATTCATGCTACAGATGACAAATCAGTACTACCAGAAAACAGCATTAATTATTATTTAGCCCTTAAAAAAAATAATGTTGCAGCGGAGTTACATTTATATGAAAAAGGCGGACATGGTTTTGGATTAGGCGTACAAGACACCAGTAAATATTGGACTAAAGACTGTGCAGAATGGCTTAAAAGCAATGGACTGCTTTAATAAAAAAAGGTTTTTAGATATGATTAACTAAATAACCAAATCTAAAAACCTTAAGAAAATTATACTTTATTGTATTATTGCAAATTTATACAATGCAGTCCACACAAATGAATGTGCTTAATTTTCCTTTAAAAAGTTTCTCCAAAAACAGTTTAATCATAGAAAAATAAAAAAATAATCTTGGTATTTCTATAAGACAAATCTACAGCCGTCTTTTCAGATTTCATTACGGGTTTCCTCATTTTTGTACTATTTTACGTTATTTTTATGTTAACAAATCCTAGAGTATTGTGTCTCAAAATGTTGTATTTAAAAATAAGTGCAATTTCTAAATAAAAATCACGTAATTAACTAAGATACAAGCTGATTTCTTGTCCTAGATTAAGTTACCATTGCCTTTATACTCGTAAATTTGTTATCTAAATAAAAGATTATGAAAACTCTCGAATTCTTGCTTTTGGGCAAAAACGAAGAAATTCTAGCCATTTTGCTTCGTCTTGTAAATGCCGATAAAAATTGGAATGCTATTGCTTTCAATAATGAAAAAGAGGCTCAGCAACACTTTTTAAATCACAAAATCGACATCGTTCTTTTAAGTTCTGGAATCGAAAACCATATCGAGAAAGAATTCACTTCTTTTTGCTTAAAAAAACAACCCGAAGTAGAAGTAATTGAACATTTTGGAGGAGGAAGCGGTTTATTAAAATCTGAAATTCTCCATCGATTACATTTAAAAGGAAAGCTATAAATTTGTATAATTTAAAGCCTCAAAATGGAAAAAACATATTCAGTTGTATTTTATTCTAAATCAATAGTTGAGCCCGTTAAAAAGCTAAAAGACTTTTTACGGAGTAAAATCGAATGGTATAACAGCTGTAATTCTGAAGCGCACATTACGATTTGCGAATTCAAAATTGATGAATCTCAATTGGGTTCAATCAAACAAAAGCTTTCTAAAATTTCTGACACTTTTACGCCTTTTAAAGTATCTTTAGATCATTTTGATTCTTTCCCAAATAGCGGTGCTTTTTTTATTGGCGTAACCAAAGATTCAAAAAATAATCTTGTGCCAATCATGAAAAAAATTCATGAAACACTAAAATCTTTAAATCTTAAGAAAAGTGATAATCCGCATCTATCAATAGGAAGAAGACTAACTCCCGAAAATCTTAAAATTGCTTCTCAACTATTTACAGAAATTGATCTTCAATTTGAATGCAATGAAATTGTTCTTAGAGAATTTGATCCCAAAATAAAACAGTTTTTTGTAATTGATGCTTTTCCTTTTGGAAGTAATCCAGAACCTGAGTTTGTACAGGGAAGTCTTTTTTAATTATTCAGTAATTTTTAATCTTTCCCGAATCACGAGTGTAATTTCTCGTTCCTCGAAATGACATAAAATGCGTGTATGTTTTGCGAACCTTGCGAAAAACCTTGCACTCTTCGCGGTTAAGTTCACGAAACTTATTTTTTGTATATTTGAATTTCGCAATTCATCACAATATGAAATCCCTAGATTCATTTTATCAGGATATTACCGAAGGTTCAAATGTGAATCCTGCTTCGCTGCTGCCAAATGATATTCAAAAAGAGATTGGACATTTTAATATTTTTGATATTAAAGAACTTTTAGAGCGTTTGCAGGGAAAATCCGTTATGCCATATGACAGAAGAGCTTATTATAAAATAAGTTTGATAAAAGGGAATAACAGAGCTGAATATGCCGATAAAATAATCGAAATCGAAAAACAGGGTTTATTATTTGCAACACCCAAAATTCCATACAATTACGTTCCGCAAGACACTAATCAATCAGGACAATTTTGTGTTTTTACCAGCGAATTTCTATCTAAAAACAAAAGCGGAATTGATCTTGACGAACTTCCAATTTTTGCTTCAGACGGTTATCCTATTTTTCAGCTTTCAGATGAAGAAGTTTCAGAAGCGGAATTGATTTTCAATAAAATACAAAAAGAAATCAACTCTGATTATATCTACAAATATGATTTAATCCGAAATTATGTTGCTGAATTGATTCATTTTGGTCAAAAATTACAGCCCATTTCTGCTCTTTATTCTAAACACAATTCTGCTGCGCGAGTTTCGTCATTATTTGCTGAATTATTAGAAAGGCAATTTCCTATAGAATCTCCGCATCAACGATTAGAATTAAGAACTGCAAAAGACTTTGCCGCACGACTATCTGTGCATGTAAATCACTTAAATAAGGTTTTAAAAGAAAACACAGGAAAAACCACAACCGAATTAATCAGTACGCGATTAACAAACGAAGCCAAAATCCTTTTAAAACAAACGGACTGGAATGTTTCTGAAATCGCTTATTCGCTTGGTTTTGAAGAATTAGCTCATTTTTCTAATTTCTTTAAAAAGCAAACTTCTTTAACACCTTTGGCTTTTAGGAGTTAATTGTTTTGTTTCAAGTTTCAGGTTTGGAGTTTAAAAATTAGAAAATTCATTTTTTGATTTGAATTTTGCAAACATCGATTTGATATTTACAATTCTCGAAATCTACCCCGCTCCTATCTTTGCAGTATCAATTTAAAACAAATATAAAAATGGCAATAGAAACAAAAATAGCTCTGGTTACAGGCGGAAGCAGAGGTTTAGGAAAAAACATGGCAATTGCAATTGCAAAAAAAGGAATCGATGTAATTATAACTTACAACAGCAAAAAAGATGAAGCTGACTTAGTTGTAAAAGAAATCGAAAATTTAGGTCAAAAAGCAGCTTCTCTTCAACTAAACGTAGCGGATAGCGCAAGTTTTGATACTTTTTTTAAAGAAGTGCAAACGACTTTTAAAAGCACTTTTAAAACTGAAAAAATTGATTTCTTGGTAAATAATGCGGGAATTGGAATTCACAATTCATTTATTGGCACAACAGAAGCCGAATTTGATCAATTGACCAATATTCAATTTAAAGGTCCATTTTTCTTAACTCAAAAAGCATTGAATGTAATGAACGACGGAGGCGGAATCGTAAATATTTCCACTGGTTTAACACGATTTTCATTTCCAGGTTATGCCGCTTACGCATCTATGAAAGGAGCTGTTGAAACCTTAACTAAGTATCAAGCAAAAGAATTAGGCGAAAGAAAAATTAAAGTAAATGTGGTCGCTCCCGGTGCTATTGAAACCGATTTTGGCGGCGGCGCAGTTCGTGATAATGAGCAATTGAATAAAAATATAGCGAACGTAACAGCTTTAGGAAGAGTTGGGCTTCCAGACGATATTGGCGCAGTAGTTGCTTTTTTATGCACCGAAGAAGCACGCTGGGTAAATGCACAGCGAATTGAGGTTTCCGGCGGTATGAATTTGTAATTTAACTTACAACTTATAAAACTGTTCAGTCTTTTAATTAATCTAAAAACAAAACCCGATAAGCTTTAAAATCTTATCGGGTTTGTCGTTCTAAATATAATTGAATTAGTAAGTAAACATTTTAGTTTTTTTCGATGCTCACATCAAAACCTCCGTTTTTATCAAAAACAAGATCATAAAATTTTCCCTCTTTTTCTACTCCAACTTCATAGGTCGTTATATTTTTATAGTCTACAACTACCGCAATTTCTCTTATTGCTTTTGACTGATAATTTTTCTTCAGATAGTTTTGTGCCTTCAACGGCAATTGGCTTAACGGAATTTGCTGTTCAAATGCTCTCAGTATTCCTAAATTATCATAAACTGCAAGTGCTTTAATATTCTTATCCGTATTAAATTTAGCTTCATATCTAATTTCATCATCATCGTCTCCAACATAATTGAGTGACCAAACTGCTTCTTTATTTGGATATTCTTTTTGAAAAGTAAACAGCACTTTTTCTGGCGGCGTAACAATCTTGTTTTCAGACATTCCATTCTGGGCAATCAATAAACCACTGTACAAAAAGAGCATTACAAGCAAAATATTCTTCATACTTCCTCAGTTTCAAATTAAAAAACCATAATCTAACCGTATTAAAATTACTACTTTTTATTAAACTTTAAACAAAATATTATTAACAATTTTTACTTTTTTAAACGATCTGAAAGTTCTCTCTTATAAGTAATACCTATTGGAAGCTTTTCATTTTTAATCGTAACAAAATCCTTTTCGGTACTGTCAACTTTATCCAAAGCCACAATATAGGATTTGTGTATTCGTATAAAATTCTTTTCCGGCAGGCATTTTTCAAGTTCAGTTGTTGTGATTGAAGCTAAATAAGTTCTCTTTTGAGTATGCAGTTTTACGTAGTTTCCAAAACTTTGCGCAAACAAAAGCTGATCCAATTCTATATCAATAAAATAACCGTCAACTTTTACATTTAGAGTATCAATAACAATCTCTTCTTCTTTTCCTTTTATATTTTCTGTGGAGAAAAAGCGTTCAACAGCTTTTAAAAATCTCGGAAAGTAAATAGGCTTCAGTAAATAATCAATTACTCCATAATCATAACTTTCCAGCGCAAATTCAGAATAAGCCGTTGTTAAAATAGTTTTAGGATGATTCGGAATTATTTTGAGTAATTCCATTCCAGAAATTTCAGGCATATTGATATCTAAAAACATCAGATCGACTTTGTTTTCTCTTAAAAAGTCCATCGCTTCAATGCCGTTATAACCTTGAAAAACCAATTCTAATTGTGGATTCTGCTTAATATAATTCGCCAAAACATAATGTGCTGCCGGCTCATCATCAACAATTATACACTTTTTTGGATCTTTCATTAGACAAACTTTTTCAGCTGCAGTTTCAAATCGACTATATACGTATTCTTTTCTTCCTGAATATCGAGTTTATAGTTTTTTCCATAAATCAAATTCAGCCTTTCGATTGTGTTTTTTAAACCAATTTTGGTTGAAACAACATCAGTTTTCTTCGTTGGAATAGAATTTACTACATGCAGATGAAGATCTCCTTTTTCGACCGTAATAAAAATTCTTACGAAACATTTTTCAATTGCGCAGGTGCCATGTTTAAATGCATTTTCGATAAAAGCAATTAAAAGCATTGGTGATATTTTATAGGCATTCTCGTTATCGATTTTACAATCATAAGTAACATCACAACGATAGCCTACTCGTTCTTTTTCCAGTTGCACATAACTGTTTATAAACTCCAGTTCATCTTCTAAAGATACGCATTGTTTGCTGTTACTTTCTAACTGATAACGCATTAACTGTGAAACCTTCATAATCAAATCCGGCGTTCTGTCTGGAAACTCCAAACTAATTCCGTAAAGCGTATTGAAAGTATTAAACAAAAAATGCGGATTCAATTGTCCTTTTAAAGAGTTCAACTGCATTTGATTAAAAAGCAGCGCTTCGTCTGTTCTTCTTTTATGAATTCTATAAAATTTGAAAACAATAATTGGACTCAAAATACAAACTAATGTTCCCAAAACACTCGCAAGCTGATACACATAACTTCGTTGATGCGAATTTTGATACAAACGACAATTATTAAACATATCTAAAGTTGTAATCTCATACAAAACAATTGAGAAAACGACAACTCCAAAAAGCGTTAATAGTATATAGGTAACTGGTCGACGGGTTTTAAATAATATTGGAAGAAGAAAGAAACGATTAAACTGAGCGTGAAGATAAAGAATCAGGTAGAAAAAAATACCCATTAAAATGGATGCCATAGAACTAAACAACATCCAATCGTTTTTTAACGTATAAATGGTAAAAGAAAAAGCGACGACGGCAATTTCCTGCCACCATTTATTATCCACTATACTATCAAACTTCTCGTTCATTTTTAAAACTTAAATAGGATACAAAGTACGGACAAAATTTTAATTATTATTTCGTAAAAATGACCAATTGAATTTGTCATTTATAATTGCAGTACATCACTTAACCTGACTTTTATCAGTTCAAGGTAAATAAATTTGTTCTATAATTTCACACTTGAGTTTATGTATTTCAAAAAAATTACTTTATTATTTTTCTTGATTTTTGCCTCGATCGGTTACTCTCAAACCTTGTCTTTAAAAGAAGCAATAAAAACAGGGCTTGAAAACTACGGTTCGATTCGAGCAAAAAACAATTACACGAATGCTTCAAAAGAGACTTTAAAACAATCTCGTCGTGATTATCTGCCTAACTTGAATTTATCGGCTCAACAAGATTACGGAACTGTAAATGGGCAAAACGGACCTCTTTATGGTTTTGGCGGACTTGGAGTTGCTTCTTCTGGACTTCCGCTTCCGCAACAAAACTGGAATTCGGCATTTGGAGCACTTTATTTGGTCAACATGAACTGGGATTTTTTCACTTTTGGAAAAACACAGGAAAAAATCAACCTGTCTAAAATTGATGTTCAGGCCAAGGAAAAAGATTTAGAACAGGAAAAATTCCAACAAGAAATCAAAATTTCTGCCGCTTATTTAAATCTATTGGCAAGTCAAAGATTGTTGATTTCTCAGCAAAAGAATTTAAGCCGTGCAGAGGTTTTCAAAAAAACAGCTGTTGCAAGGGTTAAAAACGGATTATTAGCCGGCGTAGATTCAACATTGGCAACTGCCGAAGTTTCGAAAGCTAAAATTGCTTTGAATCTTGCAAAGAATTTCGTGAAAGAACAGAACAATAAATTGGTCGATTTAATGGGCGTTGCTCCTCAGGATTTTGCTGCAGACACGCTTTTTGTAACTCAAATACCAAAAGAACTTGTAAAAGAAAACACTGCAACAGACAGTCTTCATCCTTTATTGCAATTTTATAAAACCAAAATCGATTACAGCAATCAGCAGGTAAAATTGTACAAACGCTTTTATTATCCAACTATGAGTGCTTTTGGTGTTTTGCAAACCAGAGCTTCAGGGTTTGAGAATAGTTATGCAACAGATCAACATGCATTTAGCAGAAATTATTGGGATGGCGTAAATCCGGATCGAAGCAATTATTTAGTTGGAATTGGAATTACATGGAATTTAACTACTCCTTTTAGATCAAGCAAACAAGTGAGCGCTCAAAAATTTGTTTCGCAAGCTTTGCAGGAAGAATACAATCAGGCTGACAGAGAATTGAAATCGCAATTGACTTTTGCTGAAGATAAGATCAAAATTACAATGGATAATTATGCCGAAGCACCTATTCAGGTTGATGCGGCAAAAAGAGCTTACATTCAAAAATCGACTTTATACAAAAATGGTTTAACAGATTTAACAGATTTGACTCAAACAATTTACACTTTAAACCTTGCCGAAATCGATCGCGATATTGTCAACAATAATGTATGGCAGTCGTATTTATTGAAAGTAGCTGCAACAGGCAATTTTGACTTATTTATAAATGAATTTTAATTATAGATCCTAATGAATTTAATACGTTTTGCACTCCGCAAACCCATCTCCATATTAGTATTGGTTGCGGGTCTATTTTTCTTCGGAATTGGTGCCATCAAAGACATTAAGGTAGATATTCTGCCAAAAATGAATTTGCCGGTTATTTATATTGCGCATCCATTTGGAGGCTATACTCCAGATCAAATGGAAGCTTATTTCGCTAAGACTTATGTCAACATTCTGCCTTTTGCCAATGGTGTAAAATCAGTAGAAACCAAAAATATTCAAGGGTTAATGATTATGAAATTAACCTATTATGAAAACACAAATATGGCGCAGGCTGCAGCCGAATTAAGTTCGCTTTCGAACAGGATTCAGGCAGCATTTCCTCCTGGAACACAGCCTCCGTTTATCATTCGTTTTGATGCTTCTTCACTGCCAATTGGTCAATTGGTATTGAGCAGTAAAATCAGATCAAATAACGAATTACAGGATTTAGCCAACGTTTATGTTCGTGCTTCGTTTACTTCGATTCCTGGTTTATTATCGCCGGCACCATTCGGCGGAAGCCCAAGAACAATTGAGGTAAACGTTGATCCAGATCTATTGCGTTCGCACAATATGACACCTGATCAAATTGTAGAAGCTATTCGTGTAAACAATCAAACAGCTCCTTCTGGAAACGTGAGAATAGGTGATAAAAACTATATTACACCAACTAACAATACGATTAAAGAAGTTAAAGATTTTGAAAACATTCCGTTATTTAAAGGAAGTGTTCAAAACTTAAAATTAGGCGATGTTGCAACCGTAAAAGACGGTGCCGATATTACGCAAGGTTATGCATTAGTAAACGGAAAACGTTCGGTTTATATTAGTATTGCAAAAGCGGGAGATGCTTCGACTTGGGATGTGGTTCAGAAATTAAAAGCCGAACTTCCAAAGATTCAAAGTACATTACCCGAAGATGTAAAATTATCTTATGAATTTGACCAATCTGTTTATGTAATTAATTCCGTTAAAAGTTTAATTACCGAAGGGATTATTGGAGCTGTTTTAACTGGTTTAATGGTTTTATTATTCCTTGGAGATAAACGTGCCGCATTAATTGTAATCTTAACCATTCCTATTTCGATTATTTCGGGAGTTTTATTCTTGAAACTATTCGGACAGACTATCAACTTAATGTCTTTAAGCGGATTGGCGCTGGCAATTGGAATTTTGGTGGATGAAAGTACGGTTACAATCGAAAATATTCACCAGCATCTCGATATGGGAAAACCAAAAGCACTTGCTATTTGGGACGCCTGTCAAGAAATTGCATTACCAAAATTATTGATCTTGCTTTGTATTCTTGCCGTTTTTGCACCAGCATTTACAATGGTTGGAATTCCGGGAGCTTTATTTTTGCCTTTGGCTTTAGCCATTGGATTCTCGATGGTAATTTCATTTTTGCTTTCGCAGACATTTGTGCCCGTAATGGCAAACTGGTTAATGAAGGCACATCCAAAACATGAGCACACGCCAGAAATCACAGACGATGAAGCCGAATTTAATGCTTGCGGTTTAACACCAGAATCTGAAAAAGACTTAATCAGCCAGAAAAAAGTAATGGTTGAAAGAGAAGATACCAATCAAGACGGAAAAATAAGTGCTTTTGAGCGTTTCAGAGTTCGCTTTATGAGAACTCTAGATCGATTGTTTGTTCATAAAAAAGCAACGAGTATTGTCTATTTGGTTTCTGCAACAGTTTTAGCTATTGTGTTACTTACTTTTATCGGAAAAGATGTTTTTCCAAAAGTAAATTCAAGTCAGTTTCAATTAAGACTTCGTGCTCCTGACGGAACGCGTTTGGAACGAACAGAGGAACAAGCCGTAATTGTTTTAAAAGAATTGAAAAAAATGGTTGGACCAGAGCATATCGGAATTTCTTCTGTGTATGTAGGACAACACCCGTCTTTATTCTCTATCAATCCAATTTATTTATTCATGGCAGGCTCGCATGAAGCCGTTTTTCAGGTAAGTTTAAAGGATTATCACGTTGATATGGATGATTTTAAAGATGACTTTAGAGCACGACTTAAAAAAGTACTGCCAGACACTAAAGTTTCTTTTGAGCCAATCGAGTTAACGGATAAAGTATTAAGCCAAGGTTCTCCTACTCCAATTGAAATTAGAATTGCAGGAAAAGACAAAAAACGAAATGAATTATACGCCAATCAAATTGTCGATAAACTAAAAGCGATTTCGTATTTCAGAGACGTTCAAATTGGTCAGCCTATTCATTATCCAGCAATGAACATTGATATTGACAGAACCCGTGCTGCTGAACTTGGAGTAGATATGAATGATATTTCGCGTTCGCTTGTGGCTTCGACTTCATCATCTCGATATACCGAAAAAAATATGTGGGTTGATGAAAGAGCCGGATTATCATACAACGTTCAGGTTCAAGTACCATTGAATCAAATGAAAAGCAAAACGGATATGGGAGAAATTCCGTTATTAAAAAATTCGCTTCGTCCTGTTTTGAGCGACGTTGCAAAAATTACACCTGGCTTTGTAAGCGGTGAAAATGACAATTTAGGGGCAATGCCATACATTACAGTTACAGCAAACATCAATCAAACCGATTTGGGGACGGCAGCGAAAGATGTTTCTGTAACAATTAAATCTTTAGGAGAACTTCCTCGTGGTTTGTTCATTAATCCTATTGGTTTAAGTAAAGTACTGGAGGAAACATTAAGCAGTTTGCAAGTAGGATTATTGGTTGCCATTTTTGTAATCTTCTTAATGTTAGCCGCTAATTTCCAGTCATTCAAAGTTTCGCTGGTAATTTTAACAACAGTTCCTGCGGTAGTTTTAGGAGCTTTAATCATGCTGACATTAACAGGCTCAACTTTAAATTTACAGTCTTATATGGGAATTATTATGTCTGTCGGAGTTTCGATTGCAAATGCTGTTTTATTAGTTACCAATGCAGAGCAATTGCGAAAAATAAACGGCAACGCATTAGAATCAGCGCGTGAAGCCGCAGCACTGCGTCTTCGTCCAATTATTATGACATCCGTTGCAATGATTGCAGGAATGTTACCAATGGCAATTGGTCATGGCGAGGGAGGCGATCAAGTTTCTCCGTTAGGACGTGCAGTTATTGGCGGTTTATTATTTTCGACTTTTGCCGTACTATTAATTCTGCCGCAAATATTTGCCTGGGCACAAGAAAAAGCATCAACACAATCTGTTTCTTTAGATCCTGAAGACGAAGAAAGTATCCATTATATCTCATCCTTAAATAAGCCGAAAGCTGGAAAGTCATAAAGCCGAAAGTCCCACGTGGTGAAAATACCTCGGACACTTTTATCCTTTCTGCCTATTTATTAAATAAGACATTACATCATCTTTTATACAAAATCATAAAATGAAGACTAAAATATTACAACCAACCGCGCTGTTTTTTGCAGCATTATTTTTCCTGAACAGCTGTAATTCAAAAAAAGAAGAAACCGCTGCGGCAGAAATCGAACCTAAAACAGAGACGTTTCTTTTAGAAAAAGAAAAGCTAACTACTGAACTGCGCTTACCTGCTGAATTAACAGGTTTCCAGCAAGTAGATTTATACGCAAAAGTGAGCAGTTTTGTAAAAACATTAAAAGTTGATATTGGTTCTAAAGTAAAAAAAGGGCAGCTTTTAATTGTACTTGAAGCGCCAGAAATCAGTTCGCAATTGGCTGCGGCCGAATCGAGATTAAAATCGATGGAAGCGATTTATGCTACGAGCAAAAGCACTTACAATCGTTTGTACGAAACAAGCAAAGTGGAAGGAACGATTTCTAAAAACGATCTTGAAATGGCAAGCGGAAAAAAGAACTCTGATTATGCACAATTACAAGCGGCAATTGCGGCGCATAAAGAAGTCGCAATTATGAGAGGTTATCTTGAAATTCGTGCTCCTTTTGATGGTGTTGTAGCAGCTAGAAATGTCAATTTAGGAACATTTGTCGGACCAGCAGGAAAAGGTTCAGATTTACCGTTATTAACGATTCAGGAACAAAGTAAATTGCGTTTGGCAGTTTCTGTTCCGGAATTGTATACAGGATATTTACATAATGGTGAAGAAATGAGTTTTAATGTAAAGTCTCTGCCTGATACTTTTACCGCTAAAATTACAAGAATGTCTGGCGCTTTAGATATAAAATTACGTTCTGAACGTGTAGAAATGGACGTTCACAACACAAAAGGAAATTTATTACCGGGAATGGTTGCCGAAGTTTTGCTGCCGTTGAATGCAAAAGACAGCACATTTGTAGTTCCAAAATCAGCAGTGGTAAATGCTGCCGAAGGAGTTTTTGTAATCAAAGTCCTTAATCGTAAAGCGACAAGAGTTAACGTAAAAAAAGGAAGAGAAATTGACGATAAAATAGAAATATTTGGCGATTTGAATCCAAAAGATAAACTGGTAAAAATTGCCAGCGAAGAAACTAAAGAAGGAGATGCTATAAACGAATAACCTGCGTTTTAGTCTTTAATTTTAGTGATTGCTAAAAACTGTACGCATTCTTAGGAATGCAAATTTAAAAATTTGCATAAAAAGGGCAGTTCTTCTTTTTTGGAGGAACTGTTCTTTTTTATTTTAATAATCAGGTATAAATACTTGTATATTTATTTTGACTAATTGATAATTTTGATAACTAAAGGATTAATTCCTATAAATATTATGGTTTTCCATAAAATCTTTATTAACCAAAATATTAAATTTGAAAAAATATAACCAAAAATAAAATAATAAAATGTCAAAAATGTTTTTCAATAGGTTACACCTTATTATTAGTGATAACCGCCCAAAGCAGCCATTTATTGTTGATGGAATAAAGAGCGCAGCTTCCGAGGGATTTAATAATTATTCATACAAAATAGTTGAAGTAGAAGTTAAAGGTCCTTACATAAAAGGCTATCTTGTAAAATACGATCCTTATGGGAGAGGTGAGGTTTTAGATGAATCAACTGGTACTGTAAAAAAAGGAGGAATGGTTAATAATATAGTTGCAAAATCTCTTTTTGTGGTTAATACAGATGAAATGGTTATTGCTTTTGAAGAAGTTAAAAACGTAATTTCTAAAACTATGTTTGTTAGAATTTTTACAAACCTCTTTAAGAATAATCATAAAGGACAGATCTTTGATTTTTTTATATCCAGCATCAGTGAAAAATATTCTTTTATTGAGAAAGCAAAAAAACTTACCAATATTAAAAGAGTCGCTATAAGATTAGTTCCTTCAAATCCTAATAATGCAGATTTATGGAGAGCAACAGATGAAAGAATGCAAAAAAATGGAATAACTAGATATAAAGAAATTCAGGAATCTTCAAATGATTCTGGTATTTCACTTGATGATGAAACAATTGCCAAAATGGCAATGTCTGAAGATGGATATGGTTTTGCTGAAGCTAGTGGATCTGATCAATATGGAGAACTTATAACAATTAGTACTGCTAAAAAAAATCAAGATATTACTCACATGTTGCCAAATTCTATTGAAAAAAGTGGATTTGATAATATTATAAAATATTTATCTAGTACTTTTGATAAAATTAAGAAAAGAACAAATCATCAAGAATGAGACGTGTAAAATCATTTATATACTGTTGGGATTTTGGAATTGCATTTTTTGCAACTCTGATAACATATTATTTTCTTCCCGATTATATAAATATGAAATTTACGTTGTCATTTTATAATGTTGCAATGACTGTTTTGTCAATAATTTTTTCGTTATTTTTTACAGCAATGGCTATCATAATGTCCTCTTCAGATAATGATTTTATTGAATTTCTTGAAGAGACCAAAACCTTTACT
>NZ_NRQV01000028.1:0-50980 GCF_004119505.1 Flavobacterium sp. YO64 | reverse complement strand
ATTCGATGATTGAGTTCTAAACTTTTTAGTACTCTATTGAATTTCATTACTTCAATTGCATCATCTTCTATTAATAGTATAATTCTAACGATTTTGTCCATTTTATTAATTTTAAAGTTTGATGCATACTTATTCAACTTCAAAGGTAATTTTATTCCTTTTAAAGCAAGAGTCTTTTTTAGTTAATTCATAATATAGTGTAGACAACTGCAAAAAAAGTGTCGACGAATGGTATTTTATATGTAATTCATTCATAAAAAATATCCGGAAGCCAGTAAAAAACGACATCTAAAAAGGGATCCTAATACTTCAATCTAATTTTTATCGAATAGCCATTGCATCTGATTTTTAAAATTTCTTATATATAAGTAGAACGTCTGTAACTATATAATAAGTAAACTGAATATTAAAAAAAACAAAAAAAAGGACGATTTCCATTTTTAATATTAATTTATCGACACAAAATCATAATCAACTGTAATTCAAGCATAAAGATTGATTATTGATCGACAACAAACTGCTATTCATCGAAAAAACAAAAAACAATTCTTATAATCGTCTTAGATTTGTGTCAGAATTAAGGAACAAAAAAAATAAAAATTAATAAAATAATTATTTCCAAAAACAATTTAACAATGTCAGCAGTGATTGCAACTTCGATAGATAATCTATTCGATTTAGTAAACACTCAAAATTAAAACTATTTATCAACAAGAAATGAAGTTTCATTCAAATACCACTGAAAAATGAAAACAGCAATTACTTTAGCAAACACAATTCCTATTGGAATCAAATCTGAGCACTATTTAGTATTCTCCATGATTATTATAACTATTGGAAAAAACCTAGAGCCAAAGATCCCTATCGAAGCAAACACTTTGATTATGATTTTTTTAGCCATTTCATTAATCGGAATAACACTTCAAATTGTTAATAACCGTTTAAAAAGAAAATTTTATTCGATACATTTCAAAAACGGTATTAGTTACCATAAGTTATAGTATCAAGCAAAGAATTTTTTATAAGTTATTTGAAAAATGACAAACTAAAACTAATTTTTGTTTCATTTTTGCCACTGCCATTACCCTGTTTGCGCCAATATTGTTCCACTATTGCAGTTACTTCCAGAATTACATTGCCATTTATTGTTGTACTTTGCGCTTTTAAAAATCAATTTTGAAATTGCCTACACCTTCAAAAAAGACTTGCTAAGTACCAAAAAATATTACCACCTTTTTTGCCCAAAAAGCTCTGAGCTTTTATCCAAATTAAAATCATTAAAAGGCGATGTAATTCTAGTGAAGTGCTATTTTCTTGCTTCACAAACAAATTTTCGATACTACTTTTATTAAAAGAAAAAGTAAAATGCTTGTTGTAGGCTGATAAAATCTTCCGTCAAAAATTAACAGTTATACTCTTTTGGTAAAACAAAACAAAAGCAAGCACCTTTTTTATTATCTTCTCTATTCTTCAAATAAATAGTACCCACTACTCGATCTACTATGGCTTTTATTGTTGACAAGCCAATACCGGCATTTTTACCATATTTTGAGTTAACTGTTTCAAACAACTCAAATACTTTTAACCAATATTTTTCTGGTATACCTGGCCCATCATCTTCATAAACAAAAGAATAATTAGTTTCATTTTCTGTTAGTGAAATCCAAACATTACATTCTTCTTTGTCGGTATGTTTCGTTGTATTTGATAAAAGATTTTGAATAATTTGAACAAAACCTATTTTTGAATGCCTTATAAAGGTATCGCAATTCCTAAAATTTATATGAGTCGGAATATGTAAAGCACCATTATTAACTATATATTGAATAGTGCTTTCGACATTAAAATCTTCAAAACAAATTTGATCGTTACTAACTTTTGTATATTCTAAGATTCCATTAATTAAGAAATCCATGTATTCATTTCGAGAATAAATTAAATCGATGCAAGCTTCTAATTCTGTGTCTTCAAGGAGTGTTTTATAATCTTCTTTTATAAAAATTAATAATGAATTTATACCTCGTATTGGTACTTTTAAATCATGAGTAAGCCGATAAGCAAATTGGTCCAACTGCACATTTTTTTTAATAATTTCATCATTCAAATCTTCTAAAAATCTATTTTTTTTACGAAGTTCAAATTGCGAAATCACTTGATTGGCCAATGCCTTTAATGATTCTTGTTGGTTCTCTGTAAGACCTTCTCTTGGTTTTGTATCAATAACACAAAGCGTCCCTAAAGAATAACCGTCTTTGGTATTTAACGGAGCGCCTGCATAAAACACTACGTTTGGGTCATTAATTGTTAACGGATTATCATGAAACCTTTCGTCTTTAGTGGCATCAGGAATAATAAATAATTCATCCGGTGTGTTTATTGCATGTGCACAAAAAGCAAAATCCCTTGGAGTTTCGGTTGCATTTAAACCATGATGCGATTTGAACCATTGTCGATTATGATCAACTAAAGTGACCAATGCGATGGGTGTACCACAAATTTGTGCTGCTATTTTGGTTAAGGCATCATACTCATCTTCAGGCAATGTATCTAGTATTTTATAAGCATCTAAGGCTTCGAAACGAAGATGCTCGTTATCAGGTATTTCAGGTTTTTGCATATAACTGAATTTTTATTTTTTTCTATTATAACAAACGTAATTATGTAAGGAAGTTCTATTTCTTTTAACGATAAAAATAACTAATTTTCCTTAATAATATACCTAATTATTTTAAAACTAGCCTACATATAAAATTCAATCTTGTTCAAAGCGAATTTGTTTGTATCAAAATGAGGCTTCATTTTGTTCTTACTATCCCGTTTACCCTAATGCTAATTTAAATATATTAGTTTTTTTTTCTTACAAATTATCAAAAGGTTTTCTATTTAATCGGATATATATTCCTTCAATAACTCAATTCTACATAAACAGGCAAATGGTCGGATGGATATTTTAAGTCTTTTGAATCACTTAAAACAGCAAATTTTTCTACTTTAAAACCAGTATCTTTAGATATCAAAATATAATCCAGCAATCGTGTTACGGGTTCATTGTGCTTAAAACCGTTAAAAGTTCCAGAAGGACCAAAAGGTAGTGTTTTTGAAACTTCTCTGGTATCTTTCATTTCTTTCTTTAGAAGAAAAATGCCCTCTGATTCAGGCTCTGAATTTAAATCTCCAGTAAAAATGACCGAATAATTTTTATTATTCACTTCTTTAATTTTAGCAAGAATAAGTTTTATACCATTTATTTTTGCCTGTTCACCAACATGATCTAAATGGGTATTGAAAATCCAGAAAAGCTGCTTTGTTTTTAGATCTTTAAACAAAGCATAGGTGCAGACTCTTTTATATGCCGCATCCCAACCCAAAGAAATTTCACCGGGTGTTTCTGAAAGCCAAAATGTGTTATTTAAAAGCATTTTTAAACGCTCTCTATTATAAAAAATAGTAGAGGATTCCCCTTTTCCAACACCTTCTCTTCCTATACCAACAAAACTGTATTGAGCAAGGTTACTTGCAATATCATTTACCTGATTTGGTGCCGCTTCCTGAATTCCAAATACATCGGGCTGATAAAACTGAATTTGGGATGTAAAAAAATCTTTGCGGTGGCTCCAGTCATTATCACCATCAACTGCTAGGTCTACACGAATATTGTAAGTCATTATTTTTAAATTCTGTCCATTGATTTGCATGGCCAAAAGAATCACTATCAAAAATTTTACTTTTCTCATAACTTTATTTTTATTCTGTATTGAATTAATTTATTTTTAAATCTTTAAAATTGATTTCTTATTTTCTATTATTTGCCAATAAAAACGCTGCTCTAATTATAAAGAGCAGCGTTCAAAAAAATAAAAAAACAAAACTAATCAATATGACCTTTTTGCTAATTTGCTAAAAGCCACATTGTCTTATTAATTTCATCATAACCTCCAAATTGACGGTTTAAGGCCTCCATCAACTTTTGACTGTTATAATTCAATTCCGAAGAAGGATATAAATATCTTATAGGCATACTAGTAGGACTATTAACGTTTAGGTTTGTTGTCGGGTCAATATTAAAATCCGGGTATTTATTTCTTCTGTATTCAAAATACGCAGTTTCTGCATCAACTAAAAAATTGAGCAAATATCGCTGCATCCAAACTTGCTTCAATTGCGTAGCTGCATCTGCCGAAAATGCTGCTTCACCGATAAAATAAGTATCAATATCATTTTGCACAATAGGATTTCCATGTGCAAAAGAAGCATCTGTACTCATAAGATTTTTTAAGGCAGCTTTCACTCCATTTTCATAATAAAGCTGTGCATTTGATGCAGTAATCCAGCCTTTAATGCTCGCTTCGGCCAAAATCAGTTCCTGCTCTGCATAGGTAAGCAGCCTTCTTGGATCGCTATTTTGTTTGGTTTGGTATCGCAGGTTTATTTTAGAATATTTGCCACCTGCATAATTAGCGTTCATTAGTCCATAATCTAATGAAGTTTTTACACCAGTATAAGCCATAAAGCTGTTTTGAGCTAATCCTTTTGCAATTTGATCTGCTGAGGGTTCTGCAAAATAAAACAATCTTTTATCGTTTAGTCTTTTTAGATTGTCTACTACAATATCACTTAAAATAGTTCTTCCGGTAAACATATCATTTGTACTGTATAATGGATGAAGGTTTACGGTATTATACTCTAAGCCAAAATAATCAGAATCATCTTGAAGAAGTATATTTTCATTAACTATACTGGCAAATTTCTCTTTAATTTTTAAATCAGCATCACTCTCTTTTGCACTGAGAGTCATTAGAACTTTAAGTTCAAATGCATTGCAGGCTCTTCTCCATCTTTGAGGATTTCCTTTAAAAATGGTTGGATCTCCATCAAAAGTCAAACCTTGTGAGAATTCAAGACGTGCTTGTTCCAATTCACCAAGAATCCCCATAAAAACTTCTTTTTGAGCGTCGTATTTTGGTTTATAATTGCCTTGCAGTCCAAGATTTGCTTCACTGTATGGAATATCTCCCATCTTCATGGTAAGGATATAAAAAGTATACGCTCTTATAAAATGACCTATTCCTTTATATGAGTTTTCTGCCGGGCTGCCTTGAGCAGCAAGTAACATTTTATCAATATCAGGTAAAATGGTCATTTTGTTAAAACTTGAATTGGCTATTAAGTTATATTGAGTTCCTAATTGTCCTTCATTAGCATAACCAACATATTTTGGCAAAGCATTTTCAGAAATATATTCTTTTGAATCAGTGCCTTGATATTTAGCAATACTCAGAATTATATTTGTAGCTAATAGTGAAGCACTTACCTGGGTAGGCGTATTAGGGTTGGTATTGATTTCATCAAAATTACTACAGCCAGAAAACATTAGCATACCTGTAATTGCAACGATTATTTTTTTCATATCAATAATTTTAAATTATGTTTACTTTTAAATTTAGAATTCAAGCTTAATATTGCAACCTACAAAACGCTGTGAAGGATCGCTAAAATTATCAACTCCTCCATCTGGATCAGAATATTTAAAATCTTTTGCCCAAAGGAATAAATTTTGACCTATTGCTGATACTGTAGCATTTTTTGCTTTTATAAAACTATATACTGACTTAGGAACACTATAAGTAAGTGAGACTTCTCTTAATTTCAAAAAAGTAGTGCTGTAAGTATCCGCAGGAGATGAATTACCTCCCCAGGCTGTACCTTTATGAATTCTTTTTACATAGTTCTCATAAGTAACAGGAACATCATTTGAAGCATATTGTCTGGTATCACTGGTAATATTTCCGTAAGCATTATAAGTTACTGCACCTGAAATTACTTTTACTCCATCTCCTACATAATTACTTGTACCGGTAGTAATATCTTTGTAACGAATATCATTTACAGAGTCAGGATGGTTTCCAGACTGCCACATATACATTTCGGTTGTAGTTTGTGCCAAACCTCCTACCCGTCCATCAACAGAAATATTCAAAGTGAAATTTTTATAACAAAGTGAAGATGTCAGCCCCCAAATCCAATCAGGATCACCATATCCATAAACGGACTCATAAGGAGAATAGACCGGTAGCCCATTTTCATAAATAACAGCACCATTTACACTTTTCTGAAAATCGTTTAAAACAAAAGCATCAACTCTGTTTCCAACTTTTACCCAGGGTCTATCTGCCGAAAATTCTTTGTCCAACTTGGTATAATAGCGTGCATATTTAGACCAGTTTGCCATTACATCCCATTGCCAGTCTGAAGTTTTTATTGGTGTAAAGTTTAGTGTAAGTTCAACTCCTCTTCGGGTAATTTCCTGATCTATATTGATATAATTTGAGCTAAAACCTGATGCACTGCTGACATTGGTAGCGGTTAAAAAGTCGTACATTCTCTTTGAATAATAAGTAAAATCAAATGACAAACGTTTTTTAAACAAATTGGCAGCTGTTCCCATCTCCCATGTACTGGCTGACTCGGGTCTAACTTCGTTTCCACGGATAACATCAGGATAAGATGCCGAGTTTAAACCTCCCCAGGAATTGGTTGTAATATTGTAAACCGAATTAATATCATAAACTCCTGCCGGGGTTTTAGATGAAGTCCAGGAACCGCGAAGTTTCCATAAAGTTAACCAATCAAATTTTGGTAAAACTTCTGAGACTAAAAAACTGCCTGAAACAGATGGATAAAGATAAGAACGTGTAGATTCAGGAAGAGTTGAACTCCAGTCCTTTCGTAAAGTACCTTCAAGAAAAGCCATTCCCTTCCACGATCCGGCAAGTCTTCCATAAAAACTGTTTACCTGTCTTTTATAAACAGAAGAATTCACAACAGCATTAGTAACAGAAGCCTTTAAAGAATAGAACCCAGGAACAGAAAGTCCTCCCTGGCTTCTGGCCTCAATACCTTCGTCCTGTGTATAATAAATAGTTCCTCCAAAAAGACCGTCAATATCAAAATCATTGATCTTTTTATTTCCATTTAAGATAAAATCAGTATTAGAACTATAACCACTTCCTAGGCCTTCATTATAAGATCCTTTTAGAGATTCACCCCAAATCTCAGTCCCGTTAAGAATAACTGTAGAGACACCGGCACCAACCAGAGACCCTTTTGAAACCCTAACTGTCTGTTTGTTATTATAGGTATCAAAACCAGTTCTGACAGTAGCATTAAGCCAGGGCGCTATTTCATAACTTGCCGAAACAAAACCGTTAAAAACATTGCGGTCTAAACTGTGTAATCTTTCAAATCTGTCAAAATAAGGATTATTATTTGTACCGGTATAACTGTTATTTTGCGACTCATTTTTTACAAGCCAGTAATCTTTATATTTTCGTATGTCGTAATCCGGAGATGACCAAACCAGAATATTATACATTGGATCATAGCCTTTATAACCATTAAATCCAATATTTGGCGAACTTTGCTTATTTATCGATATTGAAGATGATAATTTGAATTTATCTACACTAATATCTCCACCTAATGCATAAGTATATTTATCATATTGAGAATTTGGATATTGCCCTTTATTGCTAACCCAGGTTGCAGATGATCTAAGATTCCCGAATTCTCCTTGCTGTGTTACACTTAAGTTATTATTTAAAATGTAACCCTGATCCAGAAAGTTTTTAAAATTATCCTTTCCTACTGGTAAATAAGGCATCGATTTATACGATTTACTAACCGGATCCCACTGAACAACTTCTTGTCCTTCCATTGGTACTCCCCAAGAGCCTGTTCCCTTATACATATTGGTAGTAGCATCTATCTGTCTTCCAAAAGTCGTTTGGGTTTCGGGAATTGCCAGATAACCCGCTGTAAACATCGTACTGCTGTTTAACGATACCGTAAGGCCTTTTTTAGAACTTCCTTTTTTGGTTGTTACAACAATAGCACCGCTGGCGCCACGATAGCCATATAAGGCTGATGCAGTTGCTCCTTTGAGTACGCTTAAAGATTCTATATCATCAGCAGGAATGTCCCTGAGAGTCATGTTTCCATAAGGTACTCCATCAATAACTAATAAGGCACTTTCGCCTCGAATTTCAACAGTAGGGGATTCTGCAAATTCAGTACTGTTTTTTACAAGTAAACCTGATACTTTACCAGTTAATGACGTTGCAACATCTACACCTTTTACCGTTTGTACTGAAGAGCCATCGACTTTTTGTACAGCATATCCAAGAGCCTTTTCTTCTCGTTTAATTCCTAAGGCAGTAATTACTAACTCGTTTAGTGCTTCAGCTTCCTCTTCAAGGGTAATATTGATTGTCCTATCTTTTTCAACTTTTTGTTTAACGGTCTTAAATCCCATATAAACAAAAACTAGTATTTCTCCTTCTCCGGCCTCAATACTGTATTTTCCGTCTAAATCCGTTTGCACCCCTACTGATGTTCCTTCAATCAGAATTGTAGCTCCGGGAATTGGTTTACCTAAATTATCCGTAACTGTACCTGAGATTTTTATTTGCTTTGCGACATTTACTGCCTTTTTACCTTTAGCAGGATTATTCATTTTAAAAGTAATCAAACCATCATTTATCTGATAAGCAACTTTAAATTTAACAGCAGCTTCCTTAAGTAATGCTGCTATTGTTTGTGTTCCTGAACTAAAAGGAACTTGAGTTTTAAGTTTTGCAACCTCATCAGAATAAAGAAGTGAAAAATCAGTTTGACTTTCAATAGCTTTAAATAAAGCTTTGAGTTCATAAACATTTTTTGAAACTGATACTGGAGTAGATTCTGTGCTTTGCGAGGTAAATGCTGACGCAAATGTCACTTGTGTCCATAACGTAACCAAAAAAAAGAAAAGTATATTCTTTTTATTATTGTTTTTATTTGTTACAAGATACATAATTTGAATATATTTGTTTTATGTTAATTATTTGCAATTAATGTGACCCGATGATTGGTGGCCGCCATGTTCGGGTTTTTTTTATATTTTTTGAGTAGTTTTTCAGTTTTGCATAGGCGCTAGTTTTTACAGGGTTTTAGTTTAATTTTTATGGTGTCATTTTTAATTGTGCTATATTCCATATCATTAATGAAACGAATACTGCTTAAGATTTTTTCGATGTCATTGCCTGAGAAATTTCCACTAATAGTATTGCATTGATAAGGTTTTGAATCCAGTTTCAGTACCACATTGTATTTTCTCTGTAGTGTTAGCAATACCTGATCTATCTGAGCGTGATCAAAAAAGATTCTTCCCTCTCTCCATGCCAGGTAATTTGATGATTCGATATTATTAGATCTTATAAAAGCCCCTGAAACATCATCATAACTCACTCTCTGATTTTTAGTGATAATTTCGGATTTAGATGAATGCTGATCTGTAACTTTTACCTTTCCGGAAACAACCGTTACTGACGCAAGACCTTTTTCATAATTGGTTACAATAAATCTGGTTCCCAGAACCTGCGTTTTAAAATGAGCTGAAGAAATTATAAATGGATGTTTTTCTTTGTGTACAACTTCAAAATAAGCTTCTCCTTTTAAAGTAATTTCTCTGGAATCTTCTCCAAAGTGTTCCGGATAAACTATACTGCTTCCTGAGTTTAAATAAACCACTGAGGAATCAGGTAATCGTACATTTTTTTGCTCACCAAATTGTGCAGCAACAGTAATAAAATGATTCGTTTTAAAAATAGAATTAAAAGTAAACAGCAACGTTCCTAAAAGTATAACAGCCGCAACAGATGCCGAAATTCTATAATAATAGGTTTTCTTTTTTCTTTCTAAACGTTCTTCTATTTTAAGCAAAATACGATCTCCCAAAACATTATCAATATTCTGTTCTGTAATACCGTTATATTGAATTTTGTTAAAATAAGTATCTATTATTTTTTTTCCTTTTCAGAAGATTTCTCTTCACTGTATCTTTTAAAAAGATGCTTGTACTGTTTTTGCATATGACTATTTAATAAGGTCTTTATTATATAGTACACGAAAAGCAGGCAGCACCTATAAAATTTTTAAAGGATTACAATTTGTTAACATTCTTAACAAAAAGCTTGAAAAGAACTCTAGCTAAGAACAAAAAATAAGGATGGCCAATAATTTAATGAAGTAATCATTTTCTGTCTTTAACATTTTTAAAGCCTTATTAATTTGATTTTCAACTGTACTTACTGATATCTTTTTATATTCAGCAATATCTTTAATGCTCAGCTTTTCATAAAATCTAAGATTAAAGATATCAAGGCACTTAGGAGGTAAAATTTCATGTGCCTTTTGTCTGACTTGCTCAACGATCTGCTCTTTTGGAAATTCAAAAAATTCTTCCTCATCTATCAATTGTATAGATTCTTCTAAAACTTGTAATTCAAAAACTGTTAGTTTCTTATATCTAAGCCTTTTAGCGCATTGGTTTCGAACTGCCTGAAACAAATATGCTGTATAATTTTGAATATCAGTATCATTCATTCGTACCCAAAAGTCAATAAATATTTCCTGAATAATATCTTCTGTTGATTCTTTATCACGCAAAATATTAAAAGCAAAAGAATAAAGGGCTTTCCAGTTCTGCTGGTAAACTTTATTGAAAACAGGTTTTTTGTCTAAAAAAGTATTGTATTCTGCGTTCACTACATTAGTTTTAGTTTACTGCAAAACTATATGGCCCTTACCTAACTTTACTATTTATCAATATGATATTTTTATTAAATTTTTAATTAATCAGAAAACAGGCTTGATAACTTAAAAATGATCTTGATAAAGAGGTAAAATGTTATAATAATAAGTTCTATAGAATCTGTAAGCATAAAATATAAGCCTTTAAGTAATTTTAAAATTAAACTATTAATTTACAGAATGATATAAACATAGTTATCCATTATCTAACCTCCTGAATCTTTCTAGGCATATGGATTTTAATCTTTGAGAATGACTTTTTTGTTAAATACTTTTATGACTGCACTTTATTGTATTAAAGATGCTGGACACTCAGATTTGGATCACAAAATTGAATTAATTCCATTCGATAAGTTAGAGTCATTTTAAAAAAAATATTTATATTAAGAAATCTTAAGTTTTTAAAAAGTATAAATGAAGTACTGTTAAAGGAACTACAATTAAAACTAAATGAAAAGACAATTAAATAATTTAAGCTCATGAATTTTTACATCAATCCCCAACGGAACATCCAAACCAAATTCATAAAGCCAATGGAAGAAAGACACTAAATATAGTAAGCTAATCTCTTCAAACCTCCATAAATTTTGTTGAAATTTATCCCGTTCCTGTCACCACACTGCCAAAAGGCGCCAATTGAAGACAATTGACGCCTTTTTTATTATACTTTATAAATTTATTAGTCTAAAGAGCCGCACTATGCTATATTTTATTGCATCAGTATTAAAAGGTGCGTATTTAGTAGTTCTGAAAGATACGTTCCAATGTTTAGATTCTTCATTTATTCTTTGCCGAAAGTACTAATAGCTTTAAGAGAATTGCAGCGTATGATATTAAAAAAAGTGATAATTTACAAAAAATACAACAATTGGCTTCGAATATGCATTTTTCAAAAGATAAAATAGGACCTTTAGGCGGCCCTTAGCCCTGATAACAGTGAAAATCTTTTTGTGCCAGTGTTCTGCGCAAAAGATTGGAACATAAAGCGGTAAGAGCTCCAAATAATAATAATAATAATAATAATAATAATAATAATAATAATAATAATAAACCTAAAAAATAATATTATCTACAATTGACGATGCTCACCACTCCAAAATAAATTCCGCCAACAACTCTTAACGCCTGATTAACTCAATACTCGATTACTCAAGCCCTGCAGAACGCTCCCGGCTTTTGTACAATCAAAAATAGAAAAACTTTATTTTTTCGACAGCAAAACAAAGATCCCTAAATGTCCGAAAATAGCTATTGCGTGCATTTAAATCGGCATAAGCGCAATGTTGAATCCTAGCATAAACCACAATCACAGCCCTTATCTTCATTATTTCTTCAATATCCCGATAACTTAAAGTAAACCTAACTTTAAAATATACTGCCAGCAGAATAATTGACTGAGGATAACAATGAACTTCGGTATTCATTTTTCGCTAGGTTTAAAATTATAAAGATAAAGTTATCCTAATGCGACAGAACCATTTTTTTCGATTTAAGACATTGTAAAATAAAAAAACAGCGCGAACGGCTGTTTTAATTTTTATGCGATATTACTATAAATCTATGATTTTCTTTAAATGTTAGATAGAATAATTAACCATCAATACATCTGGTATATTATCATAATACATTTTCTTGAGATTAAAATTTTTAGATACTTAAACTTCTTCCACTATCAATAATTTTCCCAGAACCAGCTGTGTGATCATTTAGAAAAATTTGGGCATCATTTTCAGTGTTGCTAAATCAGCATTATCTTTAGAAAGTTATACTTTTAAAATTCCAGAATTAAGGCCTATTATTTTAGAATTTTTATGAAAGTTTAATTTTATATTTTTCTTCTGCTGATGAAGGGCTTATTTTCTGCGTAAACTGTCCAATTTGGAACACTTTTTCAATAAACTCGATCTTTTGATCCAAGGAATTATTTTCATTTTTTAAGTGGACTGCAAAATGGTTTGTTAATTTTTGAATAATTCTGGAACTGATTAAATCCATTTGAACTTCATCAAAATTGATTATTTTCTTTTTTTGAAAAGCAAATTCAGCCGATACAATATCATTTAGTTTCGCTTTCAATGCATGGATGGTTGGCGCACATTTTCGGCCGTTTACCCAGGTATTCAGTTCTAATTTCAGATCATCAATAATAGCTTCTGCAGCTGGAATATGCTGTTTTCTTCTTTCCAGCGTGTCATCAGTAATTTGAGATAAATAATCCAGATGTATTAAAGTTACACCGGGTATTTCTTCTACATTAGTATTTACATTCCGTGGAATGGATAAGTCCAGAATCAATAATGGTTTATGTAAAGCAAGCGATGTTTTGTCAATAGTCGGGTTTTGTGCTCCTGTAGCTACAACCAGCACATCTGCCTGCTGTAGTTCTTCTTTCAAATCGTCGTAATCTTTTACAATAATATTGAGTTTTCCTGCCAATAATTCGGCTTTGTTTTTTGTTCTGTTTATAAGAGTAATATGGCTGTTTTTAGTATGTTTTACTAAGTTTTCACAAGTATTTCTTCCTATTTTTCCTGTTCCGAATAACAAAATATTTTTATTTTCAATATCTGCCACATTTCGTATAATATACTGCACTGATGCAAAAGAAACGGATGTTGCACCAGAAGAAATTTTAGTCTCTGTTTTAACTTTTTTGCTCGCTTGAATAACAGTATTTACCAAACGGTCCAGAAAAGTGTTTACCAAACCTTCTTGTTTACTATGATTAAAAGCGATTTTAATTTGGCTGATAATTTCGAAATCGCCCAGAATCTGACTGTCTAAACCTGTCCCTACCCTAAACATATGATTAACAGCTTCTTCATTCTTATATATATAAGCAGCCTGCTGAAACTCTTCAACAGAACCATTGCTATTTTCGCAAAGCAATTTGATGAGTTCATAAGGATGATGGGCAAAACCATAAATTTCAGTTCTATTACAAGTAGAAGTCACGATTAATGATTCTAAGCCTTCTGCTCTGGCTTGCATCAATAAATCAGATTGTGCTTGAGTATCTAAACTAAATTTTCCTCTAATTTCTGCATCTGCTTTCTTATAGCTTAGCCCTAATGCGTAAAAAGTGGTGGAACTGGACATATTAAAATTTTCCATATTTATGCTTTCCTTAAAAAGTTCAAAAAATTATTACTGACTAATTTATATATAACAACGCTAGAAGGACTTAATATATCGCTGTGGAATAAATTGATTCAAATTGGCAATTTTATATAATTTCCTGCCATTATACATTACATGAGAGTTTCAAAATATTTATATACTGATTCTATAATATTGTAAAGAATCCGGCACCGTAATAGTATTGAAATATAAAACGCTGCCTTTTTCAGGCAGCGTTTTGAGAAGAAAATTATTTTTGAACTATAGGAGTTCTCAATGATTCTAAAACAGCAACTATATCAGTATAAAGCTCTGTATTTGAAGCAACACCATTTGCATTGGCTGCAGCTCCAACATATCCTTCAAATTTTGTATAATCTGCACTGCTGGATTTTGTTCCCATACGAGGGTTTTTTGCAGGATCATGCGCCGCTGACATACTCAAGCCTGAATATGTATTTACAGCATTGGTACCTCCAGTGTTAAATGAAAAGAAATCAGTCAGATTATCTGATAATTTAGCAATATTGGTAGACTGGGTAGTTCCCGTTTCTGCTAATAAAGGAGCAAAATGTGCCTGCAGATTCCCTGAAGCATTCGATTGGATATCAGCAACAATCAATCCGATAGTTGAATTTACCACTTTGCGGAAACTCAAACGTCCCTGCTCAATCATCTGGCCGGAATTATCAGGATCAGAAACCATTTTAGTCCCGCCTAAGCGTTCATAAATTGATGCCTTTACAGGAGGTGCAGGGGTTTCGTCGTCATTACTGCTGCAGGAAATCATAGCTGCAGATGCAGCAAGCAATACACTAAGTGTAAGTTTTGAATAAATTTTCATAAATTTAAGGTATTAAAGGGTTAATTAAAAAAACGATTTATTTTTTGAGATAATTTATAACTCAAGCTATTTTGATTCATTGGGCAGACTTCTTTGTTTGCTAAATTTGCAGGTAGAATATAACGCTTAGCATCATAGTGTCTTTTAGACATCAACTCATTGAAAACTTTCTGTGAGTTTGTAATTTTATTATTGTGGAAATACACCACAACATTTCTTTTAACTATTATAGAGTCAGATGTCAGGCCTTTTATACTTCTTAAATCGGCACAGATTTGTCTGGCCTGCAGAGAATCGATATCTGATTGAAAATCGATTCTGCTTACCTGCAGATTTGGCGTATCATAAACGGGTGGTTTTACTGTTATAATGTGAAAAAGCAAAATGGCAATAAATAGCCCAAATATTCCGCTTAGTATAAAAAGTCCCTTTTTGATTATTTTATTAATTTTCATAATTTTTATGTTTTTAAAATTATCTACGTCTACTTAATCGCTGCGGTTTTAGAAATACTTGCAAATTGATCAATTTAGAATCGTTTTAAATACAGAAATTACCTAATAATTTAATAATAAAGGAGATACTAGAAAACTCTGGCAAGATTAAATCCAAAAAATATATCTCCTTTTCTCCAATCGCCTGTTGTTCTTCCCAGATATCCAGCTTCATCAATTGCCTGTGAACTGGTAAAATGCATCTGGAAAGCATGCCCGCCTGTTTCTAAATCAAAACCGATAGACAGCGGGTTTTTATAAAGAGAATTCTGTGCCCTGTTTAAATGCGCTGCATAATCCATATTTAAAGACCAGCGTTTGGCGAATTTATATCTTCCTCCAAAACCTATAGCATATTGAGTATTGCTTTGGTCAACGTCGTCAACAAAATTCTGGTGAAAGAATGACGGCACAATTTCTAAAGACAGCTTTTCAGAAAATTTTCTGGAAATCAGCAGCTGTGCTACATAAGTAAGCCTGTCTTTAAATTCAAGTTTAGGGTACAAGCTTTCTTTTAACGTGTTATTAATAGACAAACTATTGAACCCGGCTATAGTGACGGGAAAACCATCTTTTATTTGAGGTAATAGCATATACTTTGTTGCAAAGTCATATGCAAATTCACTTCTGGCCGCACTTACATTAAGTCCATTTGTCAAACCGTAAATAAATTTAATTTGTGTATTGGCATTATCCAGTCCGTAGAAACCTTCAAAACCATCTTTAATGGATCCGAATCGGTGTGCAACAACAAAATACAAATCACCTTTTGCGGCCAATTTTGTAGACTCAAGATTAACAATTTTCAGGGCTTTGAATGCAGATGTCACTTTTTCTTTTGTAGAAGGAGTTTCTACTCCAGAGAGCAAATCGGTTTGGGAGAAGCTTAACAGCGGAAATAAAAAAAATAATAGAATAAAGTTTTTCATGAGGTTAGTTTTAAATTGTTATTTGTATTAGTGTACAACTGAAGATTGGTCTATTTTAAATTCCTGGAGCAATTCGTCATATCCTAAAAAACGCCCTTTAATCTTGAGAGTTTTCCCGGATGTAATATTTTGAGGCAAACGGTTTTTGAATGTCACAAATATTTTTTCGCTCATAACAATTCCATTACCAGCTTTATCAATACTTGTTACTGGTGCAGATAATTCAATTGTTTTGTCCTGATATTTGATGTAAGCCAGACTATCGTTTGAAGCAAACTCTCTTTCTAGTTCGTTAACGGTTACAACATAATCGGCAGTTTCTGATTCTATATCCCTATGCCCTTTGTAGATGTAGAAGAAAGACAAAATTCCGATTATTATAAAAAGGGAAATTGTAGTTAGTATTTTTTTTCTCATAACTGTTTTTTAGTATTTGGATTATCTACGTTAAAAAATACCTATTGGATTTAAACCATTAAATATGCCTTTTGTTAAATCTGTATTATGCTTTTCAACGTATATGATTTTGAAATGCCTGATGATTCTTAAAATCATGCCTTTATTTATAACTAAAAACCAATCTTATGAATCTAAAAACACTTTTCGTTATCTCATCATTAGCTTCAATCTTTGTAAGCTGCGCCAACGATGATCCAAGCACCTTAATGGACCCCACACCCATTAATGGTCTGGCAACGTACAGCCAAAATGTAAAATCTATTATTGATAATAACTGTGTTGTATGCCATGCAGCAGTTCCTAAAAATGGAGCGCCTATGTCCTTAGTTACTTATGATCAGGTGAAAAATGCAGTTTTAAATCGAGGATTGCTTACACGAATTTCTTTAGAAAATGGAGATAGTTCCTTAATGCCGCAGGGCGGACCAAGATTACCTCAAACCACTATAGATATTATAAATAAATGGAATCAGGATGGATTATTAGAAAAATAATCTAGAACAAGATCATGAGGAAAATCATAATAATGCCAATGCTATTGGCTTCTTTTATTGTTTTTTCGCAAGAAAAAATAGTAACTAAATCTGCAGCAATAACGCTCGAAGCTTCAGTACCTTCTTTTCAGCCGGTTGCAGGAACTAACAGCAATGTAACTTTTGTTTTAAATCCCGCAACAGGAGAAGTGGCAAGCCTTGCTTTAATGAAAGGATTCCAATTTGAAATGGCTTTGATGGAAGAACATTTTAATGAAAATTACATGGAAACCGATAAGTATCCAAAAGCCGTTTTTAGAGGCCAAATTGAGGGGTTCGACATTAAAAGTCTAACAGAAGATTATAAAGATTATATCATAAAAGGGAAGTTAGAACTTCACGGTAAATCTAAAGATATAAAAGCCGCTGCAAAAATTACCAAGACGGGGCCGCGAATCACCATCATTTCTGATTTCGCCGTAAATGCCAGTGATTTTAGCATCCCTATCCCATCGCTTATTAAGTATAAACTGGACGATAAGGTAAAGGTTCAAATTATTGCGGTTTTAAAATAAATGCTAAACCAGATAAATCTTATCCACTAAAAACAATGTAAAGCCAAAAAACTATGAAAAAAAACATACTCATTGCAATGCTATATGTCTGCGCTATTGGCCTCTCACAAGAAAAAATGATCAGTAAATCAGGAAAAATTACTTTTGAAGCATCCGTTGCTTCTTTTGAAGAAGTCAAGGCCACAAATACTAATGTTACTTTTGTCCTGAATCCTGCAACGGGCGAAATTGCAAGTTTAGCCTTAATGAAAGGATTTCGATTTAAAGTCGCTTTGATGGAAGAACATTTCAATGAAAATTATATTGAAAGTGACCGCTATCCAAAAGCATTCTTTAAAGGAAAAATAGAAGGATTTGATCTTCAGAGCCTAACGGTAAATCCTAAAGATTTTATCATTAAGGGTAAATTGGAACTTCACGGAAAATCTAAGGATGTAAGCACCACAGCAAGGATAAGCAAATCAATATCAGGAGTTAGTATTTTATCTGATTTTAGTGTAAATGCCAGTGATTTTAATATTGCAATACCAAGCCTTGTTAAAAGCAAAGTTTCTAATAAAATAAACATTCAAGTTGCAGCAGTATTAGGAGCAAACAGACAATAACTACCAAAAAAACTTAAAAAGTCAATTATTCATTATATCAAAAAAAATGGAGGAAGAAACGAAAATTGAAGACGACTTTACCCTTATACGCTTTCAGAATGACAGTTCAGAGCCTTTTTTTGCCAACCGTGAGCTGGGAAGTGATATGATTCAGTTTCATTTCGGACTGAAAGGCAATAGCAATTTTTTGTTCAGTCAGGGTAGTTATACTTTAGAATTGAAAGAGGAAAAATCCCTGCTTTTGTATAATCCTAAAAAGCAGACATCACTTCATTTAGAACTTGCTCCAAATTCATGGGTGATTTCTATTATCGTCTCGATTAAGAAATTTCACGCGCTGTTTTCTACTCAAGCAGATTATATTACTTTATTAAGTGCTGATAATAACAACCAAAAGTATTCTACTGAAGCAAATATCAGTCCCCCGATGGCAATTGTTTTAAGCCAGCTGTTTCATTATAACTTTCATCCTTCTATAAAAAACCTTTATTACAAAGCAAAAGGATATGAACTGCTGAGTTTGTATTTTAACAGGTCTGAGAATCCAAGTGCACAACATTGTCCGTTTTTAATTGATCAGGACAATGTTTTGAAAATCAGAAAAGCCAAAGAAATTATTATTGCAAATATGAATGAACCCCCTGGTTTACAGGAATTGGCAGATGAAATTGGCCTTAATATGAAAAAACTAAAAATAGGTTTCAAACAAATATACGGTGATACTGTCTATGGTTTTCTGTTTGATTACAAAATGGATTGCGCCAGAAAACTGCTTGACAGCGGCTGCTACAATGTAAATGAAGTGGGCTTAAAAATAGGTTACAGCACCGGAAGCCACTTCATTGCGGGATTCAAGAAAAAATTTGCCACAACTCCAAAAAAATATCTGATGTCGATTAATACCAATTTTAAAACAGTATCGATTTTGTAAATTGCAGTATAAATAAAAAATAATATTACTCATATTTCTAAATGGCAGCAAATGCTACTTTTAGAAAAAATTCAAACAACAAATACTTAAAGCTTAAAGCTTAACTAAAAAGCAAAAAAATAATGAAAGGCGTATTAATAGTAAATTTGGGATCTCCCGAAAGTCCAACACCAAAAGATGTAAAGCCGTATTTAGATGAATTTTTAATGGATAAATACGTGATCGATGTTCCGTATTTATTGAGAGCTTTATTAGTCCGAGGCATCATCTTAAGAAAAAGACCCAAAGAATCGGCACATGCTTATGCAAAAATCTGGTGGGACGAAGGTTCGCCCCTTGTAGTGCTTTCAGAACGAATGCAGAAGAAAGTACAACCATTGGTAAATGTACCGGTTGCACTGGCAATGCGCTACGGAAGCATGACCATCGAGAAAGGCCTCCAGGAATTACACGATAAAGGCGTTAGCGAAGTAATGCTTTTCCCACTGTATCCGCAATATGCAATGGCTTCTACTCTAACCATTTTAGTAAAGGCAGAGGAAATCAGAAAGAAGAAATTTCCACAGATGACTTTTACCAATGTTGCTGCTTTTTACAACAAACCGGATTATATCAAAAATCTGGCAGATTCAATTCAGAAACATTTAGCTGGATTTCCATACGATCATTTATTGTTTTCGTATCACGGAATTCCAGAACGTCATATACGAAAAACCGATGTAACCAAATCGCATTGCAAAATTGACGGTTCTTGCTGTAACACACCTTCACCAGCGCATGATTTCTGTTATCGTCATCAATGTTATGAAACGACAAAACAAGTAGTAAAATTATTAGGTCTCCCAGAAGATAAATACAGCTTAACTTTCCAGTCCCGATTGGCTGGAGATAAATGGCTGGAGCCTTATACCGATATTGAAATTGATAAAATGCCGGCAAAAGGAATTAAAAATCTGGCTGTGGTAACACCGGCTTTCGTTTCGGATTGTTTAGAAACGCTCGAAGAAATTGCCATGCGTGCCAGAGAAGATTTTGAGAAAAATGGAGAAGAAAATTTCTTGGCCGTTCCTTGTTTGAATGACGACGACCAGTGGTGCCAGACTGTTGGTAACTGGATTAATGACTGGGCTGAATAATACTAAAATAGCAATATCGAGATATTGGACCTCCCATCATTCATATATCCGTTCGCCTCTTTATACAAATGAACTTCGATAATTCTTCTGTCGAAGCATTCAGTGATTCGGCAGATTGAATAATCAAAAGTAAAATTTCTTTCAACTCATTATTTCCAAGATTTACATCTTCACACAACAATTTTGAAAGACCCAGGATATTGGCAACGGACTTTCTAACCTTGTGAGAAATTGCAAACATCATCTGCTCTAAACCACTGTTAAATTCTTCCATGTTCAACTCCTTTTCTTTTTCTCTGATGTTCAAATTTACATTAGCAATTTTTAAATCTTTAGTACATCTTTGCAATTCTTCGTGATTAAAAATAAGTTCTTGCTTCGCTTTTTTTAACTTATCTAATATAATATCCTGATCCATAATTTACGATTAATAAAGTTAGTTAAAAGTATAACATTTAAAACGACTTTTCTTACCTAAGTACGTCTAACATCAATTAGATTCTAAATTCCCCGCTTTTTATTTCGATGTTTTGTTATTAATTGATTTTGAGAGTTAAAAAAAAATATTTTAAAAAGTAAATATTTACTCTGGAAAGTAATTTTGTTTAATATTCTAATTCTGTACTAATTATCTTGGTAACTTTTTAAAGTTTTAAAATAGAATTATTTTGCATAATTTTAAGTAAAACTATTTTATGTATAACAAGTTTACTATTTCTGAAATCATTCTTAATATACTGGCACAAAGCCCTGAAAAAACTTGCCCTTTTGAAGATTTAACCAGTATGGTTATTGCTTGTTTGAATGAATCCCTACAAGAGAGTTTATTTATCCAAAGGTCAAATCAGGCAAAAGTCTTAGATGCATTAATAATGCTAGATAGTGAAGGTCTTATTATTTTAGATTCAGCTACAGATGCAAGCATTATAACTATTAAGGGACTAATAAATATAAGAAGCAAAAGCTTTCTAAATTGATAAACAGTCTTTTTTGACTTTCTTAAATATATTACCCATTAATACCTTTGTTAAAGAACTAGTACCAGTATAAATATCATTTATCTGCTTATTCTGCATTTATCACTGCAATATTTCACTTCGTCCCAGATTTTTTCCCATTTTTTTCTCCACGCAAATGGGCTCTGGCAAACAATGCAGATTTTAGTGGGCAGGTTTTGTTTTTTAACTCCTCTCATTTTTTTGTTTATTTCTAAAACTCCAAACAATATCACTGGCGTATTTTCGAGTTTGTTCTATGTCAACTATAGGCTCTGGATAATCTCTACCTATTTCGCATTTGTAAAATTGCTGCTCAATAAGATTTAATTTCCATGGTTCATGAATTAATTGTGGTGGAATTTCAGCCAGCTCAGGCAGCCATTTCTTTATAAATATGCCCTCTGAATCGTGCTGCTGTGAATTTTTTACGGGATTATAAATTCTAATGGTATTGCCTGTTGTTGTACCGGCCTGCATCTGAATCTGCGGATAATGAATTCCGGGTTCATAATCTAAAAACTGTCTTGCCAAGAAATGAAGGTCCCGCCAGTCCTGCCACAAATTGAATGTAAAAAAGGAAACCAGCATGGCACGCATTCTAAAGTTGATATAACCTGTCTGGACTAAACATCGCATACAGGCATCAACAATAGGAACGCCGGTTTTACCTTCCTGCCAGGCTTTTATATAGATTTCGTTTTTTGGCTTGACCAAGGAATCGTAATCTTTGTTTATATTTTCAAATTCAATTTGACAGTCATTTTCAAATTTTTGCATAAAATGGCAATGCCAGTGAAGTCTGGAAACAAAATTTAGCATGGCTCTTTTGTTGTATGATGTTTCATAAAACTGATTGGTATATTGATACACCATTCGCATGCTTATGTTTCCATAGGTTAAATAAGGCGATAAACGGCTGCAGCCTTTTCGACTTAAAGCTGGTTTGGAAATGTGCTTGCTGTAATTTACGTGTCTTTCTTTTGCAAAACTTTCTAAATATCGCCAGGCCCAATATTCGCCACCTTGTTGAAAATTTTTATTTCGGTTTGTAATTTCATTCGAAAGTACTCTTCCTTTTAGTTTTTGATAAAAATCAGGATCTAAATTTTCAAATTTAAAAGTATTCAGGTCAATCATTTTAGGAATTGCGCGCATTGTTTCTTCCCAGCGCTTATCCCAATCTTGTTTTGATCGCAGCTTTCTGATAACACCATGGAGCTGAGATTGTTTCCAAAGAATTTTATGATCATCAAAAAAAACTGCATGGCAATATCCCTGTCAAAAGTGACTTTGTTGCCAATTTCCTGATGCGAAAACACTGTTTGAACCTCATAAAGACTGCATAAGTGCTCAAAAACAGTCTGGACTTGGTTATGAAAATAATAAATCTGCGCAGCAAATGATTTTAATTTAGACTGCATTTCCTTTAAGGATTCATAAACAAACCGCCAATGACGGACATCAGCATCATCGCAAGTCATTATTGAGGGTTCAAAAAAATAAACCAAAAGAAGAGGGATATTTTCCTGCTGTGCCATAAAAAGAGGTTCGTGATCTGTAAAACGCAGATCACGTTTGAACCACATAATATTTATCTTTTTTTTATTCAACTTTTAAGCAGTGATTTAATTTCCTTATCGGGCTTTGCATAGCTAAATCGGTCTAACTGCATGGTTTTATGATAGCTGTCCAGACCGGAACAAGTAACGGTATTGGCTTTTTCTAAATCGAGGAAACCATCCTCAGACAAGCAGTCTTCGGGAATAAAAATCTGGACTATTTCCCCGATAATCATAGTAGTATTATTGATTGAAATGGCTGTTTTTTCTTTAAATTTAATGCCTAACTGTACGTTGCTTTCGAGTACAAAAGGAGCTGGAAAGTTATTTTTATATTCCGCACTGAGTCCTGCAGCATCAAATTCTGAAATTTCTTTATTGTATCTCGCTGATGTCTGATGTGCCTGCTTGTAGATCTGTTCATTGATATGATTAATGGTATAGAATCCTGTATCTAAAATATTTCTCATGGTATCACGCTCGGGCGGGCTGGGGCGAAAAATCATACCTATTAATGGAGGATTTGCTCCAATATGAAAAAAAGAACTAAAAATGGATAAATTAGTATTTCCCTGTACATCAGAAGTTCCTACCAATGCCACACTTTTAAAACCGCCTAAACTATTGATTAAATGCACGGCAGTTTGCTTTTCCATTTTTTCCAGATCACTGGTTTTAAAATTTATTTTGTTTTTCATTAGTAGAAATTTATTAAAAAATGCAACTTTTCAATTGATGAGTATCCATTTTTTATCACTGTTAAGTCTAAAAGTAGCAATATGTTCCTTATTCCATTCTTTGGGTCCTATAAGTGAGAGAAAATCAAAACCGTCTGCATCTTTATATAAGTGATATATTTCACCTACAATAGGTTCAAAAGAAAATCTGGCATTGTATACCAATTCATTCCATTGGAATTCTTCGATTAAATCCTGGTATTGCATTTTTAGTTCATTGAATTTACTTTCAAACTCTTTGTTTACCTTATTTAGGCCCATGCCTTTCCATCCTGCTAAATCATCTGCTTTTATTACCGGTGCGCCAACATTTGTAGCATATGGCAATAGGCTTGCATTATAACCATGCTCAGAAGAAAATACTACATTATCGGGTTTATCTTTTTTTATCATCTTCGAATATTTTTATTAACGCTTAGATATTTTATTATTTGAAATTGCTCTTTGCCTGTTACATTTAAATCTTTCTATTGTTTCGGCTCTCTTTGCAGCGTGTTTTGTTTTACAATTTTCAACTCGAATGCGCCATAATTTATAACTGCTGAATTTTAGCTCTTTTTTCATTAAAGCTTTCACATCGGCTTCTGAAAGATGAAATTGAAATTTTATTGCATCAAAAGGTGTTCGGTCTTCCCATGCCATTTCTATAATTCTATCGATCTGAATTTCATTCATTACACCATTATCGATTTTTACAATGATTGACTTTATCATATTTTGTTTAACAGTTATTAAATAACATTAAACAAAAATAATACTTTTAAAGTTATGAGAGAATTGATAATACATTAAATCTTAAACCAATAAATATAATCTAAAAGATGGGAAGAAATTCTATTTTATAAATTGATAAAAAATCCAGGCCACAATTCTTTATTTCTAGAATTCCAGCTTTTAAGTACTTAAAAGGGCTAAAAGAATAACATTTGATTTTTAAAGTTTATAATCAATTGATTAAAATTACTTAATTGAAAACTTGGAGTACCAAAGATAAAGAAGAAGAAATTTAGGCTATACATTACATGTTTGCTTTGATTTTGAATAAAACAGCGAAATTATTTTGACAAAAGTAAATTGCGCAAAAAATATTACTTCAAAATACTCATCCATAATACCTTTTACTTAGTCCGATTTTATTTTACTTTATTTTTTGACTTCTTTTAAAACCAAAAAGAATATTAAAGCGTAAATGACTTTATAACTTAAAAAAAGTAATTATGAAAACTAGAAAATTTTTAGCAGCGGCAATCCTGGCATTAGGATTTGGATCTACATCATTTGCACAAAAAACTGTAATGGTTGGTGGAGCGGCTATGTATCCTAATAAAAATATTATAGAAAATGCTGTAAACTCAAAGGATCATACCACCTTGGTAGCAGCAGTAAAAGCAGCAGGATTAGTTGAAACTTTACAAAGTAAAGGGCCATTTACTGTTTTTGCACCAACAAATGAAGCATTTAATAAATTGCCGGCTGGAACTGTTGAAACATTATTGAAACCTGAGAATATTAAATCATTACAAACCATATTGACATATCATGTAGTGGCCGGTAAAATGAATAGTTCTGATATTGCAAAAGCAATAAAAGCTGGTAAAGGAAAAGCTGCTTTAAAAACAGTGAGCGGCGGAACTCTAACTGCCTGGATGGATGGAAAAGATTTGTACATTAGCGACGAAAGCGGCAATAAGGCTAAAGTTACAACTTCAGATGTAAATCAATCTAATGGTGTTATACATGTAGTGGACACAGTACTGCTTCCAAAAATGTAATTTGCTAAAAATAAATTACAATTATATAAAAAGCTCTGAAATTTCAGGGCTTTTTATATAATTACTATGCGATACAATAATAATAGTCGATTGTAAAAGAGATTCTGCTTAACATTTTATTGCCAGCTCAAAACTTTACATATATGGAGCTGATATCTTTTTTTACAAAAAAATTAAGGGCTATCTCATTTTACTTTAAATAAATTAAAATTATAAGATTGCAATTTATGGTAAAATCATATATAAAACTATACATTTTTTCATCAATCCCCAACAGGACATCTAAACCAAATTGTTGAAGCCATCTTAAGACAGGTCCTACATCCAGTAAGCCAATCTCTTCAAATCTTCCATAAAATGTATAGAAATTTGTCCCTTCGAGGTCCCCCGACAGGACATACAAATCGCTTATTTTTTATAACTAGGTACTAGTTAAACAGTAAAAAAACGAATAAAAAGAGTCAGATTAGAAATGGACTTAAATTAAGATAATTCAATATTATTAATTACATATCCAGAAATTAAATTTCCATATTGTAATCACCCAATCTTTAAAAAAAAACTTCAAAAAATTGGTATATATATAATTTTTTCCTCTTGAGTTTTCGTTTTCAAATCTTGAAATAATGTAATCATATTTAAAACTGTAAATATGTTTAATGAAAAGTTCAATCTGAAAAATCTGTGTAAGTGACAATTCTATTTAACCGTAAATATTAAGTATTTTTGGTATATTTGTAGTACAAAAAAGAATAATAGTACTGTCAGTTATTCGTTAGTGTTTTAATTTTTGTGCATGATTTGTTGAAATAGTAAAATTGAATTTGGGTGCAGAATCGGTGCATTAGGTTCAAGACATTTATAAATACGTAGCAAAGACGGGATCTAAACACATAAAGTTCGAATCCTGCTCTCCCCACTAAAAAAGTCCTAATGAAAATTAGGACTTTTTTTTATACATAAACTTTAAATTTATTTAAGACGGTAAGATTTGTAAATAGCTAAAATTCGCAGATTTTATTCTTTTGTACTGTTTTTCATTTTTCTTAAAACCGTTCAAAATCTTGGTAAAAACAAAATACACGAAAGATCATAAAAAAAAACCAGCGTATTTGAAATTTTAGAATTAAAACATAAAGCTGCGTATTGTAAAAAATAAAGCTAGAATACTTACTATTTACTTCTTTGACAACTAATTTCCCACGATTTACCAATCTCTTTTTATTATAAACCTAACCCAAATAATCATTTTGAATTGTAAAGTTATTTTAAGACTTTTACGATTACATTGTTTATCACATATTTTATGGAAGATTATCTTATTGGCTTAGGAAAAAGAATTAAAGAAATTCGTAAAAAAAACAGCCTTACTATTAATACAGTTGCCACAAATGCAGATGTAAGTAACGGCCTTATTTCACGTATTGAAAATGGTAGGACTATACCTTCGCTTCCGGTTCTTTTACACATTATACAAGCACTCGGAATTGAGGTATCGGATTTTTTTAACGGTCTTCCAAAATCTGATAAAAGCAATTTTATAATTTCCAGAAAAGAAGACAACGCCGTAATTGAAAAAGAAGATGAAGCCAAAGGTTTTTCATACCTTTCTATTTTTGGTAAACAATTATCTTCTGTAGCTTTTGAAGCGGTTTTACTTGAAGTACAACCGGGTTCACAACGCGGAAAAGTGGAAACCGATGCTTACGAATTTAAATATATTTTAAGTGGTGAATGCTGGTATATTATTGGTGAAGAAGAAGTTTTACTTAAAGAAGGAGATTCTATCTTTTTTGACGGAAGAATTCCGCACGTTCCAGTAAACAAAGGAAATATTCCTTCAAAAATGCTGGTACTTTATTTCTTTCTAGCTAAAAATGAATAAACCCGCCCTTTACAGACGGGTTTACTGAGCCGTAACTTCTTATTGAAATAAAATACCTTCAAGCTCTGTTACATCATTCAAAATATAATCGGGATTAGCTATTTCTAGCTGTTCTTTATTCTGCGCTCCGCTAAGAACACCAACTGTTATTGCGCATCCGGAGTTTTTTCCCTCCATAATATCAATTTCTGAATCACCTGCTTTTAAAACCTGAGCAGGATTTGTGATCCCAAATTTTGCCATTGCCATTTGAATCATATCTGGATTCGGCCTTCCGTTTACAACATCATCAGATGTAATCAAAGCATCTATCTGATTACCCACTTTCCAATTTAATTTCTCTAATAATTTATTCGCCGTTTTAGAATCATATCCTGTGTTCAGCGCAATTTTAATATCATGTTTTCTTAAAGAATCAAAAAAGGCTTCCATTCCGTTAAAAGTAGAAATCTGAGCTTCATCATAAGCCGTTTCCAAAGCAACTTTAAAATTATTAAAAGCTTTATCAGCAATCGTTTTAATATCAACATTTGTAGTACAGGCAGTTAAAACATCGGTTATGGCCGTATGCTTTTCCTTACCAGCGCCATAAAGTAAAACCTCATCAAGTGAAACCGAAAATCCTTCCTGATTAATCACTTTTTGAACGGTTTTATACACAAGATTATTCTCATTTACGGTAGTTCCTGCCATATCAAAAACTACTAGTTTAATATCTATCATCTATTTTAAATTAAATATGTTCTTAATGTTTTCTTTAGAAAATCCTGCACTTCCTGTCATGCCTTTTCCTCCAATTCCTGTTACTATATGAATGTTGTTTTCTATAGTATACTCAAAAATATCATTCTCTTTGCACTGAGAATACATACCATACCACCGGCTTTGTATTTCGTAAGTTGGCAGGTTGAATATTTTTTTAGCTTCAGCAATCATAAATTCGTCGACGTCCATCCGCAAATCAAATCCGAGATCGTCGATATTCGCTGCGTCTGCATATTCATGTGAATCTCCAATAATAACCGATCCATCGGTTGCTTGCTTAAACAGAATATGAACGCCCCATTCTTTCTCAAAACTATCTGATGCTTCTTTTGCTTTAATTCCGTCAAAAGACGGACATTCATAAAAAGCCTCATAACGACGAATCGAAAGTCCGGTTAATATCGAACCGTTTAATTGATAATTCGGTTGCGGTTTTGTTTGAAGCATTTGCAATTTGGTCACTTCAAGATCACTTTTTGCAAATACATCAGGATATAATGTTTTGAACTCTGAACCGCAGCACAATATTACTTTAGAAGTTTTATGGATTTCTCCGTTAGCCGTTACAACTGCAACTTCATTTGAAAGTGAATCGCAACGCACCACTTTTGTATTTCCAAAATAAGTCAAACCTTTATTTTTTATAAGAAATTCCAATAAACGGTTTATCATTATTCTTGGCTCTACTGTAACTTCTTCTGGAAAATAAAGTCCCGCCTTTACATAGTCATTTCGTAAACCTGGATATTTTTCAAGACATTGTTCTCTTGTCAACAATAACGACTCATAGCCATTATTTTTATTTATAATACTCAATTCTTCAATAAGCTGTACTTCTTCATCATTTGAAGCTAAATATACAGATCCGTTTTTCCGAATCGAAATATCAAACTGACTTTGGATATCATTATAAATCTTTAGACTTTCTCGCCCGTAATTTTGCCATTTTGTATCCATTCCGGACGGCACTACCTGACCAAAATTGCGGACTGTAGCACTTACCGGCAGTTTGTCTTTTTCTATTATGGCAACTTTTAAACCTTTTTGTAAGGCGTGGTAAGCATGAAAAGTACCTAAAACTCCGCCACCAATAACAATTAAATCGTATTTAGTATTCATTTTTAATTAATTATAAAAATTTAAGAACAAAGCATTGCTGCTGATTTTTGTTTCCTCTGTAAAAAACGTCGATTGAAATACCACATAGAAAACAGTGTAATCATTCCGATCATTATCGCCGACGTAATATTTAACGACACAAAAAACTGAGTCCAGCTCTTATTAAAACCTGTAATTTCTTTTAAGACAAGTACCATAACACTTCCCAAATAACCAAAAGCATCGGCTATATAAAACAGAAAACCAACATTTCCTTTAAAACTTAACAAAGCCACAAGTCGCTCAAAAATCAGGCAATGAAATAAAATATAAGGCAAATAAACCCCGATACCGCTAATAATCATCCAGTAAACGGGAGACATTAAATGATTATTAAATAAAACCGTCGAAATCAAAACCATTGCAGAACCCAGTATCGTGAGACTCATCCCGATGTTATAAGCCAATTTATTTTTGCGTACTAATGTTCCTGCAGCCGCAATTAATAAAACGGTTATCGCAACAGGAATTTCTGTTAGTGTGATAATTTTTGGCGTGCCCGAATAGCCTTGATCTGCCCAAAATTCAACAATAAAATTATCTCTAAAATCTCTTACAATGGTCAGCAAAACATAAATTGCAACTAAACCAAAATAGCCAATCCAATTTTTTCTCAAAAAATCTTTTCTTTCTTTTTTATACATTGGCTGTCTTTCAGAACGTTCTTTTATATCGCTTTCGCTTGGTGCTTTCGAATAATTAAGAACGATAACAGAAAGCAGAAAAAGCGGAAAAAAAAGCAATCCTGTAAAAAAGGGCATATTGTATTCGCTTACATTAAAATCGCGCATTAAAAGCAAACCGGCAGTTTTTACAAGTCCGGTCGAAAATATAAAAGTGGCACTAAGCGCTGCAGCCAACAACTCAGTGTTTTTTCTACCTTCAATATAGGAAAATACAATTCCGAAAACCATTCCTAAAGGCAATCCATTAAAGAACAATGCCAATACTTTTAACTTAGGCGGTACTATTGCAAATAATCCCAACATTACCAAACTGAAAGTTATAAAACACACCAGCCAAATCGCTCTCTTTTCTTTCTTCATTTCAGAAATGACCTTAATCCCGATGAATTTTGAAACCATATACCCCAAAACCTGACTTATCACTAAAGTTATCTTTGCGTTTAGTCCAAAACCTAGAGAAAGATCCACATATTGGCCTGCTAGAAACGACTTTCGTATAGCATACATTCCTGTGTAACACAAAAAGACCGCTACAATAATTAACATCGTCGATGTTTTTTTACCATTTGTAAACTTATTTACCTTCTTAAGCATAATTAATCTGTTTTTACAAGTACAAAAGTAGCGTTCAAAACAAAGACTAATATTAAGCAAAAGTAAACATATTATTAATTATTTTACAAATAGTAAAATTTATTTTATAATAAAATACAATAAAAAGAATAAACAAACAGATCAATATATTATATATCAATACATTAAACACCTAAAAAGCTATTTTTCCTTCAATTAACAATTAAGTCAAATGTAAATTTTCTACGAAGTATACTTTTAAAGTTTCTAAACGAAAACATCAAATCAATCAAAAAATTACAAATAGTAAAATTTAACATTTCAAATCGAATAAAAATTTCAGTATTATAAAATAACTAATCTCCTAAAAAAAGGAAAAGCCGGCATAAAACCGACTCTTCCAATAAAAAAACATCAAACAAAATTTTATTCTACAGGCTCCATTTAACCCCCATTTGCCCTCTGATTCCGTAAAGTTCTACTTGTTTTGGTCGGCTGTCATCTCCATAATAATATTCTAATTTATCATTAAGAAGATTGTTTGCTTCGGCAAAAATTGTAAAATGCTTGGTTAATTTGAATGAAAATGTAGCATCTAATGCAGAATAAGCACCATAATAAACATCATCTCTATCTAAACCACTTGTACCATGTTCAGTAATATATTTTGATTTAAAGTTATAAGCCGCCCTAACATTTATCCTTCCTTTTTCATAATACAACTGCGCATTTGCTAAATGATCACCTTGTCTAGGCAAACTGGTTTTTCCTGCGCGACCTGGAATTGTCATTTGCGACTTAGTGAAAGTATAGTTAGCTTGAACACCAAAACCATTCAGGAATCCCGGAAGAAAATCAAACTTTTTGTTTCCACTAATTTCAGCACCAAAAAGCCATGCATTATCACCATTCATAGGTTGTGAGATTTCGACTCCGGTATGTCCGTTAATATCACCTTGTTTGGTATCCATAAAAATAGGATCGGTAATCGTTTTGTAAAACACTCCGGCAGAAACAACATCCAATTTTCCAAAATAATGTTCTCCCATCAAATCAAAATTATACGAATATGTAGGATTCACATCTGGATTACCTCCATCATATTCATTATCAGCAGCCAAATAAGTACCACCTGGCGCTAAATAACCAAAATCAGGTCTTGTAAAAGTTCTCGTTGCCGCCAGTCTTAGATTTGTATTTTCCTCAGGAGAATATTTTAAATGAAGCATTGGCAAAAGCGATAGATAGTTTTTTGTTTTTGTAACTTTAGAAAGTAATCCATCCGGATTTTCAGGTGTTACATCATATTGATAACCGCTCACTTTTGTATTGGTGTTGGTAGCTCTCAAACCTCCCAAAAAGGTAAGTTTATTATTTATTTTATACGTCGCCATTCCGTATAAAGAAGTATGTGTTTCATCAACATTGAAGTTACGCCCTAATCCACCGCCGTTGGCAAGAATTTCAGAATCGCTTTCAGACAATTTCAAATTACCATTATTAAAATTATCATTATAAAACTGATTCATTCCAGTTGGAGAAAGTACTGGTCCAAAACTATTTCCAATATTAGTATGAAGCTCTTTCAGGTATTCTGTTCCTTTGGGCTGCATAATATTGTATTGTCCATAACTTGCCAAAGTTGGCGACGCTGCCGTTCCGTTCCAATTGTAAAACTCATCTGCAAAAGTGGCAATTCTGTCTTTATCTCTAAATTTAGCACCAAATTTTAAGTTAAGATTTTCATTGGCATCAAATTCATAATTCGCCGATGCTACAATATTATCTCTTTCTTTTACAGCTACTTTATAAAGTTCCAACGTGCTAAATTTCATCAAATTAGGACTGTCCTGAAAATTAGGATTTGACAAATAACCAAACATATTATCGGTATCCATATATCCTCCATCAGAATCCCAATAAGCTCTAGGACCGTTTCCTCTATCCTGAAGATAAGCAGGATTTAAACCTACTCCGTCTTGTTTAAAAAATACAGAATAATAACTGTTGTTTTGAGCGTCAGGAACATTTCCGTAATAAAACTCAGTGCTGTAATGCGCAGCACTCCAATCAAAAACACCTTTGTTTCCGATATGTTTTCCTCCAACTTCACCGCCATAAAAATCAAAGTTCAATTCGTTGTAGATGTTTTGAAGTTCTACTCTTCCTGTATTTGTTGCTGCATTGAATTTATCAAAACGTATACGACGTTTAAAATGCGTTTCTTCATCAAGAAGTTTCCCGTAATTCAGTTTTACGAAAAACTTATTTCTTTCGTTTGGATTAAATTCAAATCCGCCGTTAAAACCTGTTGTATGTCTTTCGCCGGTATAATCTCTTAATTCTAAACGGTAAACACCTTCATCTCCAGATCTTCTTGCTTCAAAATTATCAGAAGCCCAATTTCTGTTCCATTGTGAAAAATTCAGAATATATCCAAATTTTCCATTTTTGGACTTGTCTCCAACCAAAACTGATCCGCTGTAAATTCCTTTATCCGATTTTGCATTGTATCCCATACCAACACTAGCGTCTACGGTAAACTTAGAAGGCGCTGTTTTTGTTATAAAATTCACGCTTCCACCTAATGCATCAGCATCTATGTCAGGTGTTAAAGCTTTAGAAACCTCAACATAACCAATCATTTCCGTCGGAAAAAAATCAAATGCTGTAGCTCTGCTCGCCCCTTCATCTGCCGCAGTTGGAATACGGTTTCCATTCATTGTAGTAGAACTCCATTCAGCAGGTAATCCGCGCACAGCCACATAACGACCTTCGCCCTGATCACGCTCAATAGATACGCCTGGAACACGTTGTACAGCTTCTGCAGCATTACGATCCGGAAGTTTTCCGATACCGTCAGCAGCTATCACATTTACCAAATTGATTGCATTTTTTTGAATATTTAATGCCTTGGCTTCACTAAGTCTTTTTGAATTATCTTTCACAACTACCTCATCCAAATTATTTGACGAAGCTTTCAATAAAATATTTGGAACAACCATTACTTTTCCAGCTCCGATTGTAATTTTCTGGTTGATTTTTTCGTAACCTAAATAAGTAACCACGATTTCATAATCTCCGGCTTCAATTCCGGTAATATTGTAACTTCCTTCAAAATCTGTTGAAGTATTTTTTTGAGTCCCATTCAACTGTACAATTGCGCCTGGAAGCGGAAATGCACCATCAAACACTTTACCTTTTATAGCTCCTTTTTGCCCTGCTGCTGTAAGCGAAACCAATAAAAAAGCTACATAAATCAAAAACCTATTTTTTTCCATTTCAGTTAAATTATTAATATTAGTAAATATTTCGTTGCAAAAATGGATATAAATTTACTTATAGTAAATTTTTAGATTTTAAGAAATCCTTAACAGAGGATTATTGTTATGTAATTTTAATGTTAACAACGTCAGTTTATTGAAGGTAAAATTAAAAACAAACACAAAGTATAAACATTCAAAAAAATATTTACAAATAGTAATAATTACCATTTCCTGAAGCAATACAAGAAGCTGCAGAAAGATAGACAGCTAACAAAACAAAGACTCAAAGAATTCAAGTTCACAAACTTTATTATAATCTTTTCAGTTTAAAACTTACAGTTTTCTTCTTCTGAATACCATAAATTATAATAAACAAAGAAATTAGCAACATCCAACACAAACAACTAAATAATGCTATTTATATTATTTTTCCATTCTAAAAAAGAAACCAACAACACAATTACATACACAAACAACTAACACACAACACCTTGTCATTTAAAAAAGCAAAAACTTAAATTTTCTTTTTCTTTCTTTTATTTTGTTTTGTTTTTCTTTTATTTTGTTTTACATTTGCTTTATATTTGTTTTGCATCTACTTTAATTTGTTTTGCAATTGTTTATATTTGTTATTCACATATTAAAAACAAATAACATGTTAGCAAATCAAAGAAGAGAAAAAATATTAGACCTGTTAAAAGAAGATGGTTTTGCAAAAGTGAACGATTTAGCTCGTTTATTCAAAGTTACAGAAGTAACAGTACGTCAAGACCTTGAAAAATTAGAAAGCGAAGGATTGATCCTTAAGGAACATGGTGGAGCAAGCATTAAAAATGTAGAAGATCAGGTTAGAAGTTTTTCGCTGCAACGTCAGGAAAACTTGGAACAAAAATCGGCTATTGCGCAGAAATGTCTGGAATTCATAGAAAATGGAGATACCATTATTCTCGATTCAGGTTCAACAACAACAGAAATCGCAAAAAAACTAAAAGGTCATAAACGATTAACTGTAATTACAAATGCATTAAACATCGCTTTATTATTAGGTGCTGATCCGGATATCGAAGTGATTATGACCGGAGGCGAATTCAAGCCGCCAACATTATCACTTACAGGACAAAAAGCCGCAGACTTTTTTAAAGGATTACATGTTCAGAAGTTATTTTTAGCCACGGCAGGAATCTCATTAAAAGCAGGACTTACCTATCCAAGTATTAGTGACCTGGTTGTAAAAAAAGCAATGATTGAAGCTGCAGAAGTAACGTATCTGGTAGCTGATAGTACAAAAGTAGGGAAAAGCGCATTAGCCAGTTTAGGAGCATTATCCTTAATTGACTACATAATAACTGATGATAACATCGAGGAAAAACACAAACAAGTATTTAGAGACAATGAAATTGAAGTAATAATAGCATAAAAAAAACAAAACCAAAGAATGACAACATCAACATTAGGAGTAATTATTGGAAATAGAGATTTTTTTCCAGACAGTTTAGTAGAAAAGGCCAGATTTGAAATTATTGAAATTTTAGCAAAATTAAACATCAAACCTATTTTACTAGACAGTACCGACACCAAATTAGGCGGAGTAGAAACCTATAAGGAAGCACAAAAATGTGCAGAATTATTCAAAAGACACCAAGACGAAATTATGGGTGTCCTTGTTTTGCTGCCTAATTTTGGGGATGAAAAAGGTGTTGCCGATACATTAAAACTAGCCAATCTAAATGTTCCAGTTCTTATTCAGGCCTATCCAGATGAGTTAACCAAAATGAATGTGGTAAACAGACGTGATTCGTGGTGCGGTAAAATTTCGGTTTGTAATAATTTATATCAATATGGAATAAAATACTCCTTGACAAGCCAGCATGTAATGAGTCCTTCTGACCCTGTTTTCCAGAAAGACTTACTAGATTTTACTGCTGTCTGCAGAGTTGTAAAAGGAATGCGAAATGTCAGAATCGGCGCTATTGGAGCCAGACCGGGAGCCTTTAATACCGTTCGTTATTCTGAAAAAATATTACAAAGAAACGGCATTACCGTAACTACAGTAGATTTGTCTGAAATTTTAGGAAAAGCAAATAAACTGACAGCTGAGGATGCATCGGTAAAAAAACATTTAGAATCTATTAATGCTTACGTCGCTCAAGGCAAAACACCAAATGAGGCTATGCTTCAAATCGCCAAATTAGATGTGGTATTAAAAGATTTCATGGAAGAATATGCTCTGGATGCAACTGCCATCCAATGCTGGACTTCATTGCAACAAAACTATGGCTGCAATGTATGTACAAGTATGAGTATCATGAGTGAAAACATGCTTCCAAGTGCTTGTGAGGTTGATGTCACAGGAACTTTAAGTATGTATGCCATGCAATTAGCATCAGGATCACCTAGTGCATTGGTAGACTGGAATAATAACTATGCTGATGATCCTGAAAAATGTGTTTTATTTCACTGTGGAAACTGGGCTAAATCATTCTTGCCAGACATCCAGTTAAGCACTGCTCCTATTCTTGGAACTACTGTTGGAGTCGAAAACACTTATGGCGCTTTAGACGGAAGAACACCCGCAATGCCTCTAACTTACGGAAGAATTAGTACTGACGATCCAAAAGGTATTATTAAAGTATATATTGGTGAAGGCGAACTTACAGACGACGCACTAAACACTTTTGGAAACAGAGCTGTAGCTCAAATACCTGACTTACAAGGGCTAATGCAATACATTTGTAAAAACGGATTTGAACATCACGTAGTAATGAATGCTTCAAAAACAGCTGCCATCTTAGAAGAAGCTTTAGGCAATTACATGGGTTGGGAAATTTACAGACACTAAATTGAATTAATCACATGGATTTGCAAAGTTTTACAAACGATAAATTAATATAAGATGCACATTGACGAATTAAAAAGAAAATCAATTGAGAGTAGAAAAAAAATACTCAAATACATCTATAATGCCAAAGCTGGTCATACAGGAGGAAGTCTGTCTATTTTAGACATACTCAATGTTTTATACAATAATGTAATGAACGTTTCTCCTGAGAATTTCAATTCTAAGACCAGAGATATATTTATTCAAAGTAAAGGACACTGTGTTGAAGCTTTATATGTGGTTTTAGCAGACAAAGGTTTTTTTCCTGAAGAAGATTTATTGACACTTTGCCAATACAAATCTCCTTACATAGGACATCCTACTAAAGCTATTCCTGGTATCGAGCAAAATACAGGAGGATTAGGTCACGGTTTACCTATTTGTGCAGGAGCTGCTTTGGCTGCAAAAAGAGACAATTCAGATGTAAAGGTTTTTACTATTTTAGGTGACGGTGAAATGGCAGAAGGCTCTAATTGGGAAGCCATGATGTTTGCTGCACACTATAAATTAGATAATCTCTGTGCGATTTTAGATTACAATAAACTGCAAATTACAGCGCCAAATGCTGATGTTATGGGTCTTGAACCTATAGATAAAAAAATGGAAGCTTTTGGCTGGGCTGTAACCCATGTAGATGGACATAATGTAGAAGAACTTTCACAAGTACTAAATAATTTACCATTGAAAAGTGGTAAACCAAGCTTTATCATAGCGCATACCACCAAAGGAAAAGGAATTAGCTATATGGAAAACGTCTTGAAATGGCATCATGGCGTTCCTTCAAAAGAGCAATACGATTTGGCAATAGAAGAGTTAGACAAACAATTACAAGAACTTGAAACTGTTTTAAAATAATGGTAGAAATAAAAACAAGTGATGCCGCTAACCTCGAAGTCTTTTCTGAAGTTCTTCAATCGTTAGCAGCAACTGACAGAGATATTATGGTTGTGACGAGTGATTCTCGTGGCTCAGGAAAATTAGTGCCCTTTGGACAAAAATATCCTGAACAAATTGTTGAAGTAGGTATTGCCGAACAAAATCTTGTAGGTGTTGCCACTGGTTTGGCTAGTATGGGCAAAAAAGCTTTTGCCGTTTCTCCTGCCTGTTTTCTTACGGCTCGTGCATTGGAACAAATTAAAAATGATGTGGCATATTCAGATAATGCTGTGAAATTAATCGGTATTAGTGCCGGCGTAAGTTATGGCGCTTTAGGAACTACACATCATAGTTTACATGATTTTGCAGCACTTCGAGCCATCAATAATATCACTATCGTGGCACCAGCAGACAATTTTGAAACCGCTGAAGCTATCAAACAAGCAGTTGAAATGCAAAGTCCTATTTACTTGCGTTTTGGTAAAAAGACAATGCCTGCTAATCTTAACCCGAATGTAACCGATTTCAAAATTGGAAAAGGACGTATCATTCAGGAAGGAAGTGATCTTACTTTTATTGCTACTGGTGAAGCTGTGCTTCCATGTCTTGAAGCTGCTAAATTGTTAGAAAAAGACCATAATATTTCCTGCAAAATAATCAGTTTACACACTATTAAGCCTTTAGATACTGAGTTATTATTGGGAGCAGCTTCAAACAGTAAACCTATTATTACTGTGGAGGAACATTCTATTAATGGAGGATTAGGCGAAGCAGTAGCTTCTTTATTATTCCAAAATGGCTGCGTAAACAAATTCAAAATTGTAGGATTGCCGGATGATCATACCGTTTCCGGTTCTCAAATAGAAATTTTCAATCATTATGGCATATCAGCAGATGGGTTAAAAAACACCGCTTTAAACCTATTAAAACCATGAAGACAAAACACTTTACCTTAGTGCTGCTAACCTTGGTTTTAATCTTCGGATGTACTTCCAAGGAGAAGGCTGAAAAGCCAAAAATTGCAGTTGTGGTTTCAACATTAAATAATCCGTGGTTTGTAATGCTGGCAGAATCTGCAGCTGAAAATGCCCGAAAATTAGGTTATGAAGCGAAGATATTTGATTCGCAAAATAATCCTGCCATCGAATCGGATAATTTTGAAAACCTTATTTCATCTGGTTATAATGCCATTCTTTTGAACCCGACAGATTCTGATGGTTCTATTTCAAGCATCTTAAAAGCTAAAACTGCAGGAATTCCTGTTTTTTGTATGGATCGAGAAGTAAACGCAGATGATGCGGCAACAAGTCAAATTCTTTCGGATAACTATTCAGGTTGCGTTTCTATCGGAATTGAATTTGTAAAAGAATTAAAAGAAAAAGGAAATTACGTAGAAATCATTGGCCTTGTAGGTGACAATAATACGTGGGCAAGATCAAAAGGATTCCATTCGGTGGTCGATAAATTTCCAAACCTAAAAATGGTGGCACAACAAAGCGGTAATTTCGACCGAACTAAAGCCATGGAAGTTTTAGAAACTATTATGCAGGCAAACCCTGATATTGATGCTGTTTTTTGTGGTAATGATGCCATGGCAATGGGCGCTTTTCAAGCCTTGCAAGCAGCAGGAAAGGAATATAAAGTCAAAATTTTTGGGTTTGATGGCGCTGGAGATGTAATTGAAAAAATTAGAGAAAAGAAAATTGTGGCTACCGGTATGCAATTTCCTAAAGTTATGGCTCAAACAGCTGCCCAATATGCAGATGAATATTTTAAAGGGAGAAGAGTATTCCCGCAAAGAGTTCCTGTAGAAGTCGAATTAATAAACGCAGCAAACATAAAAGACTATTAAAGATGAAAAAAAAGTATGTTTATATTTTAGCCTTCCTTATAATAGCCTTTTTAGGATATAATTCAGTTTATTTTAAAAAACTGAGCGATGTTCAAAAAGCACAAAAAGAATCTTTTGACTTTAAAGTTTATGCTGATTCCATTTACTATAAAGGCATTTTGAAAAGTAAAAAAACTATCGATTTAACTACGCTGATTGCTTCGGTAAAATCAGATCAGCAAGCTGCTTTTAAAAATTATGGAAACCGACTCGGAATAGGAAATTCAGCTTATTTTATGATTAAAAGCACCGGCAAAATTCTCGATATAAAAGATGGCATTTACACCATTGCTGACGAAAAAAATGGTATCATTTTCATTGACACCAAATACATTTTCGGAAATGCTTTAAGAGATGCTTCCGGTTTAGTTAAACTAACTGATTTTAAAACCAATGCTCAATTTAACACAGTTTCAGAAAGCTTAAATGATATTGTTCGCAATGAGGTTATGCCAAAAGAAATTAAAAAGGTGAAAATTGGTGATAGCATTTCATTCTCAGGAGCCATTAAATTGAGTAAAAAACAAACTCTGTTTACTGACCTTTTAATTATTCCATCACAAATTAAACTTCAGTAAATTGTTAGAAGCAATAAACATATCAAAAGAATTCCCAGGCGTAAAAGCACTCAATCAGGTAAATTTTAAATTTTACCCCGGAAAAGTCAATGCCATATTGGGAGAAAATGGCGCAGGCAAATCAACCTTGTTAAAAATCCTGACAGGTGTTTACACGCAATACGATGGCGAAATTCAGTTAAATGGACAAGCAGTTTCATTTTCGAATATAAAAGAGGCACAAAATGCAGGCATAGCAATTATTCATCAGGAATTAAATTTGATTCCTGAACTGAGCGTAACAGAAAATCTATTTCTGGGAAGAGAAATCTTAACTCCTCTTGGACTTTTAGATGCTGCAAAAATGGAAACGGAAGCCAAACGCATTTTCGAAAAAATTCAATTGAATGTTTCTCCTAAAACATTGGTTCAACAACTTAAAGTGGGAGAACAACAACTAATTGAAATTGCAAAAGCACTGCTTTGTAATGCTGATGTTATTTTGATGGACGAACCTACTTCTGCTTTAAGCGATAAAGAAATAGACAACCTGCATCGCATTATTTATGAGTTAAAAAAAGAAGGCAAAACTATTGTCTACATTTCTCATAAAATGGATGAATTGTTCAAAATTGCTGAAAACTATACTGTTTTACGAGACGGCAACAGCATTGATGAGGGAGAAATGAAAAATGCTACTGAGCAGGATTTAATTCGAAAAATGGTAGGTCGTGACGTGCTTATTGAAAGAAAAAATACCCAAACTCAATTTCAAAACACTATTCTGAAAGTTGATAACCTTAATCTTAATCATCCCAGCAATAATAAAAGAAAACTCCTGCATGACATTTCTTTCGAATTAAAAAAAGGCGAAATCCTGGGCATATTCGGTTTAATGGGAGCCGGCAGAACCGAACTTTTGGAAACCTTATTTGGTATGCATCCTGCAAATAGTGACTATAATTTAGAAATTGACCAAAAAAATACGTTTCATAATAAGCCAAAAGAAGCCATTCAAAATGGATTAGCTTTTGTGACCGAAGATCGTAAAACAGAAGGATTAATTTTAGGAATGGATATTTCATCCAATATAAGCCTGACCAGCTTACCTACCTTCGGAATTTTGAACCCTTCAAAAGACAAGCAATCCTCAAAAGATTATATTGAAAAATTGCGTATCAAAACACCATCTGAAACGCAGCTCTGCCAAAATTTAAGTGGTGGAAATCAACAAAAAGTAGTTCTGGCAAAATGGCTCGCGACCAATCCTAAAATTTTAATGATGGATGAGCCAACACGCGGAATAGATATAAATGCTAAAAATGAAATTTATAATCTAATAAAAGAACTCGCAACTAACCAAATGAGTATCATTTTAGTTTCTTCTGAGATTCCCGAAATACTAGCCCTTTCGGATCGAATTTTAGTAATGGCTGAAGGGAAAATTAAAGCCTCCTTTCTCGCCAATGAAGCTAATGAAGATAAATTATTAAAATCAGCTTTACCAGAATAACCACAACTATGACTATCTCACTAAACCACCCTATTATTAAGAAATCGCAATCCTTGATTGCATTGTTTTTGCTGTGTCTGTTTATCAGCTTATTGTCTGATAAGTTTATGACCAGCGCTAATCTTTGGAACGTACTGAGACAAATCTCTGTAAATGTTTGTATTTCTGTCGGAATGACCTTAGTGGTTTTGATGGCTGGAATAGATCTTTCAGTAGGTTCTGTATTAGGCTTTACTGCAGCAGTATGCGCCGGATTATTAAAAAACGGAATCGCTTTTGAGTCTATGGATTTATTTGTTGGCTTTTCCGTCTTAGGAGCCATTTTAGTATCAGTTCTTATCGGAATGGCTTTAGGACTTTTTAACGGCTGGGTCATTACTAAATTCTCCATTCCTCCTTTTGTAGCAACACTGGCCATGCTTACCATTGCCCGTGGATTTACGATGCTTTATACAGAAGGAATTCCTATTTCTAATTTAGGTTCTGAATTTGAATTCATAGGTTCTGGCTGGATTCTAGGAATTCCTGTACCTGTCTGGATTTCACTGACGATGGTTCTTATTGTTATTTTTTTAACTAAGAAAACAACCTTTGGAAGATATATATATGCCATTGGTGGAAATGAAAAAGCGGCTTTCTTGTCCGGAATTAACATCAATAAAATCAAATTGGCCGTTTATGGAATCGCAGGAATGATGGCTGCTGTAGGTGGCGTTTTAGTTACTTCAAGGCTAAATTCAGCACAACCTAATGCTGGTATGAGTTACGAATTAGATTCAATCGCGGCCGTAGTTATTGGAGGAACTTCTCTTTCAGGAGGTATTGGTACCGTAGCCGGGACTGTAATTGGCGCAGTAATTATTGGGGTTTTAAATAATGGATTGGTTTTATTGGATGTCTCGCCTTTTTGGCAGCAGGTCGTAAAAGGATTTGTTATTTTATTAGCGGTAATCATTGATAAAATGAATCAAAAAAACAGATAATACCCTCAATGACTCTGGTTACGACTGTTAATTTTCAAGATGGCATTTGTCATAAATCAATTCTTAATTTAAAAAATATGAACAAGCTGATTTTCACGATTCTATTTTGTGCTGTTTCTACCATACTTCTAGCGCAGAAGCCAGTACCTGTTAAGCCCAGAATTATAGTAAGTACAGATATTGGAGGTACAGACCCAGATGATAACCAATCTATGATTCATCTCTTAATGTATAATGAAAAATTTGATATTGAAGGACTTATTTCTTCACCTTCATATGGCGAGGGCAGTAAAGAAGAAATAGTAAGAACTATCGATCTATACGAAAAAGACCTTCCAAAACTACAAAAACACATTCAAGGATTAGCAACCCCAGAATATTTGCGTTCAGTAAGTAAACAAGGAAAACTTGGTCGTTTTCCTTTTAAAGGCTTTGCAGCTTCAACAGAAGGATCGGACTGGATTATCAAGTGTGCGTTAAAAAAAGATAAAAGACCGCTTTGGATTCTGATTTGGGGTGGTCTTGAAGATTTGGCACAAGCATTACATGATAAACCCGAAATTCAGAAAAATATAAAAGTGTTTTGGATAGGCGGACCTAATAAAAAATGGAGTGCAGATAGTTATGCTTACATAGCGGCTAATTTTCCAAATCTTTGGTTTATAGAATCTAATTCATCATATTATGGATTTTTCTCAGATAATGTCGCCGAGAATTTAAACGAAAAAAATTACTATAAGAACTATATTAACGAGGCGGGATTTTTAGGCAAAGACTATAAAAATAACCGTTATGAAGGCAGGCTTAAAATGGGTGACACGCCATCATTACTCTATATGATGGATGGAGATCCAAATAATCCAATGAAAGAAAGCTGGGGCGGCAGTTATATAAAGATAGCGCATAGCCCTAGAATTGTATTTGATAGAAATACGACAGTGAAAGATACTGTACCCGTATTTTCTATAATGGAATTTCATTTTAAAGGACCTATTGTTAATATCCCTAAAGATTCAGCTTGCATCACAATGACGGTTCAGGCAGAAATTGGCGAACAAAAATGGGAAGGATATTATATAGGTAATGGGAATTATGTAGTTAGATATTGTCCAAAACGTACTGAAAAATTAAGCTATAAAGTTACTTCGAACATTCCTGGATTTGAAACCCAGAGCGGTACTTTTTTAGTAAGCAATCTCTGGCCAGGCAAACCTAATGCAACAGACTATAATTTAGGTAAGAATTGGTACACGGATCGACCAAATCCTGAACTTTATGATGATATTTGGCAAGGCGGTAAAACGGTTTTAAAATGGAGAACCGATGTACTTTTAGATTGGGCTAAACGCTGGGATTGGCTTAGATAATATCTTGATCTCACTCCAAATAATCTTATACTCTCTAATTGTCAAAAATCAATTTTTACTGCAAAAGATAAATGAAAAAATATATTCTAGCTATTGACCAAGGTACGAGCAGTACCAAAACCATACTTTTTGACGAATTAGGATTAGCTGTTTCTAAAGGCAGTGTAGATCTAAAAACAACTTATTTTGACAATGGTTTTGTTGAACAAAATCCAGAAGATATTTACCAAAATGTTCTTGATTCTGTTCGCCTTTGCCTGAATAATTTTACTGATCAGGGACTTCAGCTGAGAGATATAATATCTTGCGGCATCAGCAATCAAAGAGAAACATTTGTTCTTTGGGATAAAAACGGAAAAGCATTGGCTCCGGCAGTAGTTTGGGCCTGTAAACGCTCTATTAATATCTGTACTGATTTAATCGAAAAGGGACAAAATGATACAATCAAGCAAAAAACAGGTTTATTATTAGATCCTTATTTTTCTGGCACTAAATTGCTTTGGCTGCTACAAAATGATGCTGCCTTAAAAGAAAAAGTAACGCAAGGCGAAGTTTATTTTGGAACAGTCGATTGCTGGCTTTTGTATAAATTGAGTAACGGAACTCATTTCAAAACCGATTATACAAATGCTTCCAGAACCTTACTTTTCAATATTCATACCCTAAAATGGGATGCTGAAATTCTTGAAAAATGGGGATTAAACAACTTAAACCTGCCTCAGGTCTGCCCTTCATCACATGATTTTGGGGAAATTGATTTAAGTCAGATTTTCGGCAATAATATTAATATTTCTATTCCAATTACTGCTTTAATTGGCGATTCTCATGCTGCTTCTTTTGGAGAAGGCTGTTTCGAAAAAGGCACTGCAAAAGTCACAATGGGAACAGGAAGTTCTATAATGATGAATATTGGCGACGAAGCCGTTTTGTCAAATTTTGGAATGCTCACGACAATTTGCTGGAGTACCGAAGATCGAATAGATTATGCACTTGAAGGTGCTATTGTTTCCTGTGGATCCACCATAGAATGGCTGAAAAATGAATTACAATTATTTTCAAATCCTGCTGAAACAGCCTTTATGGCAATGGAAATTAATGACAATTCAGGCGTTTATTTAATTCCTGCTTTTAGCGGATTGGGCGCACCGCACTGGCAAATGAACCGAAAAGCATCCATTGAAGGAATGACTTTTGGAACGACTAAAAATCATATCGTGAGAGCGGCTTTAGAAAGCATTCCGTATCAAATCAAAGATGTAATTGAAGCCATGACAAAAGATATGAAAGCGCCATTAAAATCTATTTCTGTCAATGGAGGGATGACACAAAATAAATTTGTGGTTCATTTTTTAGCAGATTTACTAGGAATTCCACTAAATAAGCAACAAAACTCTGATGTTTCTGCTCTAGGAGCCGCTTATTTATCTGGACTGAAAAGTGGTGTTTACAAAAATATTGAACAGCTCTCTACTCTTGTTAAAAGACAAACAGAACAGGTTTTAAGTGATTCGAATAATGAACTGCCTGCAAATGGATATCTTGGCTGGAAACAAAAAATAGGTCAATACCAGATCAAATAAAGATCTGAAATTAACTTACTTAGTTATTTAAATATAAATTTTAATAGCTTTTTAAAAATAGCACATTAGTAAATAAAAAGAAACCGTCCTTACAAGACGGTTTCTTTTTATGATAAATTGTAATACTGTTTCAGTTTAATTTTATAACAGCTATTTTTTATATATCTCTCATCTATTCGAGCTAAACAAAATGAGCCCGATATATCGGGCTCATTTTTATTAAATTAATTATGAGTTTATTTTATTTATAAGCCTCATTTTGAGTAATAACACCTGGATTTTGATTAATTACTAAAAACGGAATAGGCAATAATAATTTCGCTTCGGTAAGCGTGATATTTTTACTGCTGCCTTTAATTACTGGAATGGCTCTTCCTGTTCTTATTAAATCAAACCAACGATGGAATTCGCACGCAAATTCTACTTGGGCTTCATGCTCTAAAGCAAGAGCTACTGTATTGTACTGAGTTGGATAACCTGCCGCTCCATAAGCTGGCAACCCAACACGGGCACGAACTTCATTCATGTATTTTGGGTCTGAAGTTGCTTCTGTCAGCATTAGAAGAACATCTGCATAACGAAGAATGATAAAGTTATTATCCGAAGCCTCTCTTAAACCATTAACAGGAGCTTTTGCATCTTTCCACTTAATTGAAAATTTCACATTAACAGTTGAACCATTAGGAGTTTTATACCCATTTTGAATAGAAATATCTCTCCTTGGGTCAGTTGCTTCATAAGCATTCCATAAATCATTCGTAACCTGATTAAATCCTCCTCCCCAAGCGGTAATAACACGATTGTCAACCGGTGTGAACATCGCCCAATATGAACTGTATGGATTAGCTACGCCTCCTTTATATTGAATCTCAAAAATAGACGATGCGCCATTTTTCTTGGTTAAATCCCATAAATCGGCATAAGGCACCAGACTAAACTTACCATATACTTTCAATAAAGTTTCTGCCGCTTTTGCTTTATTCCCTATAGTTAAATAAACCTTACCTAACAAAGTATTGGCAGCTTCCTGACTAGCAGCTCCCACAAAACGCTGACTTGTTTTTATTGGTAATTTAGCCGCTGCAAAATCAAGATCTTTAATAATTTGATCATAAATCTGATCCTTTGGCGTGCGCGCTTGTGCATAAGCTTGATCAATACTAATTGGAGTTGTAACCAATGGCACATCGCCCCAAGCACGAACCATATCAAAGTAATATAAGGAACGTAAAAACTTTGCTTCTCCAATTAAGGCATCTCGATTAGCAAAATCAAGTTTTTCGGCGCTGGTAATAATATTATTTACAATATAGATTGATTTATAATAGTTATTCCAGAAATTAAACACTAACTCATTATCGATTGTCATCGTGTGCAATTCGAAACTTTCATAGTCTTGTATTCTTCCGGCAGCATTATCACTATAGGCGTTATCAGACATTAACTCACCATAGAATGATGGCAGACTTTCAGGACCATTAAGGAGATAAAGCGAATTATAAGCAGACCACAACGCTGTTTCAATATCTTTCTGAGATTTATAGAAATTCTCTTCGTTAGCATTTGAAACAGGGGTTTTATCTAAAAAATCTGAACTGCATCCTATTAGGAATAAGCTGCAAAAAAGCATTGATATTATTTTTTTCATTTTTCTTACGTTTTAAATGATTTTTATCGATTCTTAAAAACTAACATTTAGTCCCATAGTAGCAGTAAAAGGATTTGGATACGCTCCATAATCGAAGCCAACCATGGCACCAGATTGATAAGTACTGCCTTCTGGATCATATCCTAAATAATCTGAGAACACATGTACATTTTCCATATTTACATATAACTTTATATTACTTATCTTCAGTTTTTGAACTAAATCTTTTGGCAGATTATAGCCTAGACGTATATTTTGTATACGAACAAATGATCCGTCTTCAACCCAATAACTTGAGCCAAAATCCTGAACAGTGTTTGGCGACATACGAGGTTTCGGAATCATTCCGTTTCCTGGATCAGCATCAGATTTCCAGTAATTGTTTACAACAGAATACATATTACGGTTACCTCCACCTACACCTGATTTCAAATATCGGGCAGTATGGTTAAGGATTTCTCCTCCTTGTGAACCGCGTAACAAAACAGAAAGCTCAAATCCTGCGTAAGAAAAATTATTAGTCATACCCCATTGAAAATTAGGCTGATAGTTACCCAAATAAGTTCGGTCGTCAGAATTGATTTTACCATCGTTATTAACATCTCTTACTCTTGGATCACCCGCTTCACTACCTGGCCATACAGGATATGCTTTGCTGTTCAACTCCGCTTGTGACATAATTACACCATCAATAATATAACCATAATACATCCCTACTGGCTGTCCTACTGCTGTACGCGATGTCATACTGCTCACATTAATATCTATTGGAGCATCATTTGCACCTAGTTTTAACACTTTATTTCGATTAGCAAAAATGTTAAAATCAGTACTCCATTTGAATTTTCTATCAATATTAATTGTGCTAAGACTTACTTCAAATCCTCTATTCTCCAGCTCTCCGATATTCGTCAAAGTAGAAGAAAACCCAGAAATAATTGGAATAGGCACATTAAGTAATAAGTCCTTAGTTTTTGAATAATAAATATCACCCGTAAATTTCACACGTCCGTTAAAAACACTAAAATCAACCCCAAAGTTGGTTTGACCCGTTTTCTCCCATTTCAAATTTTTATCTGCAAAATTTGATGTATAAATACCCTGGTTTACCGTACCAGAACTTACATATGGGCTATAACCTAATAATCCAATCGATCCGTAGTTTGGAATCGAATTGTTACCCGTTTCTCCATAACTTAATCTAACTTTCAAATTAGTCAACCAAGAAGATTCTTTTAGAAAAGATTCTTCAGAAATACGCCATGCAAGCGATCCTGATGGGAAATACCCCCACTTGTTATTGGCTCCAAAACGTGAAGAGCCATCGGCACGAATTGCAGCAGTTGCCAAATATTTACCTTTATACGAATAATTCGCACGAGCCAAATAAGAAAGTAATGACCACTCTTCTGCAAAAGTATTACCAGCATTCACTACACCAGCATTCAAAGTATGCACTAAATCATTTGGAAAACTACCAGCTGTCATACTGCTTAAATCTGTACGCTGTTCTTGAGCAGAAAAGCCAGCCAATACATTTAGATTGTGATTTTCATTAAATTTCTTGTTGTAATTCAGTGTACTTTCTGAAATCCAATTATTAGATTGCAGCGTTTTGAAATCAGCCTGCGCTGGCACCCATCCTGAATATCCCCAGTTTTGACCTGCATTCCAGTAGAAATTATGAACTGTATTCTCAATATTAGAACTCACAGAAGTTTTAAAAGTCAAATCTTTAATGATATCCCATTCAAGGAAAGAAGTAAGTATGGATACATTCGTTCTTTTTTTAGCAATTGCCTCTCTTGTTAAGGAATAAGGATGCCAAAGCTGGAAACCATATTTAGAAAACGTATTCCAAATTGAGGTAGGATCCTTAAAACCAAGACTTCCTGTTTCAACATAAAGAGGAAAAAATGGATCACTTTGCAGAGCAAGACCCACTACATCACTTTTTCCACCTGTACCATATGGTGCTTCATTTACCTGACTAAGTCCAATGTTCATACCCATACGAAGTTTATCATTAAACTTATGCTTAAGGTTTGATCTTACATTAATTCTTTGATAAGTGTTACTGTCTACAACACCTTCTGAACTTATATACCCTAATGATGTCATAAATTGCGTCTTCTCGGTTCCACCAGAAGCCGACAACTGGAAATTCATATTAGTAGCAGTTCTCAATGCAACATCCTGCCAGTCAGTTCCATTTCCGATACGGGCAATCCAAGCTGGATCAGAGAATTCTACAGGAACAGTTACACCAATTCCTCTTGTAGCTGATGGATTTGCAGCAACGGTTGTCGCCCATGTATTGTTTCTAGCAGCTGTATTGTAGGCAATAAATTCTGATGCATTCATCATATCAACTTTACGGTTGACTTTAGAAACACCACTCTCAAAAATTGCGTCAATTTTGGTCTTACCAGCTTTTCCTTGCTTGGTCGTAATGATAACAACACCATTTGCTCCCCTAGAACCATAAATAGCTGCAGAAGACGCGTCTTTCAAAATGTCAATTGACTCAATATCATTAGGATTAATAGAATTCAATGGATTTCGATTAAAACTCAAATTACTTCCTCCGCTGATTCCTGAATCCGTTGAAGTAGTTGTGTTATCTTCCAGCGGAATACCATCTATAACATAAAGAGGAGTCGTTCCTGCATTTATAGAAGAAGCTCCACGTATTTTTACGGTAGGAGCAAGACCTGGAGCACCCTGGGACTGTATAATCTGAACACCAGACGCCTGTCCTCCGAGTGACTGAAGTGCATTAACATTTGACCTGCCTTCCAATTTATCTGCTCCAACAGAAACCACCGCTCCTGTTAAGTCTTTTTTCTTGACAGAACCATACCCCACAACAACTACTTCATCTAGTTTGTTAGAGTCTTCTTCTAATTTAATCGAAATATTAGTTTGGCCATTTAACAAAACTTCTTTTGTTTTAAAACCGACATAAGTAACAACTAATACTGCTTTATCACTTTTTACCTTTAATGAAAATTTACCATCGAAATCACTTTGAACTCCATTTGTGGTTCCTTTTTCAACAATATTTACTCCTGGCACTGGTAATCCGAGACCATCAGCAATTTTTCCACTTATTTCTTTCTGTTGCTGCCCATAAATTGGCATGCATAATAATAGTCCGAGAAAAAATATGTAATACTTTAGTTTCATTATTTTATTGGTTATTTGGTTGTTATAAAATTTTATATTTTCACATTTAGTGAAATTGAATTGCTTTTTTTAATTTTTCAGTAGTTTTTTAGATTAATAATTTTAAACTATACAGCATAATACGGCAACAGTTTCATAAGCTTGTAAAACATTTAGTCCGTTTCGATGCAAATTTTCATTCCCAAACAATGACTGTATAGAAGTAGTCTTCTTTCAATTTTGATTTAGCCAGATTTTTTTTGCTTTAACATATCGGTTCGCTCCGTGTTTTAAAATTATATTCCAAAAGAAATCGGAGTAAAAAATCAGGACGGTTTTAGCCTATTTACAATTTTAAACAGCCTCTACTTTTATTTTTTTTCCATATAATATATTTTTAGTTAGTTAAAAAAATTCTTATTATTCAGCATTCATGATTTTAAATAATCATTAAAAAAAATCAATAATAAAATATAAATAACTACAAAAAAAATGACAAAACGAAAAAAATAGAAAGAAAAAAAAATTAAAAGAATAAAAAAAAGAATAAAAATAGAAGATATTAATTTTAAATCTATACGAATAAAAATAAGATTTAACAAAAAAAGTCATAAAAATCTAAATTAATATTCTATTAATAGCCTCATTTTAAACATAACATAATTATAAGCACTTATAATTTTATTTTTCACATACAAAATAAAAAAAGCAGAAAATACGATCAAAAAAGAATACACTTTACTTTGTTTTACTTTTTTTATTTCGAATTACAAATGACCTTATTTGAATTTGGTTTCAAAACCTTGCGTTTTACACTTTATCAATTATAATATATTCTTCTTTTTAAAATAGCTCTGTAGCCGTAAATTTTTATAGAATAATTGAACTCTGATTTGGAGATGTCTCATAACAAATTATCAATTAT